>JAZRDN010000030.1:0-72809 GCA_045660295.1 Eubacteriales bacterium
CACCAAAAATGCGGATTTAGCTCATTTGGTAGAGCGCGACCTTGCCAAGGTCGAGGTGGCGGGTTCGAGCCCCGTAATCCGCTCCAAAAAGAAACGGGCACGGAAAATAAAAATTCCCGTGCCCGTAAAATTTTATAAAAAGAAAATGGCGCCATGGCCAAGCGGTAAGGCAAAGGTCTGCAACACCTCTATCCCCGGTCCGATTCCGGGTGGCGCCTCCAAAACGAAGCACCCCAACGGGGTGCTTTTCGTTTTGGAAATGAAGCGCACCTGCGGTGCATGAAGCGAGTTGCGAAGCAACTCGTGAAGCAGGGCTTCGCCCTATGAAGCGAGCCTTCGGCTCACGGAGAGGTTAGTGTGCGCTTCGCTTCATACGAGTGTAGCGAGCGGTTCATGGAAGTCGCAAGGCTTCTGCTTTATATTCGCGAAGCGAATGCTTCTTTTCCCATAATATGCATAAAATAAATTTATCTTTACAAAAATTGTTTTTTGTGGTATACTGTAATCACAAATGCGGAGACACTGTATTTGCGGCGCTAACAATATACGGAGGTAAGGAATGAAAACACTTTTGAAAAACGGCTTGGTTGTAAACGTGTTCACCGACGAGCTTGAAAAAGCCAACGTTTTGATTGAGGACGGTAAGATAATCGGTGTAGGGGATTATACCGACGTGGATGCCGACATCATTGAGGACGTTTCGGGAAAATATATATGTCCCGGGTTTATAGACGGTCATATTCATATTGAAAGCACAATGCTTGCCCCAAGCGAGCTCGCGCGTGTTTGCGTGGCTTGCGGAACGACGGCAATCGTTGCCGATCCCCACGAGATAGCAAATGTGTGCGGTACTGACGGCCTTGAATATATGCTTCAAGCCAGCGAGAGCTTACCGATGACTGTTTATATGGTTCTGCCTTCCTGTGTGCCCGCAAGCGGCTTTGATGAGTCGGGCGCGGTTCTCGAAGCTGAGGATCTGAATCCGCTTTATAATCACGTGCGTGTTATAGGACTTGGAGAAATGATGAATTATCCGGGAGTCCTTTGTGGCAACGAGAGCGTACTGCGTAAGATAAACGATAGTCTTGCTCTTGGAAAAATAGTGAACGGCCACGCCCCTTTGCTTTCGGGAAAGGCGCTTGACAAATATATTTCCGCGGGAATATTTGACGATCACGAGTGCAGCTCCGTCGAGGAAGCTTGCGAAAGAATCAGAAAAGGGCAGTTTGTCATGATAAGACGGGGAAGTGCCGCACGCGATCTCGAAAAGCTTCTGCCGTTGTTTAAAGAGCCTTGGAGCCGCCGATGCATGCTTGTTACAGATGATTACCACGCCGATGATATACTTGAAAAAGGTCACATAAACAGTATCATACGCGAATCCGTACAGGCGGGCAACTCTCCTCTTGTGGGTATTCGAATGGCAACTATTCAGGCTGCTTCATATTTCGGTTTGAAAAATATTGGCGCTGTTTCGCCCGGATACATTGCCGATCTCATTGTCCTCGAAGATTTAAATAACGTTACTGTAAAAGACGTATACAAAAATGGTAAAAAGGTGGTTTGCGACCAAAAGGTAACGGCGTTTTCCGCCCCTGTGATTTGTGATACGCTTACTCAAAAGATTCGCGGCTCGTTTGAGCTTAAGACTTTGACAGAGAATGACTTTATGCTTTCTCCTCAAAGCAACAAATGCAGAGTTATAAAGGTCATGCCCGGAACACTGATAAGTGATGAGATTGTCGCTGATATTGATTTTTTCAATGGCAACGGCATCGACATCGATAAAGATATATTAAAACTGGCGGTTGTCGAGCGCTACGGCAAATCGGGAAATATCGGACTTGGCTTTATAACCGGTATTGGTATGAAAAAAGGAGCGATAGCATCCTCTGTTTCCCACGATTCACACAATCTTATAGTTATAGGAACTAACGAAAGCGACATGGCGTTTGCCGCTAATCGCATCCGCGAACTGGGTGGAGGCTGCATTGTGGTAGATGACGGAAAAATAATTTGCGAATTGCCGTTGCCGATTGGTGGACTAATGTCTGACATGACGGCTGTTGAGGTGGCAAGCAAAAACGCGCAATTAAACGAGTGTGTTGGTAAATTGGGCATAGCGCATGGAATTAACCCATTTATGAATATGTCTTTTGTTGCTCTTTCGGTCATTCCTCATTTAAAAATGACAACCCTTGGACTTGTAAATGTAGACAACCAGGAAATCGTTCCTTTGTTTGTGTAATGAAAAAGCTCCCCAATCGGGGAGCTTTTTGCTTGTCAAGCACGCTAAAAAATGTCTATATATTGTCCTTTAAATGGCGAGATTTGTTGCGGAAAATAAATTATAATGTAATTGAAGTACAGTGGTTTTGTGCTTACATATCAATAAAAATTGACTGTGTTTATGGTATGAGAAAATATTATCAAAGGAGAATAGAACAATGAAAGAGTTTTTTACAAACGTTCCCAAAGTTGAATACGAAGGCAAAAAGTCCAAGAATCCCATGGCGTTCCGATATTACAATCCCGATGAGGTTATCGCGGGCAAGAAGATGAGAGACCATCTCAAATTCGCGCTTTCCTATTGGCACACAATGTGCGGAGATGGAACAGATATGTTTGGGCGCGGTACAACCGACAAGACCTTTGGTGGCGCAACGCCGATGCAGGTCTATGAAAACAAGGCTTACGCCGCTTTTGAGCTTATGAACAAGCTCTCTGTAGATTATTTCTGCTTCCATGACAGAGATATTGCTCCCGAGGGCAAGACTCTTGCTGAAAGCAATAAAAATCTTGACCACATCAGCGATATCATCAAGGGACTTATGGATGAAAATGACAAAAAGCTCCTTTGGGGTACGGCAAACTGCTTCAACCATCCTCGTTATATGCATGGCGCGGGAACCTCTCCTTATGCTGATGTTTTCGCATTTGCGGCGGCGCAGATAAAGAAGGCACTTGAGCTTACCGTAAAGTTCGGCGGTAACGGTTACGTGTTCTGGGGCGGACGAGAAGGATATGAAACACTTCTTAATACAGACATGAAAATCGAGCTTGACAACCTTGCGAGACTTATGACAATGGCTCGTGACTACGGACGAAAGATAGGCTTTAAGGGAGATTTCTACGTTGAACCCAAGCCCAAGGAGCCCACCAAGCACCAGTACGACTTCGACTCCGCTACCGTATTGGGTTTCCTCAACAAGTACGGGCTTCAAGACGATTTTAAGCTTAATATCGAGGCTAACCACGCAACTCTCGCAACACACACCTTTGAGCACGAGCTGGCTACCGCACGCATCAACGGTGCGTTTGGTTCAATAGACGCAAATCAAGGCGATATGCTCCTTGGTTGGGATACAGACCAGTTCCCGACTAACGTGTACGATACAACCCTTTGCATGCTCGAAGTTCTTCGTGCCGGCGGCTTTACAAACGGCGGTCTTAACTTTGACGCAAAGGCTCGCCGTGGCTCGTTTAGGCCTGAGGATGTTGCATATGCTTATATCGCAGGTATTGACGCGTTCGCGTTTGGTTTCCGTGCTGCCATGAAGATAATCGAGGACGGCAGAATCGATAATTTCCGCATCGATCGTTATAAGAGCTATAACAGTGGCATCGGCGCTGATATTCTTTCAGGAAAGGCTACGCTTGAATCGCTTGAAAAATACGCCCTTGAGCGCGGTGAGGTGGTTGACGTTGTTGAGTCGGGACGTCAGGAGTATCTTGAAAACATACTCAATGCGGTAATGTTTGATTGAGGTATGATTATGGATAACATTTGTCTTATAGGGGTCGATGTCGGTACATCGGCCACCAAGGTGGTTGCGTTTGATACCTGCGGTAACGTGCTCGCAGAGCATTCCGAGGAATATCCGCTCTATCAGCCACATAACGGTTGGGCAGAGCAAGAACCCGAGGACTGGGCTAACGCCGCAATAACAGGGCTTGCCGAGGTTATAAAAGCGCTCCCCGATAAAGTTGTCGCAGGCATAGGCGTTTCAGGGCAGATGCACGGACTCGTTATGCTTGACGAAAGCATGAAGCCCTTGCGCCGTTCCATAATCTGGTGCGACCAGCGTACAGTTAAGGAATGTGATGAGATAACCGAAAAGGTAGGAAAAGACAGACTTTTTGAGATAACCTGTTCACCTGCTCTTACGGGCTTTACGGCATCCAAGCTTATGTGGGTGAAGAACAACGAACCTGACATCTACGCCAAATGTAAGCATATGCTCTTGCCCAAGGATTATGTGAGATATTGCCTTACAGGAACGCTCTATATGGACTATTCAGACGCATCGGGAACTCAGCTTCTTGATATCAAAAACCGGTGTTGGTCAAAAGAGATCTGCGGTGCGCTGAACATAGATATGTCTATTCTTCCCACGCTTTGCGACTCTTGCTTTGATTGCGGTAATATTACCGAGGAAATGGCAGATAAAATCGGTCTTTCCACACCTTGTCCCGTAGCGGCTGGGGCGGGAGATAACGCTTCGGCGGCGGTCGGTTGCGGCGTGGTTGAGGACGGCGATGCATTTGCCACAATAGGCACAAGCGGAGTTGTTTTCGCCCCCACAGACGAAATAAAGATAGACTCAAAGGGAAGAATACATACGTTCTGCAGTGCCGTTCCCGACCAGTGGCACGTTATGGGTGTTACTCAAGCGGCTGGACTTTCGCTTAAATGGATAAAGGATAACCTTTGCGTAGATATTTCCGACAACGCTAAGAAAAGCGGCGCTTCGAGCTATGCTGTAATTGATAAAATTGCTTCGGATATTCCGGTAGGCTCAAATGGAGTAATGTATTTGCCTTATCTTATGGGGGAGCGCACACCGCATCTTGACCCTTACGCCAGAGGAGCCTTTCTCGGTCTTGGTGGAGCTAACACCAGAAACGATATGCTTCGCGCGGTAATGGAAGGTGTAAGCTTTTCACTTAAGGATTGCCTTGAAATTTTTGCTGAAGTCGGAGTTAACCCAGACAAAACCGTGCTTTGCGGCGGAGGAGCCAAAAGCGTACTGTGGCGTAACATGCTGACGGACGTTTTCGGTACCGAGACTTGCACAAGCTCGTCTACCGAGAGTTGCGCTCTCGGCGCGGCTATCCTTGCGGGCGTTGCTTCGGGTGTATATGCTACAGTTAAAGAGGGCTGTGAAAAGTCGGTGTTTGAGAACGACGCCCTCGTACCGAACGCCGAAAATACTTTGGCTTATTCCAAATATTATGAAATATTCAAAAAAGCATATCCCGCGCTCAAAGAACTTAACATTGAGTTAATAAATGCTTGAAATTCAAACAGCACTGCTTTTAGCAGTGCTGTTTTTATAAATTATTTCCTTTTAATCAACACCCCAATTGCGCTGAATATGGTGAAAACCGCAATGTCTACCGCTACTATCGTAGCGCCCACAGGCGTGGAATAGAGAATCGAGACGATAAGTCCTATCGCAGAAGCGCTCACCGAGATTATCGCCGAGGCAATAACAACCTGCTTGAAATTCTTGAATACTCTCATTGCCGAAATAGCAGGAAAGATTATAAGCGCCGCAATAAGAAGTGAGCCGACAAGGCGCATTGCAAGTACAATAACTACCGCCGTAACTGTTGCTATAAGCAGATTGTAAAGCTCTGTCTTAACACCGACACCGCGTGTGAAATTCTCGTCAAATGTAACCGCGAATATCTTGTTATAAAAAAGGCAGTAAGCCGCTATAACCAACAGCGACATAATAACGCACACCCACACGTCGATCTTTGAAAGCGTAAGGATAAGCGTAGAGCCAAACAGTGTGGAGCAAACGTCGCCCGAAATGTTTGCTGACGAGGGAAAGACGTTAAGAAGTAAATATCCAATTGCAAGCGCACCGACAGATATCATGGCAATTGCCGCATCGCCCTTTATTTTGGCGTTCTGTCCCATACGTAAAAGCATTATTGCCGCCAAGACCGTGATTGGCATTACCACAAGCATGTTGTTTGAAATGTCAAGCACTGTAGCTATTGCAAGTGCGCCGAACGCAACGTGCGAAAGTCCGTCACCTATAAACGAATATCTTTTCAGCACCAGTGTTACGCCAAGCAAAGCCGAGCAAAGCGAGATAAGTATTCCCACGATAAAGGCATATCTCACAAAAGGGAAGGAAAAATAGTCAACAAGTTCATGAAAAACATTCATTTCTCGTCACCTCCCGACATAAAGAATCTGCCGATATGGCTTTTTTTGTATTCCTCGGTAGTTCCGAAAAATAGGGGTTGGCGGCTCAGGTGCAGTATTTTAGACGCATATTTTACCGCCGACGCGATGTCGTGAGAAACCATTATAACAGTTATGCCATCATCCTTATTAAGTGAGTCGATAAGCTCGTACATCTCGGCGGTAACCAATGGGTCAAGACCTGCCACGGGCTCGTCTAAGAGAAGCATCTTTTTTGTAGCGCAAAGCGCGCGAGCAAGCAATACACGCTGTTGTTGACCACCCGACAACTCACGGTAGCATCTGCCCGCAAGATTAAGGATATCAAGCTTTCTCATGCTTTCATCAGCCAACGCCTTTTCTTCTTTGCTGTAAAAAGGACGGAATCCGCACCGCGCTATGCACCCTGAGCGAACTATCTCGCGCACAGAGGCGGGAAAGTCCTTTTGCACGATGGTTTGTTGCGGAAGATAGCCTATCTCGTTAAGCGAGAAGCCGTCCCCGGTTATAATTTCGCCCGCGTTGGGCTTTTTCAGTCCTGTGAGGGCCTTTATAAGCGTGCTTTTACCCGAACCGTTTTCTCCTACGATGCAGAGATAATCGCCTCGGTCAATGCTGAAATTCAGCTTTTCAACCACGTTTTTGCCTTCGTAGCCAAGCGCTACGTTTTTTACTTCAATTTGCGCCATTTTGAATCCTTTCAAAAAAGATCGTTTCCACTATTATATCTTTTTTTTAGGCTTTTGTCAACAGATTTGAGAATCATTTTCAAATTCAAAAAAGAAATCCTAATTATTTGACAAAACAGTCTTGAAATTTTACTAAATATGTGGTATCATATAATGGTTAAAATGTAATTTTTAAAGAGGATAACTATGTACAGATCTATTCTTGATATCAAAGAAACTCAAAGAGCAATCAAATCCTGCAAGGACTTTTTCGAAAGAGAGCTTGCCGCCGCGCTCAATCTTGTGCGTGTCAGCGCTCCGCTTTTCGTAACGCCCGAGTCGGGTCTTAACGATACGCTTAACGGAGTTGAGCGCCCTGTTGAGTTCGACCTTTTGGAAACGGGCAAGAACGTGCAGATCGTTCAGTCGCTTGCAAAGTGGAAAAGATACGCTCTCGGCAAGTACAGCTTTGACATCGGTGAGGGGCTTTATACCGACATGAACGCGATACGCCGAGACGAAAACACCGATGCCATTCACTCTATCTACGTTGACCAGTGGGACTGGGAAAAGGTGATCTCAAAGGAGCAGAGAACACTTGAAACACTCAAGACTACCGTGAGAAGCATCTATACCACTCTCAAAAACACCGAGAAATATATGGTAAACGAATATCCCGCGCTTGCGGAAGCATATGCCAAAAATCCGCTTCCGGATGATATCTATTTCATCACCACGCAGGAGCTTGAGGATATGTATCCAACGATGACGGGCAAAGAGCGAGAGCACACGATCTCACGCGAAAAGGGCGCAGTCTGCATTATGCAGATTGGCGGAAAGCTCAAGTCGGGCAATAAGCACGACGGACGTTCTCCCGACTATGACGATTGGACGATGAATTGCGATATTCTCCTTTATTTCGACGTGCTCGACATTGGTCTTGAAATCTCCAGCATGGGTGTCAGAGTTGACGAGACCGCGCTTGAAAGACAGCTTGAGGAAGCGGGCTGTAACGACAGAAAGTCGCTTCCGTTCCACAGAGCAATTTTCGAAAAGAAGCTTCCTTATTCTATCGGCGGCGGTATTGGTCAGTCAAGACTTTGCATGTTCTTCTTGAAGAAGATGCACATTGGCGAGGTTCAGGCTTCGGTATGGCCCGAGGAACAGGAAGATGCTTTGCTTGAGCAGGGCTGTAAGCTCCTTTGATATGACGAGACTTATTGTTGTAAGGCACGCCCAGAGCGAGAGCAATTACGCTCATTTTTACGCGGCGAGCACTAATATAAATCTTACCGAGCTTGGTCGAAAGCAAGCCGAAGAAACCGCGAGATACCTCAAAGACACTCACATTGACATAGCCTACTGCAGTAATCTTGTGCGAGTCGTTCAGACCGCCAAGCCTATCGTGCGCGGCAGAAATATTCCGTTTATAATAACCCGAGACCTGCGAGAGATAGACGGCGGCGGATTTGAGGGGCTTACGTATGATGAGATACACGAGCGTTACCCATACGAAAGGTCTATGTGGGACAACGACATAGTAAATTGCTATTGTCCAAGCGGCGAAAGTCTTTACGACGTGTATAACCGCATCGCCCCGACTTTCGATAAAATTATCGATGAAAACAGAGGCAAAACTGTTCTTATCGTCACTCATGCCTGTCCTATAAGAGTAATGACAAACAAATTTCTCGGAAAGCCCTTTTCCGAGCTTAATTCTACTCCGTGGGCGGCAAATGCCTCGGTCACAATAGTTGACGTTGATGACAATAACAATTATGCGATAGTCAAGCAAGGCTATAATCAGCATCTTGTTGACGCAGGCCTGTAGATTACCGTAAATATCTAACAAAAAACTCCCCGATTGGGGAGTTTTTTGTTATCCTATCATGAATGATATAGTAAGGTAAACCGTACCGAGTACCATAAGCGCGGCAAGCGCGAGACAAACGATTCTCACTATGGTTTTCTTCATTTTTTGGCTTTTAGTTGGATTCTGCATATCGATTTCCTTTCTTTATGAGAGAATAGTTCCCACAGCGGGGAGCTTGAGCTTTTTGTAGCCCTTGGTGTCACCGAAATTTTCGGCAAAATCCGCGCTTGCGGATACTATCTTTTGGTCTTTCTTGAGAGTCATAAGCGTTACGCCGCCGGCGCTTCGTGTAGTTTTTACGGGGATAAGCGACGATTTGAATACTATCGCTCTGTCAGCTGAGCTTATCATCATGATCTCAAACGGCTCTTTTTCGTAGAAGACCGCCACAATGGGAGAGACCGCGGAATACGCTCCTTGAAGCTTGCGGCGTGTACCCTTGGTGTCGTAAGCCGATATCGGGACTCTTACGCCCTTGCCGTTTTCGAAAATGAAGACCATATTCTCGTTTTCGGGATACTCATTCTGAACCTTCATAAAAATGGGCTTTTCGCCGTTTTCCATGCCAAGCTCGGCGGGGATAAACGCGCCCATCGCCGATATCTTTACAGACTCAAAATCAGCAATCTTAGCTTTGTAAACTCGGCATCTGTCGGTGAAGAATATTATCTCGGAGACGTTGTCGGTTTCCTCGGTATATACGATTTCGTCTCCCTCTTTCATCTTGTGCTCATCGGTTGCCTTGAGGGAAGCAAGCACGACCTTTTTGAAGTATCCCTCTTTGGTCATGTAAAGCTTGACGGGGAAGTTCTCAACCACTTCTTCCTCTACGTATTCCTCGATGTCTGACGAATATTCAAGCTCCGAGCGTCTGGGCTGACCGTGCTTTTTCTTTATTTCTGTCAGCTGTTTGGAAATGTAAGCCTTTATCTTAAGGTCGTCTCCGAGAAGCTCCTCTATTTTTGCGATTTCTTCCTGCAAGCCCTCGATCTCGTTTATTCTGTTGAGAATATACTCCTTGTTAAGTGAGCGCAACTTTATTTCAGCTATGTATTCAGCCTGGATCTGGTCGATATCAAAGCCATTCATAAGGTTTACTGTTACGTCGGAGTCTTTTTCCGTGTTGCGGATAATTTTAATCGCCTTGTCGATGTCAAGGTATATCTTGGCAAGACCGAGAAGCAGGTGAAGCTTGTCGTTTTTCTTTTCAAGATCAAATCTGAACTCGCGCTTTACGCACTCCATTCTGAACAGAATCCATTCGTGGAGAATGTCTATCAAGCCAAGCTGTCTGGGCTCTGAATTTATAAGAATGTTGAAATTACACTTGAAAGAGTCCTCAAGAGGTGTGAGCTTGTACAGCTTTTTCATCAGCTTGTCAGGATCCGTGCCCTTGCGGAGGTCTATAGTAAGCTTGAATCCGCTAAGGTCTATCTCGTCTCGCACGTCAACCACTTCCTTGAGCTTTCCTTCCTTTACAAGGTCGGAAATTCGCTTCATAATAAGCTCTATTGAAGTGGAGTAGGGAATCTGAATGATGTCTATACAGTTTGCGCTCTTGTCATAATTGTATCTTGCGCGTATCTTGACAGACCCCTGACCAGTTTCATAAATATTCTTCATCTGCTCGCGGTCGTAAATAATAGTACCGCCGCCCGGGAAGTCGGGAGCCTTTACGATGTCAAGTATTTTTTCGACGTTTGTCTTAGGGTTTCGGAGAAGCGCTATCGTACCGTCGCATATCTCTGCCAGGTTAAACGAGCAAATTGAAGAAGCCATACCAACCGCGATACCCGTGTTAGGGGTTACGAGAATGTTGGGGAAAGAGGCAGGAAGCAAAACCGGTTCCTGCATGGTGTTGTCGTAGTTGGGTACAAAGTCTACCGCGTTTTTGTCAATACCGCGGAAAAGCTCCGCGCAGAATGTATCGAGCTTGACCTCGGTGTATCTCGATGCGGCAAAGCTCATGTCGGAGGAGTACTGTTTACCAAAGCTTCCCTTGGAGTCGATAAGAGGGTGCAAAAGAGCCTCGTTCGCGCGTGTAAGTCTCACAAGTGTCTCGTATATTGCCATATCTCCGTGAGGGTTTAACTTCATGGTCTGACCTACCACGTTTGCGCTCTTTGTACGGTTACCTGTAAGCAGTCCCATTTTGTACATTGTGTAGAGCAGCTTTCTGTGGGCGGGCTTAAGACCGTCTATCTCGGGAATAGCTCGGGAAATAATAACGCTCATTACGTAGGGCATGTAGTTTTTTTCGATAGTGTCGGTAATAAGCTGTTTTTGCGCAGGGGCATGAACTATAGGGGCTTTTTCCTTAACTTTTTTTCTTGCCATTTCTTCCTCCGATGTTTTAAACTTTGATTACTGTATGGGCGGCGGCTCTTATCATTCTGTTGTAAAGAGCCAAGCCTATTCCACTTTTGTCGGGCAGGTGAGCGTATATTACGTCAACGCCAAGGTCATCGGCATCTCTCAAAGCGGTAAAAAGAGTCTGCGCCTGTGTTTCAAGGTCGCTCGATCTGCCTATATCTATTATGTTTTTGTTTTCAAGAAGTGCCATTTCCTCGTGGTAGCAGAGAATAGCGCACTTTTTTTGCTTTTGTTCGTTTTTAAGGAAAGCGGTAACGTTTTCTCGATCTCCGTCAATAAGTATCAGCGGAACGCTTGGCGCGTAGTGTCTGTATTTCATTCCCGGCGATAACGGACGCTCGTTTTCCTTTAACTGCTCAAGCACCGCGGGGGCGATATCAACAGAAGCACAAACGCATCTTAACGCGTCGGCGGTGATTGCACCGGGACGAAGAAGTGTCGCTGAGTTTCCGTCAAGCTTTATTATAGTCGATTCAAGACCTATATCACAGCTTCCGCCGTCGATTATCATGTCTACTCTGCCGCTAAGGTCGTCAATTACGTGGCGTGCACAGGTAGGCGAGGGCTTTCCTGAAAGGTTAGCCGACGGGGCGGCAACAGGTATTCCCGCCGCGCTTATTATCTGTCTCGCGATGGGGTGCGACGGACATCTTACCGCCACCGAGTCAAGCCCCCCCGTGACAGAAAGAGGAATAGTATCTTTTTTGGGGAGAATAACCGTAAGCGGTCCGGGCATAAATGTCTTTGCCAACTTATAGTAAGTATCGTTAGTTACCGCATATCGTTCGGCGTCCTCGGGCGCTGATATGTGAATAATCAGCGGATTGTCCGACGGACGGCCCTTGGCGGCGTATATTTTTTTCGCCGCGTCAGCATTTGTGCCGTCACCGCCAAGACCGTAAACAGTCTCGGTAGGGAAGACCACCAGCCCGCCGTCGCGCAATATTTCAGCGGCTTGTGACAACGCCTCTGTGTCAAGTGATATGCCGTCTGTTTTTACTATCTGTGTGTTCAAAATTTTACCCTTTAATTGTTCTTTAATTTTTCTGCTGTGTCGGCTGTGATAAGCGCATCTATCATTTCGCTTATATTTCCGTTCAAGAAGTTTTCAAGCGAGTAAAGCGTAAAGCCTATTCTGTGGTCAGTAACACGTCCTTGCGGATAGTTGTAGGTTCTTATGCGCTCACTTCGATCGCCCGTGCCAACCTGACTCTTTCGCTCTGACGCGATCTTTTCGGATTGTTCGGTCTGCTTGATGTCGTAGAGTTTAGCTCGGAGCATTTTAAGCGCCTTGTCCTTGTTTTTGAACTGGCTTCGCTCCTCCTGACACTCGATTACGATGCCGGTGGGCTTGTGCGTAAGTCTTACCGCGGACTCGGTCTTGTTGATGTGCTGACCGCCGGCGCCGCTTGATTTGCAGGACTCAAAAATAAGGTCCGCGGGATTAATCTCGATCTCAACGTCCTCAACCTCGGGAAGCACCGCCACGGTGGCGGTAGAGGTCTGAATACGTCCTTGAGATTCGGTTTCGGGTACTCGCTGAACTCGGTGAACTCCGCTTTCAAACTTGAAGCGCGAGTATGCGCCGTCGCCCTCAATAACAAAGGAGATCTCTCTGTATCCGCCAAGCTCGGTTTCATTAGCGTTCATAACAGATGTCTTGAAGCCAACCGATTCGGCGTACATGGAATACATTCTGTAAAGCACTGCCGCGAACAGAGCCGCTTCCTCGCCTCCCGCGCCCGCGCGGATTTCCACTATTACGTTTTTGTCATCGTTGGGGTCACGCGGTAGAAGTAGTATCTTTAACTCGTCAAGAAGCACCTCAAGGTTCTTTTGGCAGGTCTTGTATTCTTCGCTTACCATTTCACGCATGTCGGCGTCAAGCTGCTCATCAAGCATTTCTCGCGCGTCATTCATGTCGTTTTCGACCTTTTTGTATTCTCTGAATTTTTCGATTATGGGGGTAAGACTCTTGTATTCCTTCATCAAGCGGGTATATTCCTCTTGATTAGAAAAAACATCGGGCTTTGCCAATTCATTTTCAATGTCAATATATTTTTCTTCTGCCGATTTTAATTTTTCAAGCATATTTGGATTTTGCCTTTCACGATAAATTAGTTTTTGGAGAATGCGCAGAACGCTCTGTATGTTTCGTAAACGTCAACCTTTGAGACCACCTCATAGGGGGCGTGCATTGAGATAACGGGAACACCAAGGTCGATGGTGTCGATGTTGTGCTTTGCGATATATTTTGCTACCGTTCCGCCGCCACCTACGTCAACCTTACCAAGTTCGCCTGTCTGCCAAAGAACACCGTCCTTGTCCATAACCGAGCGAAGCCAAGCAATGTATTCGGCGCTTGCGTCGTTAGTACTGCTTTTTCCGCGCGCTCCGGTGTACTTTGTGAGAATAGCGCCATGGGAAATTAGAGGGCAGTTCTGCTTCTCAAACACCTCGGGAAAATTGGGGTCGTAAGCCGCCGAAACGTCCGCCGAGAGGCACTTGGAGTTTGCGCGTACCTTGTAGACGTTTGCGCCGAGAGAAGCCGAAATGTCTGCAATAAGGTCGGTGAACAGATCAGCCTGCATACCCGTGTTACCCTCGCTTCCGGTTTCTTCTTTGTCAGCGAGAATACACATCAGCGAATGCTCACAGTCGGCGTTCTCAAAAATAGCCGATAGAGCGGGATAAGCGCAAACTCTGTCATCGTGTCCGTAAGCACCGATAAGCGCGCGGTCAAACCCTATGTCACGAGCCTTAAGCGCGGGAACAACCGAAAGCTCCGCGGAAAGGAAATCACTTTCCTCAATTCCATAGCTTTCGTGAAGAATATTTAAGATGTTGAGCTTTATTGTTTTGTCTTCCTCATCATCGAAAGGAACGCTTCCAACCAAAACGTTAAGCTTTTCGGCAGGAACAGCACTTCCAAGCGGCTTTTTGTCATCCTCCTGACTCAAATGAGGGAGAAGATCGTTGATATAGAATATCGGATCGCTGTCGTTTTCTCCTATAACTATGTCAACCACGCTTCCGTCCTTTTTTGCCACTACACCGTGGAGAGCAAGGGGAAGCGTGAGCCATTGGTATTTTCTTATTCCGCCGTAATAATGAGTCTTGAAAAAGCCCATTCCGCCTTCGTCGTAAAGAGGACACTGCTTAAGGTCTATGCGGGGCGAATCAATATGCGCCGCGGAAATTCTGAAGCCGTTTTCAAGAGCTTCGCTGCCTATAGTGAACAGGAATATATTCTTTCCTCTGTTGTTGTAATAATATTTTCCGCCTTTCACCGGTTTGTCTCCAAAGGAATAGGGAACAAAGCCTCTCTTTTCCGCTTCTTTGACAGTGTATTTTACCGCTTCGCGTTCAGTTTTTGCGGCGTCGAGAAATTCGGCGTAGCCCTTTGCGTATTCAAAAGCGGCTTCAAGGTCCTTTTTGCCGAATTTTTCATAGAAGCTTTCTTTCTTGTATGTGAGATTTTTCATTACGGAATATCCTTTCGATCGGTAGATAATTTTTCATTTGTAAGTATCGCTTTGAGCTGTAACTCAAGCGCCTTTATGTCGGAGTTGTTTGTGACCGTGTATGTCGCCCTCGATGTGTAAAAAGTATCCGAGTTTTGCGCGTGGATACGCATAGTGGCAGCCTCTCTGGTGATAGAATCGCGGCTCATTATTCGTTCTATACGAACGTCTTCATCAGATATGACCGTCACGGTAAAATCGCATACTTTGTCAATTTCCGATTCAAAAAGCAGAGGAGCGTCAATGACAGCAGCAAGTTTTCCGGCCTCTTTGTATTCAGAAATCATGCTCATGGTTTTATCGAGCACGTATTTGTGGGTTATTTGATTTAACAGTTCAAGCTTTCGGTGGCTTTCGTCCGAAAAAACGATGTTTGCCAATATCTTGCGGTTAACCGTTCCGTCTTTTTTTAGAATTTCCGTACCGAAATTTTTTACAAGCTCATCAACGCAAGCAGACGGTGGAATCAGTAGCTTGTGGTAAACGTCATCGGTGTCTATGCAAGGAATATCGAGCTTTTCAAAAAAAGGATAACAAAAGCCTTTTCCCGAGCCGCTTGGTCCCGTAAGTCCTATTATTTTCATTTTATTTTACCTTTTTCCATTGGCGTTCTTCAGCGGAAGCGTAAGCCGCTTCCATTACAGACTGAACATACGCACCGTCACAAAAATCAGGTGCGGTCTGTACTCCCGAATAAATCGAGTTTAAGAAATTATACATGCTTGAAACGTGACCGCGTAACCATCCCGAAGCTGCTTTGGGGGAGGGAAACACGCCTTGCGGCTCGGGATACCGTCCCACACACTCTATTTTTGTATATCCCTTGTACCCGCCGAGACTGCTGTCCGATGCTGAATTGTCGTAAAAATGAAGCCAGTTGCAATCCATAAGCGAAAATTTGAGAGAGCCTTTTTCTCCGTATATATCAAGAACTATATCGTCGTTTGCGCCTACCGCAACCTTGCTTGCCGATATAGTTCCGCAAGCGCCGTTTTCAAGTCTGGCAAGCATGTAAAAAGCCTCGTCGGCGTTAGTTGCCCAAGGATTTCCGTCCATACCCGCGCGTTCCTTGTAGGCTATTTGCGTTAAGGTGTTTACCTCGTCAAAGCGTCCGCAAAGATGATATATCAAGTCGATAACGTGAGAACCGAGGTCAAAGAGAACGCCACCGCCGCAAATATCTTTGTTTTGCTTCCAACCGGCGTTTTTGCTCGTAAGAGTGGCGCTGCTGTGCAAATAAGATACGTTAAATGAAAGTATTCTGCCGAGCTTGCCCTCGTCGATTATCTGCTTTGCGCGCTGAACGGGAGCAATAAATCGGTTGTTGAATACGATATTATGAATTTTACCGCTTTTTTTAGCCAGCTCCGCTATCTCGAAGGCTTGCGCCGAGGAAATACATAATGGCTTTTCGCAGTAAATATGCTTTCCTGCCGCAATAGCCTTTTTCAGCGTGTCGTAGTGATAAATATTCGGCGTACATATATCTATAGCGTCAATGGTTGGGGAATTTATAATGTCGTCCTCGTTTGCGGTGGCAAGCTCAAATCCGTACTTTTCGCACACTGCAGTTGATTTTTCAAGACTTGTTGTGCAAACGCCGACGATATTCGCATCAAAAGGTAGCTCGTTCATGTAAAATTTAAAGTTGGATATAGCGTATGAATGAGTCTTGCCCATAGAGCCAAATCCCAATATACCTATGTTTATCCTCTTTTTTGACATAAAAACATCCTCCTGAAAATGAATATACAAACTCAAATTATATTATACACCAAATTTTAGTTTTTTTCAAGTGCTTTTAATAAAAAAGAAGAAAACGAAAAAATTAAAAATCAAACGCTCAAAAAAATAATTTTGTCGAATTTTGTTGACACGAAGGCTTATTTATGGTATTATTGTGCGTGAACTGTCAAAAAATAACAAAAGAGGATTCGAAATGAAAAGAATTTTTATGACGTTGGTTTTGGTGGCGTTGCTTTTTGCCATGTGCGGATTTGCGGTTTTTGCTGAATCTGAGATCGATGTTAGCCAAAAGGTCGAAACACGCGGCAACGTAACCGTGTTCGAGGCGGTTTCGAACTATGCGGATGCCTATAACGGAGAAGGGCATATTCCGTTAATTTCAGTTGCAAGAACAAGCGCTGAGGTCAGTGCGGTGCTCGATCTGCTTTTTGTAAACGCGGATGATATGGCTTTTGAAATCAAAAGCATAACGGGAGAATACAAAAAGCTTTCAGATAACAAGGGGAACAAACTTGTGCTTGACGCGAAAACAACTCTCGCCGTGATATATGACGACAACACGGGACTTTTAAGATATTATATCAATGGCAGAGTAGCATATCACGGTGAGGATATCGAGGCGCTTGCTCACGTCGCAACTGCATATAACAGCTTTTATTTGTTTGACTGTGACAGCGAAAGCATAAGTATTAACGAAGAGCTTCTGCGAGACACGAATATCTATAATCTAACCTCATCAGGTACAGCAGAGATAGTAGCTTTTCAGGAGCACGATCTGGAAAACAAAATAAGGTTGATCGCCGGCGTTGATATGCCTTGGTATTCCGCGGTGGGATTTAGCGTCCAGGTATTTGAGGACGGCGTGTCCAAAAGCGAAAAGCATGTCTCCTCAACCGCTATATTTGACAGCGTTTTCGCCGATGACAGGACGGTGTATGCTTCAGATTACGGATATGAATATTTTGCCGCGCTCGAAATATTTGACGTGAGCCTGAACGGCGAAAAAGAATATTACGTCGTAGCCAGACCGTATACCGATGTAGGCGGTGTAAAGCATTACGGAACGGCGGTTAAAATAAACGTAGATAAAGAAGGCTACATTTTTGATAAAAGTTGCGTTGTAAAAAACGGAAATGATAATGTTTTTTCTTGTTCGGACGGCGTTTTGATATCAGAAGGCGCGTTTTTGATGAGCGAAAACAGCTCGTATGTTTCTATTGAGGTTAATTGTTACGGAAAAGTCTATCTTGATGTTTCCGCGGTGTCGGACTCGGTGTTAAACGTATACGCGGATAACGTTCTTGTAAATACTCTATCGCTGACCGCTGGGCGCAACAATGTTCCAATTGCCTCTTTGGAACAGGGAAAACACACCGTTAAGGTAGAAAAATGTGACGGCGAGTATACTAAAATTCACAGTGTTACGTATTTTGAGGTTCCGCACACCCATACAGTTTCTGAGACAGCTGAGTGGACTATGGCGGATGGCGCGTTTTATACCGTATGTACCGAATGTGGCGCTCAAGTGAAAATGACAGAATCGGCAAATCCGTCCTTTATGCTTACCTTCGACAAATCTGTAGACGAAGAAGCCGCGGAATATGAGGGTTTCAGTGTGGTATCGCCTAACCAATATACAGTGGGGAAGGATTCCGACGGCGATAAAGCGCTTGTGGCAGGTGTAAATTATTTCTACATAGACGTTGAGCAATACAAGTTGGCCTCGATGCCGTTTTATACAGTTTCGTTTGATCTTACAGTGTCCCAAGAGGGAGATGCGGGAATGGAAATCTCTCTGTTCACGCTTATTTCAAATTACAGAAACGGCACAAACGTAGCGAATACTTCCTCAAATCACGCTTATTTCTTCAAATACATTCAAAAAAGCTCTAAGCTATCCACCATAAAGATAAGCGGTGCTACGAACAAGCTGAATGACAGAAACAGTATATCAATAAATCTCGGCACGCAGTATAAAGTAACCGTGATCGTCAACACGCTTGCGTGCAGCGCGCATGTATTCGTTGACGGAAAATACATAGGAAAATCGGAAAAAGCTCTTGTAGACGTTACCTCTGCCACAACTGTGTATCCGTCGTTTAAATTCAATGACGGAGGAAACTGTTGTCCCATTTTTGACAATTTCAAAATCACCGAGCTTAAATGAAGTTGAACTCCATTGCTTTGATTTTGTAATAACCGTTATTTCACCGCGCATATACTTTACCAAAATCATAAGAAAGGTAAAGCTATGAAAACAGAGAAAAAATTAAAGATTTTGTCGGTCATTCTCATATTTGCGGTGCTTTGCGGTTCAATAGGCGCGACTGCGTCCGAAATGTCGGTTGGGGCGATAGATGCAAATGCGACACTTGACATTGATTGCAGAAGCGCCATACTAATGGATGCCGTTACCGGTACGGTCCTTTACGAGCAAAACGCAGACGAGCCGCTTCCGCCGGCTTCTGTAACTAAAATTATGACTCTGCTTATCGTCATGGAAGCCATAGAGTCGGGTTCGCTTGCGCTTGACGAACAGATAAGCGCAAGCGCTAACGCCGCATCTATGGGCGGCTCCCAGATATTCCTTGAAGAAGGAGAAACTATGAGCGCTGAGGATCTTTTAAAGAGTGTTATCATATCCTCGGCAAATGACGCGGCGGTAGCGCTTGCCGAGCACGTAGCGGGAAGCGAGGAGGCGTTCGTGCAAAAAATGAACGCTCGCGCCGCGGAGCTTGGAATGAAAAATACACGTTTTGAAAACACAAACGGGCTTGATGACACCGTTAGTGAGCATCTGACTTCGGCGCGCGATATAGCGCTTATGTCGCGCGAGCTTATCAAGCACGAAAAGATACTTGAATACAGCTCCATATGGATGGATACTATTAGAAACGGCGAGTTCGGTCTTACAAATACCAATCGCCTTGTGCGCTTTTATAACGGTGCCACGGGATTAAAAACAGGCTCCACTTCAAAAGCGAAATTCTGCGTAAGCGCTACCGCAAAGCGTAACGGTATGCACCTTATCTGCGTTATTATGGGGGCTGAAACACGTGATGAGCGCAACGCCATGGCAACAAAGCTCCTTGATTACGGATTTGCCAACTATTCGCTTTTCTCGGCGGCAGGACAAAAGCTGAATGAAATCAAGGTCGTTGGAGGCACTGAAGATACCTGCGGCATCTCTGTTGATGAATTTAACGTTATAGTAGGCAAGGGCGAGGAGAGTAAAATAACGGCGTCACTTGAATTGGAAGAAGCTTTGGTGGCGCCTGTAAAAATAGGTGATGTAGCAGGTAAGATTGTGTATAAAAACGGCGAAAAAACAGTAGGAGAGGTAAATATAACCGCCACCGAAAATATAGAAAAAATAAAATACGGCGATATTTTGGGGAGAATTTTCGCCAAAATATTGATAAAATGAAAAAAAGTCGAAAAAATTTCAAAAAGCTATTGAAAAAATTCCGAAAATGTAGTAATATAAATGGGATTAGATTTAAAGAGGTAAAAATATGTCAGTAAAACTCAATGAAAATTATGTTAAAGAATTTATATCCGACGCTGAAGTAAATAACATTCAGCCCATGATTACCACCGCTCATAATCTTCTTAGAGCCAAAAACGGCCCCGGAAACGATTTCCTTGGCTGGGTAACTCTGCCTTTTGATTACGATAAAGCCGAGTTTGATGCTATCAAGGCAAGCGCTGAGAAAATCAAGAAAAACTGCGACGTGTTTATCGTAATCGGTATCGGAGGTTCTTATCTCGGTGCCCGTGCGGCTATCGAATTTGTGAAGTCTCCCGTATATAACAATATGAAAAAAGATACGCCCGATATTTATTTCTCGGGTTGCAACATCAGCGCCGAGGCGCTTTCCGAGCTTCTCGCCATTTGTGAGGGCAAGGACGTTTGTATCAATGTTATATCCAAGTCGGGTACTACCACCGAGCCCGCCGTTGCGTTCAGAGTGTTCAGAGCGCTTCTTGAAAAGAAGTACGGTGTTGAGGGCGCAAGAGAGCGCATTTTCGTAACCACCGATAAGGCTCGCGGAACGCTTAAAAAGTTCTCGGACGAAAAAGGATATCAGACTTTTGTTGTTCCTGATGACGTAGGCGGACGCTTCTCCGTGCTTACCGCAGTTGGACTTCTTCCCATCGCGGTTGCAGGCATCGATATCGACTCGCTTATGAAGGGCGCGCAGGACGCGGCTAACGCTTATACCGACGACGATATTGCAAAGAACGATTGCTACAAGTATGCCGCTCTCAGAAATATCCTTTACCGCAAGGGTAAGACTACAGAAATACTCGTAGGATATGAGCCTTCAAATCAGCTCTTTAACGAGTGGTGGAAGCAGCTTTACGGTGAGAGCGAGGGTAAAGACCAGAGAGGTATCTACCCATCATCGGTTATCTTCTCCACGGATCTTCATTCGCTCGGTCAGTACATACAGGACGGTATGCGTAATATTTTCGAGACTGTTCTTAACGTAGAAAAGACTGGATTTGAGCTTGAGATACCTTATGACGAGGCTAACGTTGACGGACTTAACTTCCTCGCGGGCATGGACCTTAACAAAGTAAACAAAACGGCTATGCAAGGAACTCTCCTTGCTCACGTTGACGGAGGCGTTCCCAACATCGTTATCAACGTTGAGGATAAGAGCGCTCATTCTCTTGGCTATCTTATCTATTTCTTCGAGCTTGCTTGCGCTATCTCGGGTTACGTTCTCGGAGTAAATCCCTTTGATCAGCCCGGTGTTGAGGCGTATAAGAAGAATATGTTTGCGCTTCTCGGCAAGCCCGGATACGAGTCAGAAAAGGCTGAACTCGAAAAACGCATAAAATAATCGAGAAAATTTTAATATTTTTTCATAAAAGGTATTGATTTTTCGCGTAATTTATTGTATAATAAAGCCAAACCACCATTTGGTTGATAAAAAATAACGGAGGTATCCCAGTATGTTGAAATTGATTATCGGAGTAAAAGGCACGGGAAAGACTAAGACACTTATTAGCATGGTAAACGAGGCGGTTGACGCTTCTCATGGTGACGTAGTGTGTATAGAAAAGGGAACCAAGCTCCGCTTTGATATAAAGTATCAGGCTAGATTGATAAACACGGACGAATACTATATCGAGGACGCTCACTCCTTGGCTGGCTTCATTGCCGGAATTCTCGCAAGCAACCACGACGTAACAGAGCTCTTTGTTGACTCTGCGCTTAAGATCTGTAACAACAACGTTGCGGAATTTGAGCAGCTTGTTGATAAGATCGACAAACTTACCGCAGAAGGTAGCACCAAGATTGTATTTACCGTTTCTCTCCCCGTAGAGGAAGCAACCGCTACTCTCCTTAAGTATGTTGACTAAATAATACTTACACTGCCGCCGTTGCATAGCAACGGCGGCTTTTTTTGCGAAAATTTAGCCCTATTCTTTCGTGGTTTAATCTTGACATTTTAGTGTTTATATAGTATAATATTATATTGAGTTAAAATATTTTTATAAGGAAGATAAAATGAGTAAAACCAACATTTTACCGCCCGAAAAGGTTGCAGAACAACAACTGTTTACGGACAGGCTTCGCGTTTGGAACGCCGAATATGAAAAAGCAAACGGACACAAACGCAAGGCGTTTGTGCTTACGTTTGGCTGTCAGCAAAACGAGGCGGATAGTGAGCGGCTTGCGGGTATGGCGGTAGCTATGGGATATGAGCTTGTTAAAACTCCCGATGCCGCGGATTTCATTATCGTAAACACTTGTGCTATACGCGAGCATGCCGAGCTTAAGGCGTTGTCGACCATAGGGCAGTATAAACACATAAAAACAAAAAATCCCGAGCTTGTTATCGCGGTTTGCGGATGTATGGTCACGCAAGAGCACCGCAAGGATGACATAAAATTCAAATACCCTTACGTTGACTTTGTTTTCGGAACATCGTCAATACACCGTATGCCCCAGCTTCTTTGGGATAAGCTTGAAAAAGGCAAGCGCCTGTATTGCCCCGAGGAGGCTGAATACATGGTCGCCGAAGGGATTCCTGTGACTCGAGAAAGCAACTACAAGGCGTGGCTTTCGGTTATGTATGGCTGTAATAACTTTTGCTCATACTGCATAGTGCCGTACGTAAGAGGTCGTGAGCGCAGCCGCAGGAAAGAGGATATTCTTGAAGAATTCAAGCAGCTTGTATCCGAGGGATATAAGGATATCACGCTTTTGGGGCAAAATGTAAACTCTTACGGCAAGGACAACGGTGACGGATGCGACTTTGCCGATCTGCTCAAGCTGTTGTGTCAGGTCGAGGGTGATTATAAGATACATTTTATGACGAGTCACCCCAAGGATGCGACGCGTAAGCTTATAGACGTAATGGCAGAGGAAGAACACATGGCAAAGCATTTTCACCTGCCTATGCAATCGGGAAGCGACCGTGTACTTAAGGCTATGAACCGCCATTATGATACCGCGCATTACATGTCGATCGTTGACTATATGCGTCAAAAGATGCCAGACGTAGCCATTACCTCGGATATCATCGTGGGATTCCCCGGAGAGACCGAAGTGGAATTTGAGATGACCCTCGATATGCTTCGCAAGGTCAAGTTTGATATGCTTTATTCGTTTATTTACTCGCCGAGAAAGGGAACTCCCGCCGCAGAATTGGAAGCCCAAATCCCTAAGAAAACGCAAAACAACCGCTTTGAGCGACTTCTCGCGGTGCAGAATGAGATAGCCCTTGAAAAGAATATGCCTCTTGTAGGCAAAACGCTAAGAGTGCTCTGTGACGGAGAAAGCAAGACCAATTCCGAGCTTTACAGCGGACGCACAGAGCAGTCAAAGATCGTTTTCTTTGAGGGTAAAGAAAACGATGTAGGACAGTTTATAAACGTAGAAATAACCAAAGCAGAGGCATTTGCACTGTACGGAAAGAGAATATGAATTTGAAAGGAAATTATAACCATGGAAATTTTTGAAATTGCACAGCTTCTCGGAAAAACACTTAAAGAGGACGAAAGACTTAAGAGACTCGAAGCTGCTAAAAAACAGTACGAGGAGAGCCCCGATCTCGGAAAGATGATGGTTGAATACGAGGTTCAGCAAAAAGCACTTGAAAATGAAGTTGTAAAGCCCGAAAAGGATACCCATTTCATTGATATTATACAGAATCGCATCAATGACCTTTATCAGAGCATAGTTCAGCATCCTGCGTTTATTGAACTTAACGAGGCGCAGAACGTTGTGAATGAGCTTATGAATTCTGTAAATCAGACTATTATGTTCAATATCACAGGTGAGATGCCGAGTGATTGTACACATAATTGCTCCACTTGCGGCGGTTGCCATTAAAGAAAAACAAAAATCTTTTTCGTAAGGAGATGCGGCTATGACTCCGATGATGGAGCAGTATTTTGAAATAAAGAATCAATATAAAGACTATTTGCTTTTTTACCGTCTCGGAGACTTCTATGAGATGTTTTTTGACGATGCTATAATAGCATCGCGCGAGCTTGAGCTTACGCTTACAGGTCGCGATTGCGGAGAGGCGGAAAGGGCGCCCATGTGCGGTGTTCCGTTCCATAGCGCCGAGGGATATATCGGCAAGCTTATCGAAAAGGGTTACCGTGTCGCTATCTGTGAACAAATGGAAGACCCCGCCACCGCAAAGGGGCTTGTAAAACGCGACGTAATAAGAGTCATAACCCCCGGAACACTTATAGAAAGCAATCTCTTAAGCGAAACTAAAAACAACTACCTTTGCTCGGTCTACGTAGGCGAAAACAGCTGCGGAGTTTGCTTTGCCGACGTTTCCACTGCCGAGATATACGTTACCTGCTTTGATAGTGTAAACCTTGAAACAAGACTTAAAAACGAGCTTGGTACGTATTCTCCTTGCGAAATAGTGCTTAACGTAAGCACGCCAAAGCTCCCATGGTTTGGAGACTATATAAATGACAGGCTCAAGGCAATGGTGCTTGACAATCAGCCTCACCGTTTTGAACTTGATGGCGCGAGAGAGCTTGTCAAAAAGCAATTTGATGACGATACTTGCGCTCAAATACTGACTAACAACGCCATAGTGTCCGCAGTCGGGGCTCTCCTTGATTACATAGGCGAAATGCAGAAATGTGATATTTCCTATATCAAAAAGCTCAACGTTTATAACGACGGTCAGTATATGGAGCTTGATATAAACACCAGAAGAAATCTTGAACTCACTGAAGCGATGCGCTCCAAGGACAAAAAAGGCTCTCTCCTTTGGGTTTTGGACAAAACGCATACAGCACCCGGAGCGCGCCTTCTTCGCAAGTGGGTGGAACATCCGCTCCTTAATGTAAAAGATATTTTAAAACGACAGGGCGCGGTGTCCGAGCTTCACGGCAACTATATGCTCCGAGAGGAAATAGGCGTTTTGCTTGACAACGTGCTTGACCTTGAACGCCTTATTACAAAGGTCGTTTACGGAACGGCAAACGCCAAGGATCTCAGAGCTATCGCGGGAACGGTGTCTATTCTTCCCGAGCTTAAAGGGTTGCTTAAAACCTGTAAAAGCGAGGAGCTTGTAAGAATACACAATAATATAGATATGCTTGAGGATATCCGCAAGCTCATTGACGATGCAATTGTTGAAGAACCGCCGTTTATAATTCGTGAGGGCGGACTGATCAAGGATGGCTTTAACAGTGACGTTGATTATCTCCGCACGATCATGAACGACGGTAAGGGATGGATAGAGAAGGCGGCAGAGGACGAGCGAGAGAAAACGGGTATAAAAAATCTGAAAATCTCTTACAATAAGGTTTTCGGTTACTATATCGAGGTTACTCGCTCCTATATTGACCTTGTGCCCGAAAGATACATAAGAAAGCAGACTCTCTCCAACTGCGAGCGTTATATAACGCAGGAGCTCAAGGACATGGAAGCCACTATTCTCGGAGCGACCGATAAGATATGCTCACTGGAATATGAGATATTCCAGCAGATTCGTTCCGTGGTTGCCGAAAACAGCGAGAGAATACAGGAAACGGCGGCTTTTCTGTCGCTTGTTGACGTGTATCTCAGCCTTGCCACGGTTGCCTCTAAGAACAAGTATGTGTGTCCCGAAATTGATTTGAGCGACATAATAACTATAAAAGAGGGAAGACATCCCGTAGTCGAGCAGTTTGTGAAGGATTCATATTTCGTTCCCAACGACGTGTATCTTGATACAAACCGTAACAGACTTATGCTTATTACAGGTCCCAATATGGCGGGTAAATCCACCTATATGAGACAGGTGGCGCTTATTACCATAATGGCACAGATCGGCTCTTTCGTTCCTGCCGAGGACGCGAGAATCGGTATCGTGGACAAGGTGTTTACTCGTGTAGGCGCATCTGACGACCTTGCCTCGGGACAGTCCACGTTTATGCTGGAAATGAATGAGGTGGCTTATATTCTCAAAAACGCTACCAAGCGAAGCCTTATTATTTACGATGAGGTGGGAAGAGGAACCTCTACATTTGACGGAATGAGCATTGCACGCGCTATTGTTGAATATACCTCGGGTAAAAAAATAGGTGCTAAAACACTTTTTGCTACCCATTATCACGAGCTTACAAGCCTCGAAGATGAGTTTGACGGTATTGTAAACTATAATATTGCGGCAAGAAAGCGCGGAGATAATATTACTTTTTTGCGTAAGATAGTCCGCGGCTCTACCGATGACAGCTACGGTATTGAGGTAGCAAAGCTCGCTGGTGTACCGAATGAAGTCATCAAGCGTGCCCGAGAGATACTCGCGGTAGTTGAAAAGAGCGCTAAAACTCTTACGCTCACCGACAACGAGATAGAAAAGGACGACTCACTTATCACAATAGATGATTGCATAGAGGAACAGATAATTCAGGAGCTTCGTGCGATAGACGTCAATACGCTTTCGCCTTACGAGGCTATGATGTTGCTTTATGATTTGAAAAAAAGACTTATTGAATAAGGTGTAATTTATGGGAAAAATTAATGTTTTGTCTTTTGCCGTAGCCAATCTGATCGCGGCGGGCGAGGTTGTTGACCGTCCCGCATCGGCTGTAAAAGAAATGCTTGAAAATTCAATAGATGCCGGCGCTACCAGAATTACGGTTGAAATTCAGAACGGCGGAGTTTCCTTTATCCGCGTTTGCGATAACGGATGCGGAATAGAGCCCGATGACCTTCCCATTGCCGTGCGCCGACACGCAACCAGTAAGATAAAGGTGGCAGAGGATCTTGAAAGCGTTGAGACGCTGGGATTCCGCGGCGAGGCTCTTGCGGCTATCGCCTCGGTCTCAGATATGCGCATTATTTCCAAAACTGCCGATGCCGAATACGGCGCAATGCTTGAGGTAAAGGCGGGAAATATTATCGCGCTTACCGAGCGTGCTTGCGCCACCGGAACTACAATTATCGTTGAAAATCTGTTCGCCAATGTTCCCGCAAGAAGAAAATTTCTCAAGCGAGACGTTACCGAGGCGGCGGCGGTCAGTGTGTGGGTGGAAAAAATCGCCCTCTCTCAACCGTCTATCGCTATAAAGCTTATCGTTGACGGTTCTGTAAAATTTGAGACCGCAGGTGACGGCGAGCTGAAAAGCGCTATATATTCGATATACGGGCGCGATTTCGCGAGCAAGCTGATTCATGTTTGCACGGAAATCGAGGGCGTTGAAGTCAAGGGGTATATAGGTCGATCAGATAATTTTAAATCCAACCGTAACTTCCAGAATTTCTTTATAAATAAGCGCTTTATTAAGAGTAAGACAGCTACGGCTGCACTTGAGCAAGCGTATAGCTCTTATATCCCAAGTGAAAGATTTCCATGCTGTGTGCTCGATATAGGCGTAAGTCCTCGTTCAGTAGACGTTAACGTTCACCCCGCCAAGCTGGAGGTTAAATTTTCCAACGAAAAGCCAATCTTTGATGCAGTATACTATACTGTAAAGAACGCGCTTGAGGACGATATCACAAAGCCTGCCCTTGAATTTGAGCGCAAAAAGCCGCAATCGGAATTTAAAAATCGCTCAAATGCTTTTGTGGCAGTAGAGGATGAGCGCAGAACATTTGAGAATATAAAAATATCGTTTTCGGATGCTCCTAACGTACAGACATCGGCTCGGGATCTTGATACGCCTATTGTCACAGTTCCCCCGCTTCAATCTCCGTATCAAACGGCACGCAACGATAATGTTCCGCAAAAGGTTCAGGTAACACCTGCGCACAATGAGAAAACACCGCATCCCGAAGAAGCGCCCACATCGGCGGTAAAACACGAGTCAAAAGCCGAAAATACATTGTCAAATGCCGCAAATGTAGCACAGAGCAGTGAAAAAACGGCAAATACACAGCCAATACCTAAAGAAGCCCAAGAGCCTACTGTTGCTCGCAGAGTAAGCAAGGTTGATTATAAACTGCTTGGCGAGGCATTTAACTCATATCTCTTTGTTGAGTACGGAGACAAAGTGTTGGTCATAGACAAACACGCCGCGCATGAACGTATCATATTTGAGGATCTTCGCGCCAAGCTTGCGGCGACCGAAACATATTCCCAGCTTATAATGATTCCCGTAGAGGTAATGCTTACGTCTGATGAGATACAAGCGCTTGAGAGCTATCGCGAGGAAATAGAAAAGATTGGATTCGCGCTCGAATTCAAGAAGCATTCCGTGCTTGTGAGCGCGCTTCCAAACAATATATCTGTCAACGCCATTGACGAGATGATAATAACCTTTGCCGACAGAATAATAAACGAAACGGGAAGCGTGGAAATTTCAAAAAATATAATTTTTGAAAGAGCGCTTTATCAGGCATCGTGCAAGGCGGCAATAAAGGCGGGCAGAGAATATCCCAAGGAGCATATCGAGTGGCTTGTAGACAAGCTTATGCAATTGCAAGATATAACCTTTTGTCCTCATGGAAGACCCATTGCAATCGAGATAAGCAAAAATCATCTCGACCATCAATTTGAAAGAAAATAATAAGTTCAGGAGAAACTAAAATTGTTTGAAATTAAAACCAAAGACGGCCGCGCTCGCCGCGGCGTGCTTCATACCGTACACGGAGATATACAGACTCCGGTTTTCATGAACGTCGGTACGTGCGCGGCGATAAAGGGCGGCGTTACCACCACAGAGCTTGTTGACTTGAAATGCCAGGTCGAGCTTTCCAACACATACCATCTTCACATTCGCCCCGGCGATAAGTTGATTCACGAAATGGGCGGACTTCATAAGTTTATGAACTGGAAACGTCCTATTCTTACCGATAGCGGCGGATTTCAGGTGTTTTCGCTTTCCTCACTTCGAAAAATAACAGAGGAAGGTGTTCTCTTTGCGTCTCACGTTGACGGAAAGAGAATATTCATGGGACCCGAGGAAAGTATGCAGATACAGTCAAACCTTGCGTCAACCATTGCTATGGCTTTTGACGAATGCACCGAAAACCCTGCTCCTTACGATTACGTAAAAAAGTCTTGCGAGAGAACCACAAGATGGCTTGTCAGATGTAAGGCGGAAATGGAACGCCTCAACTCCTTGCCGGAAACAATCAATAAAAATCAACTTCTTTTCGGTATAAATCAAGGCGGAACATACGAGGATCTTCGCATAGAACACATGAAAAATATAGCCGAGCTTGACCTGCCCGGCTATGCCATAGGCGGGCTGGCGGTAGGCGAATCGACTGAGGACATGTACCGTATAATTGATGCGGTTGAGCCCCATATGCCAGAGAATAAGCCCAGATACCTCATGGGTGTCGGAACTCCGTGCAATATTCTCGAGGCTGTACACTATGGCGTGGATTTCTTTGATTGCGTAATGCCCAGCCGTAACGCACGTCACGGTAATCTTTTTACATGGAACGGAAAGATCAATCTTCTTAACGAGAAATATATGAAGGACGCACGTCCCTTTGACGAGGGGTGCGGTTGTCCCGCGTGCCGTAATTACAGCCGCGCTTACGTAAGACACCTTATAAAGGCTAAAGAAGCGGTAGGAATGAAGCTGGCTGTCGCTCACAACCTGTATTTCTACAACGAGCTTACCGAAAAGATAAGAGAAGCGCTGGACGGCGGATATTTTGAGAGCTTCTATCAGAAATACATCAAGATACTCGGTGAACGTTGCGAGGACTGAATGAATTTATCCCGAATGGCATAAAATTATCCCAGGCAAGAGAGAATAATTCGAACCAGCCCTGAAGCTTCAATTATTCTCTCTTGCCTAATGAAGTCAAAGGAGAACTTGTATGATAGACAGAAGAATAGCCGGTGAGGTGCTTGCGAAGGCAGTGTCCGGCGGCGCCGATTTTGCCGAAATATACTGCGAGCTGACAAGGAACAACAGTATAAGCCTCATTGACGGAAAAATAGAAAAAATAAACGATAACGTTGTAAGCGGTGTTGGAATCCGTGCGTTTTACGGAACGCAGACGGTTTACGCTTCTACGTGCGACGTGAGCCGTGAGGGGCTTCTCGCATGTGCCGCAAAGGTCGCCGACGTTATTTCGCTTGATAAAAAGATTGCGTCTGTAAATCTTACCGAGCGAATTTTCCAAAACATTCACCCCGTAGTTATCGAGCCTGTTGGGGCAGACATGGGGCGAAAAATTGACCTGCTTCGCGCCGGTTGTGATGCGGCGGAAAAGCATGATAAGCTTATTGAACAGGCGCAGGGAACTCTTGCTTGCGTTGACCATACTATATGGATCGCTAACACCGAGGGGCTTTTCACATCCGATAGGCATATACGAACCAGAATGTACGTTACCGCTATTGCCGCGCAAAATGGCGAAAAGCAAACAGGAATGTGCGGTCCCGGCGGAGGAATGGGGCTTGAAATATTCGATATTTATAAGCCGGAGGATATTGGCGCCGAGGCGGCACGTCACGCGCTTGTAAATCTTCGCGCCGACTATTGTCCCGCGGGAAAAATGACCGTTGCTATCGAAAACGGCTTCGGCGGTGTTATTTTTCACGAGGCATGCGGCCACTCGCTTGAGGCAACGTGCGTTGGCATTGGAACATCCAAAATGTGCGGAAAGCTGGGGCAGAAGATAGCCAACGAAAAGATAACGGCAATTGATGACGGAACTATCCCCGGCGCATGGGGGTCTACCAATATCGACGACGAGGGAACGCCCACAAAGAGAAACGTACTCATTGAAAACGGCATACTCAAAAATTATATGATAGACCGTCCCGGCTCGCGCAGAATGGGATTGCCCGTTACCGGTAACGGACGCCGACAGAGCTATCTTTTTGAGCCTACGTCAAGAATGACAAACACTTTTATTGATAACGGTCCCGATAAAAACGAGGATATCATAAAGTCTATTGAATACGGCATTTACGCTAAGAAAATGGGCGGCGGTTCTGTAAATCCCCTTACTAACGATTTCAATTTCGCGGTAAGTGAGGGATATATTGTTAGAAACGGCGAAATATGCGAGCCTGTGCGCGGCGCTTCTCTTATAGGCAACGGCGCTGAAATACTCAATCTTATCGACATGGTAGGTCAGAATCTTGAAAGAGGTCAGGGAATGTGCGGATCTGTCAGCGGATCTGTTCCCACCGATGTCGGTCAGCCTCTTATCAGAGTCTCAAATATCACTGTGGGTGGAAGATAAGGAGGAGTAAATATGAATTTTTCTGAGATAAAACAAATTCTTTCCGAGGCTGCAAAAGCCGCTGGAATAAGCGAATATGACGTTTATTATTCGAAAGCCTCCGAAACCTCTACCGAAGCCTTGAAAAACGAGATAAGCGGATTTTCAAGCAGTGATTCTATCGGTATAGGATTCAGGTGCATCGTAGACGGAAAATTCGGGCAGGCTTCGTGTGAATATATAACAAAGGGTGAGCTTGAAGGGCTGGTTTTAAGAGCCGCGGAAAATGCTAAGTATATTGAATCTGATGATGAAGCTATCATCTTCAAAGGCTCTAAGCATTATACTGCCGTACCGTGCGAGGATTTTAAGACACCGTCGGCAGGCGAGCTTAAAAATATCGCCCTTGAAATTCAGGACAAAACCTATAAAGAGAACACACTGGTCGTCGACGGAACTCAGTGTGGCGCAGGTGCCGGAACATCTGAAGTCTATATGTTCAACTCTTACGGACTCGAGCTTCACAAATCGGCCGGATACGTCAATTACTATGCATATCCCGTTGTGTCAAACGGCGAGGAGACAGAAGATAGCGGAGAGTCAAAAATCGCAAAGAAATTCGACAAAATAGACGAAACTGTAAAAAAAGCGGTTGAAAAAGCCACCGCAAAGCTTGGCGCGGACAGTGTTCCAAGCGGAAGATATAACATCGTTTTAAGTGGTAAAAAATTCGCCACCTTTTTATCGGAATTTGGCGATTGCTTCTCGGCAAAGCAGGTAAAGCTCGGGCTTTCCATGCTTGCGGGCAAGCTTGATACCAAGGTTGCCGCCGATATTGTAACTATCACCGACGATCCGTTCTCGGATGAGCTTTGCGGAAAGAACGCTTTCGACGGTGAGGGGGTAGCGACCTACAAAAAGAACGTTATTGAAAACGGAATTCTTAAGACCTATTTTTATGACCTTGCAATGGCTAAGCACTTTGGGGCAGAACCGACAGGTAATGCCGCGAGAAATTATGCCGCTCCTGTTTCTATCGCTCCGTATTTCCTATCTGTAAATAAGGGAGATAAGAGCTTTGACGAGCTTTTGGCAGAAGCCGAAAACGGCATTTACGTCACCGAGCTTAAGAGCTTTTCTGCCGCTAATGCAGTTACGGGAGACTTTTCAATCGAAAGTGGCGGATTTATAATTGAGAATGGCAAGCTGGGTAAGTTTGTAAAGTCGTTCACTATTGCGGGGAACTTCTTCGAGCTTTTGAAAAATATTGAAGCACTTTCGGATGATCTTCAAGTAAGACCCAGCGGACTTTTCCGCGGATACGCCGCGCCCGACGCGCTTGTAAAAAATATCAGCGTAGCAGGCAAATAGGTATTGAAATTATCGCAAATATGTGATATACTATAATATCATGACTGTCACAAGGAGGGAATAAAGTGAATATTTCGGTTAAAGATATGCTTGTCTCCTTTGCGGCAGGGCTTGTGATTTTTTCACTGTTAATGGTCGTGATCTGTATGGGAATTTTTAATTCCGAGATAAATGTGGCAAAATTCGGTTTACCTCAAATCGACACAGATGATACTATTGCACTTCATAAGTCAGTGGTTTTCACAATTCCTCAAAAAAGTGGAGACGCGCTTGAGTTTTCGGTTCTCGCAATGCTCGACTCAGACAAGAACGAGATATATCTTACACCAATATACGGCGATTTTCTTATGAATTACAGAGATTCGCTGTCCTATGTCTCAAGTGTTTACGACAAAGTCGGGATTGCTATGTTGCCGGAGCTTGTAAAAGCCTTTAGCGGACTTTTGCTTGAAGAAAACGACGTCGTTGCTTTTCATAACGTGATAAATTATGCAGAGTTCAAAACCGAGCTTTTGAATTATTTCACGGAAAACAACGGTGAATTTTCAGAAATATTTGAGTGTGATAAAAATGTTTCCGATTTCAAGGTAACCGATTTTCCGCTTGTTACCGTCGAAAGTCGCACGGATGACACGCACGTTATTATAAAAACTATAGATACCGAAAAATCGGTAGAGAAATTCAAATCTATTTTAGGTTAAAATAAATTCATATAAAACTTTAGGAGAAAAGAAATGAACAATTCAGAAAAAACAATGGACAAAATTGTTGCGTTGTGCAAAAACCGCGGATTTATATACCCCGGTTCCGAGATTTACGGCGGTCTTGCTAACTCGTGGGACTACGGACCTCTTGGCGTTGAGTTCAAGAACAACGTAAAAAAAGCATGGTGGAAAAAATTTGTACAGGAGAGCAAGTATAACGTAGGTCTTGATAGCGCCATTATCATGAACCCTCAGACTTGGGTTGCTTCGGGTCACCTTGGCGGCTTCTCCGACCCCCTTATGGACTGCAAGGTCTGCCGTAGCCGTCACAGAGCCGACAAGCTCATCGAGGAGTACGCTTTTGAGAACAAGCTCGACGTAAATCCCGCAGGCTGGTCCGACGAGGAAATGAGCGCGTATATTAAGGAAAACCACATAGTTTGTCCCGATTGCGGAAGCGGCGATTTCACCGACATCCGTAAGTTCAACCTCATGTTCAAGACATTTATCGGTGTTACAGAGGCTTCTACAAACACAGTTTACCTTCGTCCCGAGACCGCTCAGGGTATCTTCGTAAACTTCAAGAACGTTGCAAGAACAACAAGAAGAAAGATGCCTTTCGGTGTTGCTCAGATCGGTAAATCCTTCAGAAACGAGATCACTCCCGGTAACTTCGTGTTCAGAACACGTGAGTTTGAGCAGATGGAGTTGGAGTTCTTCTGCAAGCCCGGAACAGACCTTGAGTGGTTCCAGTATTGGAGATCCTACTGCGAGAACTGGCTCTACAATCTCGGCATCAGAAAAGAAAATCTTCGTCTCCGTGACCACTCTCCCGAGGAGCTTTGCTTCTATTCCAAGGGTACTACCGATATCGAATTCCTGTTCCCGTTCGGTTGGGGCGAGCTTTGGGGTATCGCGGACAGAACAGACTACGACCTTACCCAGCACCAGAATACCAGCGGCGAGTCTATGGAGTTCTTTGACGCTGAAACCAATGAAAAGTATATTCCTTACGTTGTCGAGCCTTCTCTCGGTGCTGACCGTGTAGCTCTTGCATTCCTTTGCGATGCTTACGACGAGGAAGTCGTTGACGCTGAAAAGAACGATACACGTGTTGTTCTCAGACTTCACCCCGCGCTTGCTCCCGTTAAGGCGGCTGTGCTTCCTCTTTCGAAGAAGCTCTCCGACAAAGCAGGCGAGATCTACGATGAGCTTGCAAAGTATTTCACAGTTGACTTTGATGAGTCTGGATCTATCGGTAAGAGATACCGCAGACAGGACGAGATCGGAACTCCTCTTTGTATTACATACGATTTCGAGTCCGAGACCGATAACTGCGTAACCGTACGTGACCGTGACTCCATGGAGCAGGTTCGTATCCCGATTTCCGAGCTTAAGAGCTACATCGAAAAGACTCTTGAATTCTAATTAAAGATTAAACTTAAACTCCCACAGAAAATGTGGGAGTTTCACAAGAAAAGCATCAAACTCATCGAGCTTGATGCTTTTTAGTTTTATTTCACTTTTCCTTTTTTAATATCAGTGACAAAAGAATCAATTCTTTCAAGTGCCTGTGTAATGTGCTTTACGGAGTAAGCGTAAGAAATTCTCGCAAAGCCCTCTCCGCTGTCACCAAACGCCTCACCGGGAACGATAGCGCAGCCGTAATCGTATAACAGCTTCTCGCAGAACGTGTTGCTTGACATTCCGAAATTGCCGATGTTGGGGAATATGTAGAACGCACCTTTAGGCTCAAAGGACTCTATTCCGATGTTCTTCAAGCCGTCGTAGATGTACTTTCTGCGTCGGTCGTATTCGTCAACCATCATTTGAATATCACCGTCACCGTTGCGGAGCGCTTCAACCGCGGCAAATTGCGATGTGGTCGGCGCGCACATGATAGCGTACTGGTGAATCTTAAGCATTTGCTTGAGTATCGGCGCGGGAGCGCAAAGGAAGCCCATTCGCCAGCCTGTCATAGCGTACGCCTTGGAAAAACCGTTCACTATGATAGTGTGCTCCTGCATGTCAGGAAGCGACGCGATAGAAACGTGCTTAAGCCCTCCATAAGTCATTTCCGCATATATCTCGTCAGACAAGATCATTATATTTGTTTCGCGGATTATAGAAGCGATATCCTCAAGCTCTTCCTTGGTCATAATTGAACCCGTGGGGTTGTTGGGAAAGGGAAGCACCAGCATCTTTGTTCTGGGGGTGATTGCCGCCTTAAGCTTCTCTGGGGTAAGCTTGAACTCATCCTTGAACTCGGTAGCGATAATTACGGGTGTGCCGCCCGCAAGTCTTACTATAGGTTCATAGCATACGAATGAGGGTGTGGGAATGATAACCTCGTCCCCTGGCTCAACTATCGCTCTGATAGCGAGGTCAATTGCCTCAGAGCCGCCAACCGTTACAAAGGTTTCTGTAAGCGCCTCGTACTTAAGCCCAAAACGGCGAAGCATATATCTTGATATTTCTTCACGGAGCTCTGTCGTTCCCGCATTAGAGGTATAGTATGTCTTGCCTTGCTCAAGGCTTTCAATACCTGCTTCACGCACGTGCCACGGCGTGGGGAAGTCGGGCTGACCCACAGTGAGAGCCACAACGTCTTTCATGTCGCCGAGCAAATCAAAAAATTTTCTTATACCCGACGGCTTGAGATCAACAACTGTTTTTGATAAAATTTTACTGTAATCCAACATCAGAATTCGGTTCCTCTCAAATCTTCCTCAATGCCGCCGTAAACAACGCTCTTGTCCTTGTACTTGCGGAGCACGAAATGAGTAGCGGTAGAAACTACCGAGTCAATGGGCGCCAACTTCTGCGCTACGAAATACGCTACCTCTTTCATGGTCCTGCCCTCGATAAATACCGCAAGGTCGTATGCGCCCGACATAAGGTAAAGACTCTTTACTTCGTCATAGTTGTATATCTTTTCCGCAACCTTGTCAAAGCCTCTGTCCTTCTGGGGGGTAAGCTTGACCTCAATAAGAGCGGTAACGTACTCGCGGTCGGTCTTATCCCAGTCAATAATAGTCTTATAGCCGAGAATTACGCCGTCCTTTTCGTATTTTTCAATAGATTTCTTTATGTCGCCTTCCTCTTTGTCAAGCATAACCGCAAGCTGCGTGGCTGTGAGAGTAGCGTCGTCTTCAAGTAGATTAAGTATCTTGTCCATAGTAAAACCCCTCAATTCTTTATGTTTTTTATAATATTTTCGTAATAAAGTCCGTATTTTCTGGCAATGTCGCGGGCGTAGCTCTTTCCGTCAGGCTTTGCGCGCGTAATCTTGAACGACCGCTTTCCTTCCTCAATCCCCGCTACCAGAGTGTCGATAGGCGCTCCGCCCTGTGGAACTGTTTGTGCGTTTATAGCGTCTATCTCCGCCGCAAGCTCGTGCAGATGAGTAGAGAAAATACATCTGCAACCGTACATACTCAAGCCGCGCAAGACCTCGCTTGCGATATAGGAAGCCTCGTAAGAGCCTGTTGAGGAAAGTGACTCGTCAAGCAAAACCAGACTGGTTGGCGTAGTCGCGCTTAAAATTTCATTAAGTCGCGCACACTCCTCACCGAGACGCCCTTTGTCAATAGTATCGTCCGCTCCGGTGGGGAAGTGAGTAAATATCGCGTCAACGGGACTCATAACCGCCTCTTTTGCAGGAACAAACAAGCCAAGCTGAAGCATTGCCTGGGCAATACCAACCGCACACGTGATAACCGATTTTCCGCCGCGGTTTGGTCCTGTGAGAACGTATATCATGGCTTTTTCGTCAAAAATCATGTCGTTTGCGACTATTTCGTCCTCGATTTTTACCGCCACACATGGGTTGTATAAATCGGTAGCCTTAAAGGCTCGCGCATCCATCGTCTCGATTTTCGGAACGCACAAGTCGCACCCCTTTTCTTGTAAAACGCGAAGCGCGTCGGTTGCTTTTACCGTAAACTCAAACTCACCAAGCAGGTCGAGTAGGAAATTTGTGTTGTCAAGCACATAGGACTTGACTATCTTTTTCCAAGAATGCAGAGACGACTTGTAAACATCGTTGATAGCCGAGTTGAAGGCAAGCGAAAGCGCGGTCTTTTGGTTTTCGTTTTGCTTTTTACCGAAGGGAACGAGACTTGCGATGCAAGTATATTCGTCGTCCTTAAAGCTGAGTCTCAAAATCTTCTCAATAACGTCGCCCGACTTAAATGATTCGGGATTTATCGAAAGCACTCCCGCTTCCTTGGGACGAAGCTGCGCGTCAAGGTTTACCCCGATAGTGACACTCTTTATTTCGCGAACTCGCGCGGTAAGCTCCGAGAGCTTACTGTTAAGCTCTTTGTAGTAATCGCTTTGAGCCAGCTCGATAATTCTGTCGGCAAACGCAGTAAAGGCTCGGCTTTTAAGATTGTTGCGAATAGCCGAAAAGCCCTCGCTCAACAGGTCAATACACGAAATATAAAGCTCTATCTCAGTGATGCTGGAAAGATAAGAGTCGGTGTCACCGCTGTCGGCTTCAAGCCTACGAAGCTCCATTATATCGCCGAGTATCGGAATAAGTGAACCAAGAATATCCGAAATTTGGGGATTTTCCAGCATATCGCTGAAGGTCTCCATTCGATATTCGATAACCTCGCGGTCGGTGGTAAAATATTCCGAAAGCTCACTGTTGCGAAGATCTATAAAATCAAGCATTCCAAGTTCTTCAAGCACGAACATATCGATTTTAGGCAGATTTACGCCTTTATAATGATTTTGACGCGTCTCAAAGCTTGGATATATGAGAGAAAAATTACTCAAATCCATCATTCGCTCTCCCTCAAAAATAATTATTCATCATATTATAGCACATTTTTGATGATTTGTAAAGTGGTAATACAAAGTTTCGGCAAGTATATTGAATTTTAAGTTTGCTTGTGTTATAATTTATAAAAATAGCGCACAAAAACCGAAAGGCTTTTAGTTATGAAAAAATAAAGTGGGGAATCGTCGGTCTCGGTAAAATCGCAAACAAATTTGGGAAAGCGATTAAAAACGTTGACTGCGCGGAGCTTGTGGCAACAAGAAAACAAATAAACGTAAAATATCCTTTTGACGTTGATTAATTCAACGAAATATATTGAATTATTCCAAATATTATGGTATAATTAATAGAATAAAATTTTATGTAATAAAACTTTATGGAGGACTGTAAAATGAAAAGATTTATGAACGAGGATTTTCTCCTCAACACCGAAACAGCGCAAGTTTTGTTCCACAACTACGCTGAAAAGCTCCCGATAATCGACTACCACTGCCACCTTTCTCCCAAGGAAATAGCAGAGGACGTTCACTACACAAACATCACCGAGGTTTGGCTTTACGGTGACCACTACAAATGGAGAGCAATGCGCTCCTGCGGTATTGACGAAAAGTACATCACAGGCGACGCTTCCGACTTTGAAAAATTCAAGGCTTACTGCTCAGCCATGCCCAAGCTCATCGGTAATCCTCTTTACCACTGGAGCCATCTTGAGCTTCAGAGATATTTTGACTGCGATCTTATCATCAATGAGGAAAACTGTGAGGAGATCTGGAAGATCGCCGCTGAAAAGCTTGCTCAACCCGATATGAGCGCTCAGCAGCTTATCACAAAGTCTAACGTCGTGCTTCTTTGCACAACCGACGACCCTGCCGATTCTCTTGAATACCACAAGCAGCTTGCTGAAAGCGGATTTAAGACAAAGGTGCTTCCTGCATTCCGTCCCGATAAGGGCATGAATATCGAGCGCAAGGGAATTACCGCATATCTTAAAACTCTTAGCGAGTCCACAGGTGTCGAGATCGTTGATATCGACTCTCTTGAAAAGGCTTATCTTGTATCGCTCGATCGTTTCGACGCTCTCGGATGTAAAACCGCGGACCACGGAATGGACGACGGTGTAGTATTCACAAAGCCCGACAAGTTCCACGCAAACGAGGCTCTTAAGAAGGCTATCGCCAGCGACGGTGCTGACGTTACTTGCGACGAGGCTGTTATGTTCAAATCTCAGATGATCCGCTTCTTCGGATGCGAGTATAAGAAGCGTCAGTGGGTTATGCAGCTCCATTATGGCGTAAAGAGAAACCCCAACTCCGAAATGTTCGCAAAGCTTGGTCCCGACTCCGGATTTGATACTATCAACGGCAATATCACCGCAGAAAAGCTTATCGCTATGCTTGACTACCTCAAGGACAACAACGGACTTCCCAGAACAGTTATTTATTCCATCAACCCCATTGAAAACGCGGCTATCGGTACAATGTGCGGCACATTCTGCGCAGGCGACGGAAGCGGCAAGCCCACAGTAACACAGGGCTCTGCTTGGTGGTTTAACGACAACCTTGACGGAATGGTAGCTCAAATGCGCTCTTACGCAAATCTTTCGGCGCTCGGCAACTTCCTCGGTATGCTTACCGACTCCAGAAGCTTCCTTTCTTACCCCAGACACGAGTATTTCAGAAGAATACTTTGCCGTCTTGTAGGAGAGTGGGTAGAGGACGGTATGTACCCCGCTGATATCGACGCTCTCGCACAGCTTATTGCCGATATAAGCTACAACAATACCAAGGATTACTTCGGTTTTGAGCTTGTTGACTGATAAGGAATAGCGGTATGATAAAGTTTGTAAAGCTGATTTCTCTTATTCTTGTCGCATGCTTCGCGCTTTCTGCTTGTGGCGGTTTGGCGGGTATCGGCGACAATCCCGAAGAAACAGGACTTATATTCACTCAGTTCCGCGGCGAAATTTTGGGATATGAAGAAACAGATGACGGTCTTATTGTTCTGATAGATGACATCTTCTCTAATGATGAACGGCGTGTCATTATAAAAAACAACACCAGAGTTTATACAGAGGATGACCCGATACGAGAAGTTATTGAGGCGCGCAGAACCGGAACAGTAGTTTTTGTTCATTCGGAACATTTTATAAGCCAAGAATATCCAAATCCATATCCTGTAACCACAATATATATTTTTGGGGATGAAAATATAACGGCTAAGGAGTATACAACCCAAACGCTTAACATGCTTGAAGCAAGCGAGTTTTACCGTACCCTTGGCAGGACGTCCGTGCTCGGCACATCGCTTACATGCGATTGGACTGCCTCAGGTGTTGAATTTGTTGCCGATTGTAAAGGTGATGTTGTTGTTGGAATTACCGCGGCGAATTCCTCAACCACCTCATTTACTTTTGTCGTTGACGGTGTTGTTACTGAAAAGCATTTTAGAGCCAATAGAACCGAAGGCACTTATGTTGTCGCAAGAGGCCTTGATGAAGGTGTTCACAGCATTAAGATACTTGGTGAAAAAGGCTATGGAAACAATGCTACTATTGATTCAATAACTCTTACAGGTAATCTCATAAAAGCCGAGGAAAAAGATCTCTATATTGAGGTTGTGGGCAACTCAATTACCTGTGGTGCTGGTCTTGGAGCAAGCGGAGATGACGGTACGGCGGCATATGCTTACCTTGCTCTTGATGAGCTTGATGCCGATTATTCTATCTGTTCAAACGGCGGTATGGGAATCGCATATTCGGGTAGCGAAACAAACATTTTTTCAAAGGTCTACCCTTATCAGAATCTCAAGCGTGACGAAACGCCCTATGCGCCTACACGTATTCCGGACCTCGTTGTGATAAATCTTCACACTAACGATAACTGGCAGTGGTATAGCAATACGCCGGAAAACAGAAATGCTGAGAACGAGAAATACAATTACGTTACCTTCGACGCGGCGTTTGACGATATGGTAAAGACATTCACGAACCTGTACGGCAACGACGTGCCAATGCTCTTTGTTTTCGGGTGCATGGCTAATGAGAATTATGAGAACGCTACTATTCGTTCAAAGTATCTCATTAAAAGCAAGTATATTGCTCAGGGATACAATATGAAGATTGTAAATCTTACTACAAACAGACTGGGAAACGCATCTCATCCCAATGTTGAGGGCGCAAAAATTCAGGGCGAAGAGCTTGCTGAATTTATAAAGTCTAATTATCCCGAACTCTTTAAATAAAATCATTACTTATTGTTGAAACGGCAACAGCTTTGCCGTTTCAACTTTATGAAAAGGAGAAAGCGATGAAATTCAGGCAGAGACTTGAAAGATTTATGTATGGCAGATACGGTACCGATAATCTCGGTATGGTGTTGCTTTGGACAGCTCTGGCTTTGATGATTATAAACTCCTTCGTCAATTCTTTAACCATTTACCTTTTAGAGTTGTTTCTTATCGGATATTCGTTTTTTCGTTTCTTTTCGAAGAATATAGGAAAAAGATATCAGGAAAATGCAAGGTTTGAAAAATGGCTTAAAAAAGCCGTGTCTTTTGTCAAGCTTCGCAAAGCTATGTGGAAGGACAGAAAAACACATGTTTACACCAAGTGCCCCTCGTGCAGAGTAAACATAAGGCTTCCCAGAAAAGTTGGAAAACACACGGTAAATTGTCCAAAATGTCATACATTATTTGACTTTGAATGTAAAAAATAACCCCTGATCGGAGCTTTTATGATCGTAATTATAGCGGAAAAACCAAGCCTTGGACGCAACATTGCCGACGCCATCGGCGGCATGTCCAAAAGAAACGGTTATCTTGAAGGAAACGAATATATTGTAACGTGGGCTTTTGGTCACCTTTTTTCGCTTGCCGATATTGAGGATTATTCAGCAACGCCCATCACAGATAAGCGGTGGACACTTAACAATCTTCCTTGCTTTCCCGAGGAGTTCAAATTTGAATTAAAAAAGGGAAGCGACAAAAAGGTAGATAGCGGTGTAGTCCGTCAGTTTGAGATTCTAAAATCACTCTGCAACCGTAACGATGTTGATACGATAGTGAATGCGGGAGACGCTGACCGAGAGGGTGAGATAATAGTCAGACTCTGTGTTAGCCATGCGTTACAGTCTCAAAAGTCCTTTAAACGCTTGTGGCTGCCTGACCAAACTCCCGAAACTATACGTAAAGCTCTTTCCGAAATGAAAGATGAAAATGAATACAACGCGCTTGCCAACGAGGGCTTTGCGCGCACTTATATAGATTGGCTTTACGGGGTTAATCTTACCCGTTACGCCACACTCAAAACGGGAACGCTCCTTCGTGTAGGGCGCGTAATCGTTCCCATAGTCAAAGCAATATATGACCGCGACATGGCCATAAAAAACTTTGTTCCTGGGAAATATTACGCTATCGTGAGCAAAGCTGAAACCAACGGTGAGGTAGTTGAACTCACAAGCAAGCAAAAATTTGAAAACAATCAATACGAGGATGCTCTTGCGTTTTGCGCCAAGTATAACGCAGTAGATGCCATCGTCAAATCTGTAAAAAAGAAAAAAGATACCCTTGCGCCCGGTAAGCTTTACTCTCTGTCGAAGCTACAAAACGTGCTGGGTAAAAAATACAAAATGTCAATGGCAGAGAGCCTTGAAATAGTTCAAAGGCTTTACGAGCAGGGTTATCTGACCTATCCTCGAACCAACTCGGAATATCTTGCTACCGCCGAGAAGGATAAGATAAGTAAAATTATAGACAACTGTAAAAAGCTTGGATATCCCGTAGAGCTTAAGGTCAAAAAAACAATTTTTGACGATTCTAAGATAGAATCACACTCGGCGTTGACACCTACATACAAAATCCCAGACAAAAATAAATTAAGCGAAAAGGAAATGCAGGTGTATTCAACTGTTTTCCGTCGCTTTATAGCGGTTTTCTGTGCCGAAGACTGTGTAATTGAAAAAACAGAAATAGTGGTTGCCGTTGGTGATTACGAAGATTTCCTGCTCAAAGGCACCGTTATTGTCGAGCCGGGCTGGACAAAATATGATGACAGCAGCCAAAAGGATAAGATACTTCCTAAGCTTTCAAAAGGAGATAAGGTCAATACCGAATTTAAGCCAACCGAAAAAGAAACCACGCCGCCCAAGCACTATACCATAGAGACACTCAATAACTATTTGAAGAACCCCTTCAAGGAAGAAAAAAACGCCGCCAAGGAAAAGGCAAAGGAGCAACAAGAGGATAACAGCTCCGAATTTGACGACGAGGAAGACTACAAGGCAATTTTCGAGGGTCTCGAGCTTGGAACAGAGGCAACACGAACCGGTATTATTGATAACGCGCGAAAGAGCGAGTACATTCAACTGAAAAAGGACGTTTACACCATACTCCCGCAAGGAATATTCCTCATTGAAGCGCTTTCGAGGCTCAATATCATAATGGATAAGTACAAAACCTCACAAATGGGTCAGGCGCTCAAGAAAATATATCGCGGCGATATAACCATTAAAGACGGCGTAACCCTCGCACAAAACGAAATAAGCGAGGTTTTCAATCACGAGGGGTCTACCGAAGCCACTCCGCTTGAAAAGGATATGAACACCGGATGCTTTGGAGACATTGTCGGCAAATGTCCGATTTGCGGAAATGAAATCATGAGAGGAAAGTTTTATTACGGCTGTAAAGGATATAAAGAAGGCTGTACTTTCAAGGTCGGAATTTATATTTGCGGCCGTGCCATCTCGGTTTCTAACATGAAGCTTTTGCTTGAGCAAGGCAGAACATCAAAAATAGAAGGTTTCGTCTCCAAAAAGACAGGAAAAAGCTTTGACGGCAGACTAAAGCTCGAAAATGGCGAAGCAAAATTCGATTTCTCATAAGAACAAAAAAGCAGGTGCTTTCGCACCTGCTTGATTTTTGTTTTTAGCCTCTCTTTGTTTCGGGATGAAGCTTGTCTGAGAGCTTCTTCATTACGAAGAGGAACGCAACAGTAACTACAACACCGATTGCAAGACAGATAATCGCGTTCTGAACGAAGCCTGCGATTATGTACATTACAAACGAGATAGCCGCAACGCTGATCGCATAGGGAAGCTGTGTCGAAACGTGATTGAGGTGATTGCACTGACCGCCTGCGCTGGACATAATTGTTGTATCCGAAATGGGCGAGCAATGGTCTCCGCAAACCGCGCCTGCAAGGCAAGCCGACATACCGATAATGAGTATCTCGCTTCCCACGGGGAAGATCGCGTTAACGATGGGAATAAGGATACCGAACGTACCCCAAGATGTTCCGGTCGCGAATGCAAGTACGCAAGCAACAAGGAAGATAACGGCGGGAAGGAAGTTAGCAAGACCTGCTGCAGCACCGCTCATAAGCTCGCCAACAAAGTACTTAGCGCCAAGAATAGTTGTAATGTTCTTAAGACCTGTAGCAAAGGTAAGGATAAGAATTGCGGGAACCATTGCTATAAAGCCCTGAGGAACGCAATCCATTGATTCCTTAAATGTTACAACCTTGCGAATTATCATATAGATAACAATGAAGATAAGTGAGAAGAGACCTCCCCAAGGAAGACCTATGGTCGCGTCGGTGTTGCCGAATGCGCCTATGAAATCACCTGCGCAATCTGTACCGCCCCAAGCGTCAACTCCAAAGAATCCGCCGACATAAACAAGAGCGATTACGCTTACGATGATAAGGAATACAATGGGAAGAACAAGATCCCAAACGCGACCGCGAGTAGAAGGTTCAACCTCTGCCACCTCTGCTTTGTCGCCCTCTGTATAAAGATCACCGTTTACGATCGCATTGTATTCGTGTGTTCTCATCTTACCGTAGTCAAACTTCATAAGAGCAAGAGCAACTACGAACACAAGTGTGAGAAGAGAATAGAAGTTATAGGGAATAGCCATAACGAAAAGCTTAAGTCCCTGACCGTCTTCAGCGTACTGAGCAACTGCCGCAGCCCAGCTGGAGATGGGAGCAATCATACAAACGGGAGCCGCCGTAGCATCGATAATGTAGGAAAGCTTTGCGCGTGATATCTTGTGCTTGTCTGTTACGGGACGCATTACAGAGCCTACTGTAAGGCAGTTGAAATAGTCGTCGATGAAAATAAGCACACCGAGAAGGAACGTAGCAAGCTGCGCGCCTACTCTTGTCTTAATGTGTGTTTTTGCCCAGTTACCAAATGCAGCTGAACCGCCAGCCTTGTTTATAAGAGCCACGATAACTCCGAGCTCTACAAGGAAGATAAAGATTCCCGCAGTGCCCGAAACTGCATCGATGAGACCTGCGCCAACGGCAGTATCAAGTGATGCGGTTACAGAGAAATTGGAGGCGAGGAGTGCGCCGGAAACGATTCCGATAAAGAGGGAGCTGTAAACCTCTTTAGTAATAAGCGCGAGTCCGATTGCGATAATGGGAGGAACGAGAGCCCACCACGTACCGACAACCTCACTTGTTCCGCCACAGGTTTCACAGTCAGCAGCACCACTGCAATCGGGGCAGGGTACGGTACCCATAGCACCACCGGTTACGGCAGCAATGACAAGCAAAACGACGATAAGCGCAACAGCGACAGCGAGTGTGATCTTGGTTGTTTTTGTCATGTCTGTCTCCTTAAAAAATATTTAATAATTATAAAAAGCGCTGTAAAATACAGCGCTAATCATACAAGTGTACGATTGATAGCGCTCCACAAACGTGACAGTACATAATATGTTTTACTATGCACCAGCAAAATGCGTCGGAAAACGCATCCGCTTCGGCGACTATTCCTTTCAAAGCCCCAACCTTTCCGAGTTATAACAGAGCTTCTACTTATAATAAATCGCACCTCTATCAAAATCATATATATTATACCAATATATGCGAAATTTGTCAATATATTTGGGCTAAATTATCAATATTTTTGCAAAAAGAAAACAGGGCGGACGAACCGCTCTGTTTCTTACTGTTTATTATGCCCCTTCAGCGCCGCTGCCAACTGGTCGGGGCAGGACGTAGGACGAAATCCGCAACGGATTCCCTCAAGGCGTGAAATAGCGTCATCTATTTTCATGCCTTTTACAAGTGCGCAAATTCCTTGAGTATTACCTGAGCATCCGCCCATAAATTTGCAGGACACTATAACGCCGTCATCTACCTCTATTTCTATCTGTCTTGAACAAACGCCCTTGGGCGAATAAACTATCTTTTCCATTGTTTTCTCCTTAAATTTCGCTATATAGACCTATAAAGTCAATTTCACCTAAAAATATATACATATACAACCACGTCTCGTAAACCGAATCGCTATCAATGGTAATATTGATATAATTGGCGTACTCTGTATTGTTGTAAAGGAAGGGAACCGAGGTTATCTCCCCAATCTCCCCGCCTATATGTTCAACCATTGAAACTACGTCAACGATTGCTCTGTTTGTGGCGAACTCTATGGTCTTTTTCTTTTTTACATCGGTATTTGCAAGATGCTTTCCGACCAAGGCGAATTTTGTAAAGCCCTCTCCGTCGGGGTTTTCCACCTTACACACAGCAGAAATTTTCAAATCGTATTTGTCAATGAGACGGTAAAAAGACATCAAGCGACCGTCGTTTGAGTTGATTATAGGAATTATTCCAAGCGTATTTCCGTCATCTGTGCTTTCGCAAACCGCGGTAAAGCTATCAACAGGAATCTCTCGGAAATTTTTTAATCTTTCCCCAAACCTCAAAAGAGCCTCTTTAGCGTAACTGTTTGAATACCAATATGCTATTCCTGAGAAATCGCGCTTTTGCAATTCTTCTATGTCAACTCCCAAACTGTGTTTAAAGCGCGCCGCAAGCTGCTTACATATCAGGAGCTGTTCACGCGCTATTTCAAACTTGGATATTCCAGCGTGCCGCTTTTGGCGTTGGTCTTGTAAAAACCCATATTTATGGTTTATCTCATTTTTGATATCCGATATTGAGCGATGCTCAAGGTCGGTGTCAAATATAAAGTCAAGCAGCAATAAATCTATCTCCGCCGAGCTTCTCTGGGCATCGGCGGAGCATTCGATTATATTTTGTATTATAATATCGTCCCTTGGCGAGCTCATATCTTATTAAGAATTTTAAAGCTATCGGCGAGGAAAGACTGCATTTCTTCAGCAGACAGCTTTCTCTGCGAAAGCACCGAGAGCTTATAGATATAAGAAGCCATTTGCTCAGCGGTCTCCTTATCGGAAATTACCAGCGTTCCAAGCTTGGATATAAGCGGCGAAGCATTGTTTACGACAAGAGTCGCTCCGTTATCCATGCCCATCATAGGCGCGTTACCGCCATACATACGCATCATATCTTCAAAGCGTCTTGCTTCCTCGGAAATATTGAGTATAGCAGGAATTTCGGAAGCCTTAAGAGCCTCAAATTTCACCTCAAGCTGCTCATTTCTGCTGACCTTCTTGAAAAGCTCCGCGATATCCGTGTTTTCGGTAATATCTCCATCGCCCTTAAGTGCTGCAGCAACATCAGCGTCCACGCGCACAAACTTGACATTTTCAAGATACTGCTCCAGCATCGAGATAAACTGGGTGTCAAGCTGGTGGTCAAAACAAACTACTTTTATATTTTGTGCCTCAAAAAGCGAAATATACTGAGCCTGAAGTGCTTTGTCGGTAGTGTAATAAACAGTGTTTTCGTTGGTTTCCTTTGCGGCTTCAAGATACTCGTTTACCGAAACGTGCTTGTCATCGGTAAGCTTGAGGAGTAGAGAATCCTTTACTCTATCATAGAATTTTTTGTCACGCAGACAAGCGTATTCTACAAATATCTTAATGTCTTCCCACACCTTTTCAAAGGTCTCGCGGTCAGTATTGTAAAGTGAATTAAGCTTGTCCGCAACCTTCTTGATTATGTGAGCCGACACCTTGGAAACGTATGTGTTAGTCTGAAGATAGCTTCTGGATACGTTAAGCGGAAGCTCGGGACAGTCAAGCACGCCCTTAAGCATTATCATGTAGTCGGGTATAACTTCCTTGATGTTGTCGGAAACGAACACCTGATTGTAATAGAGCTTTACCTGACCCTCGAGCGACTCATACTCGTTAGCGATTCTCGGGAAGAAAAGGATTCCCTTGAAATTGAGCGGATAATCGGCATTGATATGAATGTAGAAAAGCGGATCCTTGAAATCGTGGAACACCTTTTTGTAGAAATCATTGTATTCCTCGGGTGTGCACTCGGATGCGGACTTGAGCCACAGAGGAGTTGTTTCGTTGATAGGCTTTTCCGCTGTCTCGTCCGACTTTTCTTCGGCGGTTTCTTTTACTTCCTTGAAGAATATTTCCACGGGCATAAAAGAACAATATTTATCAAGCATTTCCTTAAGCTTGGAGGCGTTAAGATACTCCTCGCCCTCGTCGGAAACGTGCATTACCACAGATGTTCCGTGCTCCCGGCAATCACAGGCTTCTATTTCATATTCACCGATATCGTTACAGGTCCAATGAACCGCGGGCGCCGTTGTGTAAGATTTTGTAAATATCTCAACGGTATCGCTTATCATGAATGCCGAATAAAACCCGAGACCGAAATGACCTATAATTCCGTCGGCGGAGTTGTTTTCGCCCTCATATTTTTCGATAAACTCAAGCGCGCCAGAGAGAGCTATCTGGCAGATATATCTCTCAAGCTCATCCTCGCTCATACCTATACCGTTGTCGCGAACAGTGATAGTTTTTTCATCAGTATCAAGAATTACGTCTATTTTGTATGTTTCGTCGGGGAGTGATATCTGACCGAGGGACTGCAACCTCTTAAGCTTGGTCACCGCATCGGTAGCGTTTGAAACGATCTCGCGCAGAAAGATATCCTTTTCCGAATAAAGCCATCTTTTAATTACAGGGAATATATTGGCGGTTTCAACCGAAATTCCGCCTTTTTTTATCTGGTCACTCATTTTTGCCTCCGTTATATTTGGTCGTTGTCACCATTCTGATCCGACGCATCGCTGTCTGAATCGATTTTTATAATCTCAATTTCGCTTTCATCCGGCTTGTTTGATTTTTTGTTTCTCTTTTTGCTTTTGAAAAACTTAACCAGTTTATGCTCGCCGTCCACAATAAACCTTCCGAGAACACGGTATACTCTCGCGGAAATCGGCTCGGGGATGCGTCTGGGGTCAACGATAGAATTTTCGCTGTAATAATCCGCCAAATCGGTGGTAAGCTCTTTCTTTTTCAATCTCTTGTCAACAAAGCTCATAACCAGCGAATAGAAAATAGCAAATATCGGAACACCGAAGAACATACCGATAATGCCGAAATATCCGCTCATTATCATAATGGCTACGATAACGCCAAGTGAAGAAAGCCCCGTGCGGTCGCCAACGATTTTGGGTTCAACAACGTTGGCATCAAACTGCTGAATAAGAAGTGTAAGAATTACGAAAATAATAAATTTTCCGGGATTTGCGATCAAAATAATCAGTCCCGATGGGATAGCACCGATAAAAGGACCGAAGAAGGGAATAATGTTACATACACCGATAACAACGGCAATAAGAATGGCATAAGGGATTTTCGCAATGCTGAAAGCTATCGAGCATGTAAATATCATAAATGTTGCGTCTATAAGTTTTCCGATTACAAAGCCGCCGAATGTCTTGTCGGCGAATCTGCACCAATCAAGAATAGAGTCGCATTTTTTCTTAGAAAATATCGCCGAAATAATCTTCTTGGACTGTGCGTAAAGGTTTTCTTTGCCGATAACAAAGTAGATTGAAAGCAACAATCCGAAGAAAATATTCTTAACACCGGTAAATATCTTTGAAGCATATGAGACAATGATATTTAACCCCTGTTGAAGTATATCCTCGGAACTTACGAAGAAGTTTGTAATGACGTTGTTTATTTTGTCAACATCGATAAACTCAAAGTTCTCCTCGCCCTGAACGAACATATTGTTAAGGAAATCGTTTATTGTATCCAACGCGTAATTCATATACGTTCCGTCGGTCATCTTACGAACCAGATCCTCCACGCTGGAAATAAGCTGAGGAACGATCATAAAAGCAATAATAATTATTAACGCAAGAAGCAGAAGATACGCGCAAAGAATTGACAGTCCGCGTTTTACCACGTTATTCTTTATTCTTTTAAGTACCACCTTCTGAAAGAGTTTCACAAGCGGCGTGCAAAGATATGCTATTATAGCTCCGAGAACTATCGGTGTAAATACATCAAGTTTATCGTTAAGCCAAGTGGTAAAGGCGGTGAATTTCTCAAAATTCATCATTATAATGGCAAGCAAGAGTATAACGGCGTATACAAAAAACGATATTGCCAAAACCTTTTTCTTTTTTTCGTCAAATCCAAACATTTTGTTACCGGTGTTGAGTTCAACAGATCCTTTCCTCGGTGATACGTATATAAACACTTAATAAAGTTTATTTACTTGTATATATTATATATCTTTTTTCGCAAATAGTCAATAAGTTATGGCACAAGAAAAAAATTTTTTACAATATAGTTTATTTTTCATAAAATTTGTGATACAATTATAGTATCAAACTTTCAAAGGAGACATTTTATGACCGAAAAGAAAGCCTATGCGAAAATAAATCTTTTTCTTGATATAGAATCCCGCCGCACTGACGGCTATCACAACATAAAGAGTATAATGCAGACCGTTGACTGGTATGACGTAATAAAGGTAGAGAAAACTCAAAGCGACGGAATTAAGATAACATCGGATGATAAAAGTATTCCAACAGACTCGTCAAACATAGTTTACAGAGTCGCAAAAGCTTTTCTGTGTGAACTTGACTGTCATGACGGAATTGCCATAGATATTCAAAAAAACATCCCTGTATCGGCAGGAATGGCAGGCGGAAGCGCTGACGGCGCGGCAACTCTTGAGGCACTCAACGAGCTTTTTGATTATCCTTTTTCTACTGAAGAGCTTATTGATATAGGCAAGAATATCGGTGCTGACATTCCTTTCTGCCTTGTTGGCGGCACAAAGATCATAAGCGGAATAGGCGAAATAATAGAACATTGTGCCGATATGCCCGAATGCTTCATAGTTTGCGCCAAGCAAGGCGATAGCGGCGTAGCTACTCCTCAGGCGTATAAAGATCTTGACGATAAGTACGACGGCTTCTGGGACTATAAATACAACAAGACAAAGCTCGACGCTATGGTTGCGGCTATTGAACGCAAAGATATAAAGGGAGTCTGCAAAAACGCATTTAATATTTTTGAGGAAGTAATAGAAAAAGAGCACATGTCGGTGAATAAGCTGAAAAACACAATGAAATCGGGCGATGCGGAGCTTACCATGATGAGCGGAAGCGGACCCTCTGTTTTTGGAATTTTTTACGACATCAAAAAAGCCGAAAAAACGCTAAGCGCACTTCTGAAAGGCGGCGCAAAAGCTAAAATTTGCAAACCGATAAGTAAATAAGGGGCGAATGCCCCTTATTTGTTTCCTATTTTTTGATGGCTTCAAAAGCGGATTGAGATTCTTGCGGATCAATGATAGTATATATTAAATAATTTCCAAATCGCTCGGACCTTGCGCCCGTAAATTTTGGATATTCACTCACATCATAAATTATACCGTTTTCAAATTCTTTTTTTGCGGTACTTAAATAGCTATCAATAATCGCCAAGCCCTTTTTAGCATCTTTAGCTGTCACAAATTTAAAAACGCCGAACTCATTAAAATTGGAACTTTCGTTACAGGTATATATTTTTCCTTCTTCAACGCCTACAAGCTCGCTGAAATAATTTTTAAGATAATATTCACTCACGTCGCAATATCCGAACTCTACAGGGGCATTTTCAATAATATCATTTACTATTTCATCGGTTTCCAAAAAAGAATAATCTACACTCTCACCGGAGCAGGACACGAGAACCATACAGGCTAAAAAAACAATTATAAGCGTTTTTTTCATATTTATCCCCCGTAGCCGTGTGTTTTTATATAATCTATCACGGCTGTCAAGCCTAAGCGGTTAAGGTGTATTCCGTCGCCGCCGTTATCATATTCGGGAAGCAAATATCCCTCGTCGTTTTTTAACACTTCAGCAGTGTTCAGAAATTTAATGTCATATTCTTGGGCGATTTCATATATCCAGCCGTTACACTCATCAATGCGTCTTGGCGTATAAGCGTTTATCTGACAGCTTTGGGAAACGGGAAAAAGCGATTGCAAAATAATCTTTGTATTTCCATAGCTATCGTTTATGGAGTTGAGAAGCATTCGATAGCATTGCTTGAATTCATATTCGTTATAGTATGAAACGCCATTGTTAAGCCCCAAGGTTATTATCATATATTCGGGCTTTTTCTGCCCAACCGCCTGTGCTACCGTAAGAGCTTCTCCCGTATCGGGGTAGTATATTTTGGCTTGCGCTATTGACGGAGACAGCGAAAGTGTACCTGCCGAAACCGTTTTTCCACCTGACATCATCGCGCCCGTCCACACTTGGCGTGTGTCAGTACCGCCCGACAGTACCCCATATCGCTGAAGCCCATAGGTAGTGGATTCTCCAAGGAAAATAATTTTATCAATATATTCCTGACCGTAATCCTCGGTCGCTCTCAGCATGTTTCCGTTGTCGTCAGCCAAAGCATCTACGCTTGGCGTGTCTGTTTCCTTGATATAATAATCCCCATTGTCAAAAAGCGGAAACATTATAAACAGAGCTACAAGCAGGGCAAACAGCGCTAACAAAACAAAAAAAGAAATAATAAAGGAATTTAGCTTCTTTTCCATATCTCACCGTAATTCATTGGACTAAACATGCGGAAGCATATTCAACTTTATTATTTCTTTTTTGTTGTTACATATACTTTAGAATACGTTTTTGTATTCGGATTTTTTCTCGTTCTTACGTTTCTTCTTCGCCGTTGCAGCCATGTAAAAGCCAACGCAGACAGCATACAAAACAACGTAGAGCGAAAAAACTATCATCGCACTTCCCGAAGAAACCCCTGCGCCGTGAGGCAAATATATAAACAAAACCAACGCGAGAGTCACAAGCGTAAAATGAACGAACAGCTTTATCACTCCGCTTAAATTTGTGTGTTTGACAACATTATTCGCAAACGAAATAACAAGCGCGAGAGGGAACATAAGGAATACCGACACAGGATTCATACCCAAACCGCCATAAATGCAGATTACCAGCAAGGAATACAGAAGTATAATAGCCGAAAAAACATAACATGCAGAGAGCAATGCTCTTTTAAACAATGTACTCAACGTCATTATAAAACACCTTTCAAAAACGATTTACCTGTACATTTTATCATAAAAACGCATTTATTTCAAGTGGCTGGAGAAAATATTCATCTTTTTTCCCCGAAAATGTTAAAAATTTTCAACTTACAAAAATTTAGCAAACCATTGACAAGCGATAAGAGCGATGATATAATAGAAAGATAAGAAGAATGATAATGAGAGGGGGATTTTTATGAAAAACAAGAACGATCTTGACACTTTTTGGGATTTGAGTGAACTTATACCGCCCCAAAAAGAAAATAAAAATCCTGTTCGAAAATCTATTTCAACTGTTGAAATGGTTGTCTCAGAACAACAAGAAAAAAGCACATCGGAAAACATAATAAGCCCTCAAATATTAAGTCGAGGACAAAAACGCGAATTGCCGCCTACCGTGGAATATGAAGGATTTTCTCATTTCATAAAAAAGGTCAAAATTCTCAATTGGAAAAGCGACTGTATATATTATGATCTTTTTGGTCGCCACGCGCTTTACTACAAAAAGCTCAAGCCTCACAAATGTGAGCCGGTACATTTCTTCTCCTACATGCCACAATATTCTCAAATGAACCAAAAACAGATGGATTGGTACGTTTGGTGGAGAGAACAGGTAAACAACGGTATATATCCCGATACCGACCATCCGTATATACTTCTCTATGTCTTTGAGCTTATAAATCTGAGCACCGAGGAAAGTGCCGCAAGAGACCTTGATATCTTAATAAATCTCTGGGCGAACTATCATGAAATTTATCCTCAGCTCAATCAAACACTCGGAGAATGGATTTGTGATTTTTCTTTGATTTATAAAATACCTATCCGGTTTCCCGACAAGCGTTTGACCCATGAGATGATAAGCCGTGTTACCATACCGGAAATATTTTACTCTTTTGATTTTTCCGACACCGGGTTACTGGCTAAATTTTTATTATCCTACTGTAATTCATACAACTACCGAAGGAGCAAATTTTACGATAACACAACCGCTCCGTTATACGAGAAACATATATTAGCCGCTTTCGAAGCGGTTATGAAAAAAATCGAACTCGGCTCAAAAATCTTTACCGAATCTGTAAAAAGCAGCTCAAAAATCGCTTTTATGGGAGCGCTTTGTTCGTCGCCCAAGACTAAAAAGAGGATAGAAATAAGCTATGCTTCTATTGCTCTTGAAACCGATCTTCGCGTGTATATTTCCGATATTATCAAATATTCCGAAAACAGAATAAGGAATGTTGTCGGAATTCGTTCGAGACTTAACGTAAAGCACATGGACAACGAGGCAAAATCTATCTTGGACAACTATTTTTCATCAGTTTTCGGCAAAAGCTCCGAAAGCACGTTAGTTCCCGAATACGAAAAGCTTTACGATTCAAAAGCCGAGCCGTTTTCAATCGAAACCGCAAAAACGATAGAACAACGCTCATGGGATGTCACGCAAAAGTTGGTCGAGGCATTTGAGGAATACGTGGAGACAGAAGAAATACCGGAGGAGGTTTCCTCGGTGTCGATCAGTGCTACGTTGCCCGCAGATAATGCCACGCAAACAGCGACCGAAAGCGCGTCTGACGGAGCTTCAAGCTTTTACAAGGCGATTTCCAAATATTCCGAATTGTTTGAGCTTATAAAAAACGAAAAATATCCTGAGCAGATCAACTATATCAAATCAAACAAGCTTATATTTGAAGCCGTTGCGGATGAAATAAACGAGGCGGCCGCCGAGATATTCGGAGATATCCTGATTGAGGAATCGGATATCGGATACAAAATAATTGACGATTACAAAGATATTATTATGGAATAAGGAAAAAATTATGGAAAACAAAACTTCGCAAACAGTTCCAAGAAGAATACTGTCATCTCTTATAACCTCGGTTTCTGCAGGCGTTGTTCCGCGTTCGGGAGCGCCTTATATGGCTATAGGAAGAAACGACGAAATCTCCGCATTGCTTGACGATCTTGAAAAAATAAGCGTGGGCGAGGGAAGAATGCGTTTCATAATAGGTAGATATGGAAGCGGAAAGAGCTTTCTTATCCAGCTCGTACGAGGATACGCTCTTGAAAAGAATTTCATTACGTCGGACGCCGATCTTTCTCCCGAGCGAAGACTTTACGGTACTAACGGAAGCGGTCTTGCCACGTACAGGGAGCTTATCAAAAACATGGCGTCCAAGTCCTCGCCTGATGGGGGCGCACTTTCAAAAATCATATCAAAATGGATCGCAGGGCTTCGCGCCGAGCTTCTTGACAGCGGTATAAACGAGGACTCCCCCCTTTTTATGACCGAACTTCACCGCGCGGTGTCGTTAGCGATGAGGGATATTGAATTTCTTGTCGGCGGCTTTGACTTTTCCAAAACGGTAACCGAATTTTATCGCGCCTACATGGAAGGGGATGACGAAAAGCAAAGCGCTTGTCTGCGCTGGCTAAGAGGAGAGTTCAGTACAAAGACTGAGGCTAAGCAGGCTCTCGGATATAACGTATCAACTATCGTAAACGATGACAACTGGTACGATTATATCAAGCTTTGGGCGGCGCTCGTCCGAAAAATGGGTTACAGAGGTCTTGTGATTTTCATAGACGAGTGTGTAAATCTTTACAAGATACCCAACCGAGTAAGCCGCGAAAACAACTACGAAAAGATTCTTTCCATGTTCAACGATACCTTGCAGGGGCACGCCGAGGGTTTGGCTATCGTGTTTGGCGGAACTCCTCAGTTTCTTGACGACACAAGGCGCGGGCTTTTCAGCTACGAGGCTCTCAGAAGCCGTCTCTGTGACAGCAAGTATGAGATTGCGGGAGTTAAAAACCTAAACAATCCTATAATCAGACTTGTTCGTTTGAGCGACAATGAGCTTTTCGCGCTTCTCAAACGAATAACAGATTTGTTTTATCAGTATTATTCCTGCGAACTCAATATCACAGACGAAAATATAGCCGATTTTCTTAAAATAAATATGCAAAAAGCAGGCGCTGACTCTATGGTGACTCCTCGTGAAATGATAAGAGACTACATGACTGTGCTTAATATTTTGCTTCAAAACCCGAGTGTTAATTTTGATACTATCGTCAAATCCCAGAACAACGATAGTACCGAGCAGGAAAAGACAAAATCACAAATAAAAACAATTTCCGCAGACGATATAATTTTTTAGGGGATAAACGATGAATAAAGCCGAGCAACTTTTTGAAAGATTTCCCGACTATATAAAAAATTTCATATACGAAAACTCATGGACTGCATTGCGTGACGTTCAAATAGCGGCGGCAGAATCTATTTTTGAAAGCGAAAACAATCTGCTTTTGTCATCTTCGACTGCCAGCGGAAAAACCGAAGCAGCGTTTTTTCCAATACTCACAACTCTTTGCGAAGATCCGTCAAGTAGTATTGCGGTAATCTATATCGCCCCCATAAAAAGCCTTATAAACGACCAGTTTGAAAGGCTTGATCTATTACTTGAGGAAAGCGAAATCCCCGTGTTTCATTGGCACGGAGACGTTTCGCCCGCTCACAAGCGCAAACTACTCCAAGACCCACGCGGAATACTTCAAATCACCCCCGAATCCCTGGAGTCAATGCTTATCAACCGTTCTAACGATATCGTAAGGCTTTTCCATGACTTACGGTATATCGTAATTGACGAGATACACACGCTTATCGGAAGCGATCGCGGGAACCAGGTAATATGCCAGCTTCAGCGAATCTCAAGACTCATCGGTCATTCGCCGCGCAGAATCGGTTTGTCCGCAACCATAGGCGATACGGAGGCGGTAGGGAAGTGGCTTTCCTTGGGAAGCGGACGGGGAATTGATATCCCGATAATTCCGCAAACCAAATTGACGTGGCGTTTGGGGCTTGAGCATTTCTTTATACAAAACAAAAGCTTTTCTCAATCCTCGCCGGAGTTAACTCGCTCCACGGAAAATACAGCGACATTTGATGCGGGATTTGAGTATATGTATGACTGTGTAAACCATAAGAAGGCACTTGTTTTCTCAAATTCGAGAGAAGAAACCGAATATGTCACCGCTACCTTTCGCCAGATTGCCAAGGCGCGCCGCGATGCCGATATTTTTCTTATTCATCACGGCAATCTTTCAGCAAGTCTGCGTGAGGAAGCCGAGGCGAAAATGAAAGAAGAACTTCCCGCCGTCACCTGTGCTACCGTAACGATGGAGCTGGGAATTGACATCGGAAAGCTCGAGCGAATACTCCAATACAACTCTCCTCATAGCGTTTCAGCGTTTCTTCAACGTCTCGGACGCTCGGGGCGGCGTGGAACCCCACCCGAGATGATGATGGTGTTTCGCGAGGACGAACCTCTGCCTAACGCTCCCTTGCCTCAGCTTATTCCATGGGAGCTTATACGCGCCATTGCCGTAATTCAGTTATATATTGAGGAACGATTTATCGAGCCGCCCATAGTCAAAAAAATGCCTATAAGTCTTTTGTTCCACCAGACGTTAAGCATTCTCTCCTCCGGCGGAGAGCGAACGCCCAAGGAGCTTGCGGAGATGATTCTCGCCTTGCCGCCGTTTGCAAATATCGAAAAAGAGGACTACCGCGAGTTGCTTGTCTCTATGATAAACAATGAATTTCTCGAATTCACCGACGAAGGCGGTCTTATAGTGGGTATGGAAGGCGAAAAGATAATAAACAGCTTCAAATTCTATGCGGTTTTCAAAGATAGCGAGGACTTTACAGTTCGCTGCGCGTCTGATGAAATCGGAACCATAACCACTCCGCCACCCGTTGGCGACAGGTTGGCTCTCGCGGGCAGAGTTTGGGAGGTTGAGGAACTTGATACCTCACGCCGACTGGTATACGTACATCAAGTGGATGGAAAAATGGAAGTCTCTTGGCCCGGTGATTACGGTGAGATACACACGAAAATTCTTGAAAGAATGAAACGCGTGCTCGAGGAAGATACTGTTTATCCTTATCTCAAGGAAAACGCGCGTCACCGTCTCGACGTTGCGAGAACTCTCGTCAAAAACACAAAAATCAAAGACAGAAATCTTGTAAGCCTGGGCGGATATACAAAATGTTTATTCCCATGGCTTGGCACAAAATCATTCCGCACACTGGTGAGATATTTGAAATTCAAAGCACAGGAGCTTGGAATAAGCAATATTTCCTATGACGGCTGTAATTATATTACCTTCCGTTTGGATAAGTGTGATGAAAAGACATTTTGCAGACTTTTGATGCAGGATATCGAAAGCCGAGGAATTAATTGTAGAAATTTAGTAGGAAGCGGCGAAACGCCTATAACAGACAAATACGACATTTATATTCCTACAAATCTGCTTCAAAAGGCATACGCCACCGACAAGCTGGATGAAAAAGAAGTAATCGAACGAATAAAAGCATTATATAACCAATTTAATTAAAATTATGGAGTTGTGTAAAAGCAACTCCATTTTCGTTATAAAATACCTTGTTTTGATTTTAAATATCTATAAAAAATAATAATGAAATCAAAACACAGAGGTTACACAATGAACAAAATGCTTAAATTTGTGCTATGTATTTTGCTGACATTTGGCTTTTGGACTTTAGCGACTTCCGCTGAATCGAGCGGAACCTTCAGTTGGTACTGTAAAAGGAACACCGAACACCGTCAACCCGAAATTGACAGCGAAATGCGTTTTATAGAGGACTATAATGGATATTATGTAGACAAAAAATGCGTAGAAAATAACGAAAAGGTAGTTTATCTTACGTTTGACGTTGGTTATGAAAACGGAAACGTTGAAAAAATCATGGACATTCTTCGTGATGAGAAAATAAACGGCAGCTTCTTTATCCTTGAGAACGTTTTATTAAAAAACACTGATTTGGTTAAACGAATGGTGAATGAGGGCGACCTTGTGTGCAATCACACCGCGAATCATAATGATATAAGCGAAATGAGCCTTGAGGAGCTGAAAATCGAGCTTGAGACAATGGAAAAACTATTTAAAGAAAAGATTGGCAGAGAAATGCCAAAATATTTTAGACCGCCGGAAGGCAAATTTTCGCTTGACAGTATGAAATATGCTTCGGAGTTAGGATACAAAACTGTATTCTGGAGCTTTGCGTACGCCGATTGGGATAACAACAATCAAATGTCTTATGAAAAAGCCATGGAAAAGGTAATGTCAAACACCCACAACGGCGCAATAATGCTTTTTCACCCAACCTCCGAAACCAACGTAAAAATTCTTCCAAATGTTATAAAAGCGCTCAAAAAGCAAGGATATCGCTTTAAAACTCTTGAACACCTGTAAAACAGATAACCTCCCGCGAAAAAGCGGGAGGTTGATTTATTCACCGGCAGGTTGTACTGGGTCTATCATGTATTTTTGGATTATAGGATAAGCCGCGTATGCGGTAGTAAACATAGGTATAATAGGCAAATAAAGAATAGGCAAAATAATTCCAAGCGGTAAATAAGTAAATATCAACGCCACGTTAAGTCCCAACAAAACGACCGTCCACAGTATCGCCAACAGATTGCGCTTGATGCCAAGCACAACAAATATAAACGCGTTTTTGAAAATTTTTCTTATCTTCATATCAAATGTAACAAGCATCAGATAAATATAAAAGCGCATTATAAAGTAAATTATAGCGATAGCTATTATCGCTATGTACATAAAGTCACCGAAAAAGCTCATCGGCAAAAGATCCATAGAGGTAAAATCAATATAAAATATGGCTATAACAACAAAATCAATAATACCCACAAGAATTCCTTGCTTGAAATTTCGCTTTATGGCGTGCTTCATATCCGCAAAAATAAATACAGGGTTTCCCGTTACCATTTCGCGCATAAGATAGGTCAGACCTACATTCCAAAGGCCAAAAGTAAGCGCGAAGAATATTACAAGAAGCGCCAGAATAACGATAGTCCACACAGAAAAATAGGGAGCGTGATATTGAAGCGCGGTTGCCGAAAATAGCGAGAAATCAGCCGGAGTCGCTGTTCCGAAGTCCGCAACGCCTTGAAGCACAGGGAACATTGCGTTAGTTATCGTAGGTGTTGTATCAGCCCAAAACCTAACAAGAAATGCCGCAAGCAGCGGTGCAAACTGCAATATCGCAAGAAGATTTATCGATATCAGCTTAGCAAGCTTACGCCACAGGGATTTAAAATAAAATTTTAAATTTGGTGTGGTGTCCTCGGCAAATTCAACGCCGATATCATCCTTTTTGAAGTTAAAGAATTTCATTTTATAACAACCTTTTTCATAAATTCGTAAAATTGACTTATTCAGTATAGCACAAATATTTTAATAAATCAAGAATAAGTATTAAATAAACAGATATTTTTACAGATTTTGCGCTTTCAATCACGGTTTTGCCTGTATATCTCATACACCATAATAGTCGCTGCCGAAGCGGCGGAAAGGGAACCGCGAAACTCCCGACCGTACTCCACACGTGCCACAACATCGGCCTGTGACTCAATGACGCTTGATATGCCGCGTTTTTCTCCTCCCACAATAAGGAAAATCGGTTTTTTCATATCAGCGTCGTACATTGACACTGAATTTCTGATGCCCGAACAAATTATTTTATAACCCTTGTTTCTAAAAATTGCAATCGCTTCATCAGGAGCGGCAATATACATATCTATAAGCTCCGAAGCTCCGGCGGATGATTTTGCTACTATCCCCGCCACGTTCATCCAGTTTCTCGGGGTCAGTATCACCCCATCAGCACCGGCGGCATAAATAGAACGTACCGAATACCCAAAATTATAAGGATCCTCGATTCCGTCAAGCATAACGTATACACCATCCGCCTTAATTTTTTCGACTTTTTCCGCCAAAAAGGGAATTTTGTGCGGGTTGCAAAGCGCAATAATGCCGCCATGTGTGTTTCCCGTGGTTAATTTATCAATTTCATCAGCGTTTGAATATACGATATCAAAGCCAAGTTCAGTAGATTTGTGCTTTAAAAAGGCTATCTCACGTGATTTTGACTTTACTTTAGCCTCGTCAATTATAACTTTGTTAATTTTTTGACAATCATCTCTTTCCTCGCATTTTTTGATAATTGCCGATATAGAGGTCATACCTTCAAAAATATTGCCGTCAAAACAGGTAAGATAGGTTTCTTTTTTTGCCATAAATATATTCCTTTGGTAATAAAATTAAATAAACTCTCATAGAATGTAACAAATAAACTTACAGAAAGAATTGATGACATGGTTTACATATCAGAATCTAAAGAAAGATGTATAACGCTTGGCGAGTATTTGGTTGCCAACAAAGCCACTGTACGCGCCGTGGCGCAAAAATTCGGCGTCAGCAAAAGTACAGTCCATAAGGACATCACCCAAATTTTAAAAAGACACGATAAAAACCTCTATAAGGAGGTAAAGGAAGTATTGGAGCAAAATAAATCGGAACGCCACCTGAGAGGCGGCGAAGCCACGAGAATAAAATATGAAAAGCTAAGCGGCAATTTATAAGTACCACACATAATTTAAATTCAATTAATAGATATCAGCAACGGAAGAAATACCAGAAATATTCAATTTTTAATAATCAAGGCTAAATCTATGCTTAAATCGATAGGATTATCGAAATAACGCTGTTTTTAGCCTTTTTTGCACCCCGAATTATACAAAATTTGCATTTTGTATAATTGCTTGTGTGTAATCAAGAATAACTCCCTTTACCCGCCTATAGATACAAATCACCTTTTATTAATTACAGCTTCTTCTCCAAGCAAACCAATCTGAAATTTCCGATACCGTTGAATTCGCTGACAACTATACCAACTTCGTTGTATCCTAATTTTTTGTACAACGCTCTTGCTATATGATTCTTTTCCCACGTATCTATGCGAAGATAACGACAGCCATTTTCGAGCGAGTATTGCTCATAAAATTTCATAAATTTTGTACCATAGCCGTTGCGCTTCACCCTCGGAGACACCGCCAAGGTGTGCAAAACCATTATTTCGGCATCGGGGGCCGAATGTTTCCAATTCACGTCAGCATATTCATCAAGCTGTACATGATTTATACGGGAAGATGCAACTATGACGCCGTTGTCTTCTTCAACGAACATCTCACCGGCCTCGATGGCATTTTGGGCGGTGCTTTTTGTAGGGTACACTCCCCTTTTCCACCCGATACTTGCGGAGCTATTCTGGTTTTCCTGCTCGGTGTGCAGTTCATCGTATATTTCAACTATTCTGTCGAGGTCGTTCAAAACGGCTTTTCTAAACATAGCAACTCCTTAGTGGATCAACACTTTTTTATAATTATATCACTTTTAGGTATATACATCAAGAGCTTTTTTGTTTTTATTTGGTCAAAAGCATCGAGAATTTACAGTTTGTTTATAAAAAATCGAACAATATGTGGTATAATCATAATAATAATTTATTTCGGAGGCTTATCATGGCAATTAAAATGCGTTTCCTTTACTACTCCAAGCAAAAAAAGATGAAAGCGCTCGGAGAGCTTATCAAGCAGGAGTTCCAGCTTGACAACATCAATGCTTTTGACATTATTCCCCCTGCATATTCTTGCGAGAAAGAACGTCTTGTTATTCTCGGTATATCCACCAAGGGCGATCTTGACGACACTGTAAGACGCTTCTGCAGCGAGCTCAACCCCAAGAAGGCTACCAACGTTGCGGTTGTGATTGACGGTAACGAGGCGGGCGCAAGCAAGGTTCTCGAGGCTCTTAAGATAGCAGGCACAAACATAGCAGGCGACGTTCAGTACCTCACATGCGGACTCTTCAACACGAAGCTTTCCGATGAGGAAAAGACAAACCTTCTTGCGTGGGCTCGCGACATCGTTGATAACAAGCTTGTTTAATTACATATTATTAAAACTACAGCCGAAATCGGCTGTAGTTTTTTTGCGGATATTATTCAGCTGAAAATGCGTAAACCGTCGTATAATCGTAGGTTTCGCCTACATCGAGAGTAACGTCGGTAAAGTTGGAGTGATTTATAGCATCGGGCATGTGCTGTGTTTCAAGACAAAGCGCCATTTGCTTTTTCTTTACACAACCGCCCTTAAAGGGATATCCGTCGTCCTCAAGGAAGTTACCTGTATAAAGCTGAACGCAGGGCTGATTTGTGTACATTTTCATAACTCTGCCCGACTTGGGGTCCTTGAGCGTTGCGCGCAGAACAGGTTCCTTGCTCTCTCCGCCCGTAAAGTTGAAGCAGTGGTCATAACCTCCCGCGATCTTGAGGTCAACATTGTCAGCGTCTATCTCGTCACCAACGAGCTTGCCCATTCTGAAATCAAACGGTGTTCCGTCAACCGAGGCTATCTCGCCGGTGGGAATAAGACGCGAATCTGTCTTGATATAGGATTCGGCATCCATTTCAAGATAATGTCCCTTCACGCAACCGCTTGCGTAACCGCCAAGATTAAAGTAAGCATGGTTTGTGAGGTTAAGAATAGTCTTTTTATCGGTGGTAGCCTGATATCTGATAGAAAGTGCGTTATCGGCTGTAAGCACGTACGTAACCTTAACGGAAAGTGTTCCGGGATAACCCTCCTCGCCATCAGGAGATACGTATTCAAGCTCAAGCGCGGGAGAATTGCCGTCAATAGGTGTTGCCTTCCAAATCTTTTTATCAAAGCCAACCTTGCCGCCGTGAAGATGGTTTACGGCATTATTGTTGCAGAAAAGTGAATATTCCTTGCCGTCAAGAGTAAACTTACCCTTGCAAATACGGTTGCCGAAGCGGCCTATAAGCGCGCCTTGATAGCCCGAAGCCTTTATGTAATAGTCAACATTATCATAACCGCCGATAACGTCTGTGAGTCTTCCCTCTTTGTCAGACACGTTTATCTGATTGATGATTCCCCCAAGGTCGAGTATCTTTACAGACATTCCGTTGTTGTTTTCGAGTGTGTAAGCATATACGTCGCTTCCGCACGCAAGCGTACCGAATTTCTTCTTTGTAATCATTTTTCTTCCTTCCTCAATCACCGTAGCCGTTGGGATTCATTTGCTGCCAATTGTTGGAGTCACGGCACATATCTTCAATATTATATTGAGCCTTCCAACCGAGGATTTCAGCCGCCTTTGTGGGGTCCGCGTAACATTCGTCGATGTCTCCGGGACGCCTGGGAGCAATGATATAGTTTATCTTGATGCCCGTAGCCTTTTCATATGCGTTGACAATGTCAAGCACCGAATATCCAACGCCTGTACCTATATTGTAATATTCAACACCCGTAACCTTTTCAGCTCTCGCAAGAGCCTTAAGGTGAGCCTTTGCCAAGTCTACAACGTGGATATAATCTCTTACGCCTGTTCCGTCATGTGTGTTATAGTCGTTACCAAACACCGAGAGATATTCTCTCTTGCCTAAAGCAACCTGCGTAATATAAGGAAGAAGATTATTGGGAATACCCTTAGGGTCTTCACCGATAAGTCCGCTCTTGTGTGCTCCGATGGGGTTGAAATAACGAAGAACCGAAATACTCCACTCGTTATCCGAAACGAAAAGATCTTTGAGTATTCTTTCGATCATCAGCTTGGTCTCACCGTAAGGATTGGTTGTAGAGAGCGGAAAATCTTCTCTGATCGGAACACTTTCGGGCTTTCCGTAAACTGTTGCGGAAGAGCTGAAAACGATTCTCTTTGTGCCGTGTTTTTGCATTACGTTACAAAGATTGAACGTGCCTGTAAGGTTGTTGTGATAGTAACGGAGTGGCTGAAGAACAGACTCACCGACAGCCTTAAGTCCCGCAAAGTGGATAACGCTGTCTATCTCGTTTTCTTCAAAGATTTTGTCGATAGCATCATAATCAAGAAGATCCGCTTCATAGAACTTAAAATCCTTTCCTGTTATCTTTTTTATTCTATCAAGCACGACAGGCTTACTGTTGCAGAAATTGTCAAGAACTATTACTTCATTGTTCTCGTTAAGAAGCTCCACTATAGTGTGAGATCCGATAAATCCAGCTCCGCCGGTAACTAAAATTGCCATTTATATGTACCTCATTTCAAAAATCATTTCCAAAGCCCGTCGGGATACTCGCCCGTGTCTATAAGCGCGCGCAGTCCCGCAACCACCTTTTCCTTATCCTCGCTATATGTAACGCCGTACCATTTTGCATTGGTGGAATATACCTTTACATCACTCTTACCGGCGTGCATGGCATCGCCTACCGACATCGGAAGATAACATTCGCACTTCATGGGATTTTCGGGTATCTTCGCTATAAATTCAGAAAAGCTCTCCTCAAGCAAAGAAAAGATAGCGGGTGTAAAGCCCCAGAAGTTCATGGACACTATAGTCTCGTAAGGAAGCGGATACTTTTTGTCATCCTCAAAATAAGCCGCCTGCGGTCCGTCAGGCATTATCTTTGTAGTTTCCACGATATTTTCAAGCATGCCGTCATCGGATATCTTGCACACACCGCGAGAGACTGTTCCGTTTTCCGTAAGAGTATTTCCAAGAACATAACCAACCATTGCGGCGTTAGCTATACCGTTTTTATCTTCGGCGTTCTTAAGGTGATCGGAAATTATTTCAAACGCTTCTCGACCATAAAAATCATCTGAATTGATAACCGCAAAATTGTCATCTATTTTATCCTTAGCACAAAGAAGCGCGTGCGTGGTTCCCCAAGGCTTAGCGCGTCCTTCGGGTATAGTTGCCTCGGGAACAAATCTGTCAATTGCCTGGAAAGCGTATTCGACCTTTATCTTTGAAGAAATACGCGAGCCTATGGTTTCTTTGAAATCGGCAAGGTTTTCTTCCTTGATAATAAACACTACCTTGTCAAAGCCTGCTTTGATAGCGTCATACACAGAAAAGTCTATTATAAACTCTCCGTTTTTTGTTATAGGATCGATCTGCTTGAGTCCACCGTAGCGCGAGCCCATGCCCGCTGCCAAAACAACAAGTGTCATATTAACCTCCAAAAAATTTTTTTACATCTCATTATAACTCTTTTTTATAAATAAATCAATAGAATTTTGCGTAAAAACCTTTGTTTTTTTATATTTTTGAAAGAATCTTTCGACATGCGCTTGACAAAGTTATAACAATATGTTAGAATAGTGTATCACATGAGACATTTTGGAGGGCGTTTGAAAAAAGAAGATACTATATTAAAACTAAAAAAACACATACTTTTTAAGAATGTTGACACGCTTACACTGTCAGATATACTATTGACTGACTGCTGTGAGCTTGAAACGTTCAAGGCTGGGGACGAGATACTCTCCCCCAATAATGAAGAAAAACGCCTGGGCTTCATTCTTTCGGGCGAAGCAAGTGTCTATTCGGCAGACGGCAACCGTTCGGTGCTTCTGCGTTCGCTTGGCGAAGGCGATACATTCGGTGTTTCCAATCTTTTTGATGAAAACAATCGCTTTGTTAGCCTTATCGTTGCCAAACGCGCATCAAGCGTAATTTTCTTCACTGCCGCCGCAATTGGAAAATTGCTTGATAATAGCTCAGCGTTCAGAATGAGTTATATCAAATTTTTATCCGAAAGGATCTGCTTTCTGAACAAAAAGATATCCTGCTTTACCGCAGGAAGCCCCGAGAGACGGCTGGCAGTCTTTTTATGCTCACAGAGACCGGAAAACAGCTTTTCTGTAAGCATAAACGCCAATTCCCTGTCCGAGATGCTCAACATCGGGCGAGCGTCCCTGTACAGAGCCTTCGACAAGCTGATTGCTGACGGTTTTATAACCAAGGACGGAAAAACTATAACTCTGATTGACAGATCCGCTCTCGAAACAAATTATATTGACTAACCGTAAGACTAAACAAAGAAAGGAAATATTATTATGAAAAATTCTGTTTTTACCAAAATCATGGCACTTGTATTTGCGCTCGTGCTCGTAGTCAGCATGCAGGCTTGCGGAAGCGCAACAAAAATTGACGGAGAGCTTGAAATAAACGTATCCGTGCTCAACGGCACGACAGGCTTCGGCATGGCAAAGCTTATGAGTGATACCGCAAACGGAAACGCTTCGCTCAACTATCAGTTCGCGGTTGAAACCGACGCTTCTGTTGTTACCGCAGGGCTTATCAACGGAACCGTAGATATTGCGGCTCTCCCCACCAATGCGGCATCGGTGGTATACAACAAGACCGAGGGCGGTGTTAAGGTACTCGCACTCAACACCCTCGGTGTCCTTTACGTAGTTGAAAACGGAAATACGATCACTTCCATCGCCGACCTCGAAGGCAAAACAGTATATGCACCCGCACAGAACCCTGCGTTTGTTATGGAATACGTTGCAAAGCTGGCTGGAGTTAACGTAACTATCGATACCACGTACGCACAGCCTGCGGCTCTTATGCAGTTCGTAGCCGGCTCTCCTGAGGGCACAGTCGCCGTTCTTCCCGAACCCGTTCTCTCTGTCGCTAAGAGCAAGAATGCCGCGCTCAACACGGTTCTTGACCTTACTGCCGAATGGAGCACAAAGGCTACCGATAGCGCGCTTGTTCAGGGATGTATCGTAGTTCGCACAGAGTTCCTTGAAAATCACCCCAAGGAGGTTGAGGAGTTCCTTAACGCTTACGAGTCTTCTGTAAATTATGTTAACACCAATGCTTCTGAAACCGCCACTCTTGTAGTTGACCTTGGTATCTACGCAGGCGCGGCAGCAGTAGCTGAAAAAGCGATCCCCAAGTGCAACATCAAGTATGTTGATGGAGCGGAAATGAAAACATTACTCTCGGGCTTCCTTGCGGCAATGGAAACCGTAAATCCCACCTCTATAGGCGGCAAGCTTCCCGCGGACGATTTCTACTATAACGCTAAATAATGAAATTTGTTAGAAAATCAATAAAATTTTTACTGATTCTTCTCTTCTGGCTCGGCGTGTGGGAGCTTGCGGCTCTCGCCGTCGGGCAAGAGCTTTTTATGCCAACTCCGATATCTGTTATCGTGTGCGGAGCAAGATTGCTTGTTACGCCGCTGTTTTGGCACACTATCGTGCGTTCTATCTTAAGAATAGTTATCGGCACGGTCATCGCAATAATTCTCGGTACACTTCTGGCGATAATAACCTCACGCGCGAAAATCTTGCATGACCTTTTTTATCCTATGCTTACCATAGTGAAAGCTACTCCCGTAGCATCTTTTATAACACTTGCCATTATATGGATGGGCGCAAGAAAACTCCCCGTGTTCATTTGCGCGCTCATGGTCTTCCCTATCGTTTGGGCGGCAGTCAGCGACGGAATATCGGCAATAGATAAAAAGCACAAAGAGCTGGCGCATGTTTTCGGCTTCTCAACAAAAAAGAGGTTTAGACTCATATATATACCTACCATTGCGCCCTATTTTCTTTCGGCATGCAAAACCTCCGTGGGACTCGCGTGGAAGGCGGGCGTTGCCGCCGAGGTGCTTGCGGTCTCCCCAGATTCTATCGGAAAACAGCTTTTCAACGCGCGAACATATTACGAGATCCCCGAGCTTTTTGCGTGGACGATAACGGTCATTATCCTTTCGCTTGTTATAGAGCTTGCAGTGACAAAAGTCTTTGAAAGTCTCGGAAAAAAGTATGCTTATGTGAGGAATTATGATAAAAATTAAAAATATTATCAAGAATTACGGTAAAACCAGAGTCCTCGATGACTTTTCTATGGAATGTCCCGAGCACGGAGTGGTTGCGCTTATGGGCGCATCCGGTATCGGAAAAACCACACTGCTTAACATTATAGCGGGAATAGAAAAAGCCGATTCCGGAGCGATCGAATCGACATTCGAAAAAATATCTTATAAATTCCAAGAGCCAAGGCTTTTGGGCTGGCTCACCGCGCTTGAAAACGTAGAGTCGGTGCTTCCGGACCGCTCAAAAGACGATGCGCAAAGATGGCTTGAGTTGGTTGAGGTATCAGATAGCTGTAATAAATATCCTCATGAGCTTTCCGGTGGCATGCAACAGCGTGTTGCTTTGGCAAGAGCGCTGGCTTACGGCGGAGATCTCCTTCTGCTCGACGAACCATTCAGCGCTGTTGACAGTGATACTAAGCGTGTTTTGATAAAGGCTATTAAGGACTATGCCCAAAGCCGCGCGGTCATTCTCGTTACGCACGATATATCCGAAGCGAAAGAGCTTGATGCCACCATAATCACTATGAAATAGACTGTCCCGAAAAAATTTTGAAAAATAAATTCAAAAAACTATTGCTTTTTCATTTCGGTTGTGATATAATATTTAGCGTTGCAGGTTTTCTGCTTCTAATTTGCAAAAGTTAGACTCTTTTTGAGTTTAATCATATACGGAGAGATATCGAAGTGGTCATAACGGGGCTGACTCGAAATCAGTTTGCGCTAACGCGCACGAGGGTTCGAATCCCTCTCTCTCCGCCATTTAGGGCTAAAATCTTGCGATTTTAGCCCTTTTCCTCTTGAAGTATTCGTGTTTTTGTGATACAATAAACTAACCGATAAATAAGAATTTGTTGAGGTTAATTATGAAAGACGAATGCTTAATCTGCGGTGCGCCGCTGAAATATTTAGAAAACGAGATCCCGATGGAATGTGCCATCTGCCACAAAAAAGAAAATAGTAAAACAGCTTGCGAAAACGGTCACTACATATGCAACGAATGTCATACACAAGGTATGGATAGCATTATAGGTGCATGCCTTGCAGAAACCTCGAAGAATCCTATCGAAATCATTCAGAAAATGTTTGTCTTGCCGTTCTGTCATATGCACGGCCCCGAACATCATGTTATGGTAGGCTCGGCATTACTTACTGCGTATAAAAACGCGGGTGGTGATATTGATCTTGTAAAAGCACTTTCCGAGATGCAGGCACGAGGCAAGAAAGTCCCCGGCGGTGCTTGCGGATTTTGGGGAGCTTGCGGTGCAGGAGTGAGCGCAGGAATGTTCGTTTCCATTGTAACGGGCTCTACACCTCTCGCAAACGAGGCGTGGGGATTGTCTAATAAAATGACCTCCTCCGCCCTTGGTGCGATCGGCGAGATTGGCGGTCCACGTTGCTGCAAGCGCAATTCCTATATTTCAATCATCAAAGCCACGGAGTTTGCAAAAGAACACCTCGGCGTAGAAATGGAGCTTGGTGAGATCAAGTGTGTGCATTCAGCACAGAACAATCAGTGCATTGGAACGAGATGTCCTTTTCACGCTTGATAATTAAATTTCAATTTGTCAACTACACACCAAAAGGGCTACCCTCAGGGTAGCCCTTTTTATATCCCATCAATCCGTCAGCGCATCGTATATCGCTACGCCGGTCGGCACCTTACTGTGACTGTCCAGATGGCTATAAATGTTTCCTGTCGTGCCGATATCCGAGTGCCCGAGCCACATTTGAATGTCTTTCATCTGCTTGCCAAGTGGGGGCATTGTTGACGCGCAGGAGTGGCGCAGATCCTGAAATCTTATCTTGCGAAGTCCGTGCCGTCTAAGGAGCCCCGCGAAGTGTTCACTAACGTAATCGGGATTATAAATATTGCCTATCGCATCCACGTTTACGTACTCAAGGTACTCTTTGTTGTAGCCTCTCCCGAACATCTCTTGCATCTCCATTTGCTTGGCTTTCTCCTCAAGAAGCGCCTCTCTGATGTTCGGTAGCAGAGGCAGAGTGCGGAAGGAAGATTTGGTTTTCATCACGTCATATCCAACCACTCCGTCGCTCTCCTCAACCACCTTGTGTCTGATAGAAATCGAACCCTTATCCCCCTCGGAGAAATCGATTGCCGACCATTTGATACCGAGGATCTCGCTTCGTCGCAGTCCATAGAAGCAAGCCAGAAGGATGATAAGATGTAGCTCGTCGTCGCGTGATACCTCGAGGAGCTTTTTCATTTCTTCGGGGTTATAGTAGTCCGCAATATACTGTTGCGCCTTGGGTCTATCTGCTTGGTCAACGGGATTTGCAGGAAGGATTCTGCGCTTGAATGCCGACTTGAATGCGAGATGCAACACGCTGTGATACCTCTGCATACTTGTCCCTTTAAGTCCTTCATCTGCAAGCGATGCATAGAACTGATTGATCTCGTCACCAGTGACCTCATTGACCTTTAAGTTCAGCTCTCGGAAGAACGGAACGATGCGCAGGTCGATGTACTTTTTGTATCCGTCGTATGTCGTCTTGCTCACGTTTCTTCTGTGTCCTTCAAGCCACTCGTAGAGGTAATCCTCCACGGGCATATTGGCAATTCTGTTGCGCTCACGCTCGGCAGGACTCATCGCATCACTCAGATAATTGTTTCCCGAATTGAGCTTGGTCAGCAACGTATTCAGACGATGATTTGCTTCTCGCTTCGTACCGCCTCGCACCTCAAGGTCAAGAGGATACCATTTTACTTTTCTCTTGCCGTACACATCATAATGATTGACGGCAGCGTAATACTTGCCGTTCTTTTCTTCCAAGTGTCCTGTTATCTTTTTCATACGTTCACCTCACTTTTTTCTTTTGTTTTGGTCTCGATACGTCCGTTGGCAACACCAACAATACCACACTTTTCCTCAGAAGTCCAGTGATTATGGGATACTTTAAGGGACGGAATTTGAAAACATTTTTCTGCGACCAAATAGTCTATCAAAGCGTTCTTTGGAATGCGAATAACACGTCCGTGAGTGACGTATTTTAACGCTCCTTCGTGTATCAAAGCATAGATAGTATTCTTGCTGCACGATAGCGATTCTGCTACCTCAAGGACGGTCATAGCAGAAGAAAAACGCTTGAAGTGCTTGCGCATATCGATCTTAATTGTGCGAACCCGCCCCTCACGAACTGGGATTTTGTAATTGATTTTGGGTATGTTCTTTTGCATCTTTTTATCATCCTTTCAACTTTATATTTTTTTTGATTTCCACTTGTTTAGTAAGCGACCCATGCCAAGACCTCCATATAAATCGCGTAATGTGAGCGTTTTCGACACGTACGCTCCACGCCATGACCCACAGCCATGTTTTTTGACCCACAGTAACATTATACACAAAAAATCCTCGCACCCCTTTATTCTGTCGGCTCTGCCGTCAGATGTGATTTGGCAAAGGTCGCCTCGCGACCCAGAGCCTTTCTCCTGCTTTTTTTCGACCTCGAAAATAAACTCTCTAAATGTCAAAATGCCAAGACTCAAATTAAGGAATACGGAAAAGAAGAAGGCGGTTATTAGTTGCATTATATCCGCTTTCGCTCACTAAAGTGGTTATAGGTTATCTATATATTTGTCTTTTTCTTTTCTGTTATAAATATAATTTTAAGTGGTATAGTTATATTTCCTCTTGTTAGTACTACCTTTTCTATACTACGCTATGTTCTTTATGACACGAGGGTAGTCCGTTTTTTGATACGGTATATATTTGAGGAATAATCCCCTGTGGGTGAATACTGATGATATTTTTCAATAAGCCCACAACCTATAAGTGCCTTTATTGCCTTATCTACGGTTTCCTTTTTGCCTATCCCACAGTTCTTTGCAATATCGCGCCTTGATGGAAAAGCAACACCTGTGCTTCTGTTCATTCGTCTGCATAGATAGCAATACACAACGATGTCTCTTGGCTTGAGTCCAAAAGAAAAAATATCGTTGTCCACCATAAAAAAGTTTTCTCGTTTTACTTCTGTCATTTTATTCTCCTCTCTTTTCTGATCAAAGGGCCATTTTGGCCCTTTGATTTTTTCTCCCGATCAAGTGGCCATTTTGGCCACTTGATTTTCATATAACGTTTATGTAATATATCCCCCT
>JAZRDN010000031.1:0-107752 GCA_045660295.1 Eubacteriales bacterium
GGTGCGCTCTTTTTTAGTTTTTTCTCGTGTTTTCGACTTCTTTTTCTGTTAAATCCTGCTTTTCCCACATTAAATTCCACTTATTTCTCATACTAAATTCCACTGCTTTCCTACTGTGGAATTTACTTTGGGAATTCACGCGAAAAAGAAAAAATCCGCCGAAAATCGACGGATTTTTAATTAATCGTAAAGAGCCTCGCGTTTCTTTTTTCGGATAAAGTAATATACAGCGCCAGCCACTATAACAGATACTATGACGATACATATAACGTATACTGCCTGTCCGACAGAGCTTTCTATCTTAAGTTCTTCCCAAAGCTCGTTCATAAGCGTGCGTGTCTCCGTGGGCAGGTCGTGATAGAATTCCATGCTTTCGAAATCAAAATCGTAAAGTATGGAAATGGCATTGGGGTGTACCTCATCCTCCATATACGCCACGTATTCTTCGTCCTCAAAGACAAGCTTGTTGGGTGAAGCGTAGCAAATGTATTCGGCGTTGGCAACAGCAATATCCTTCGTCAGCATAAAGTTGATATATTCAGCCGCAAGGTCGGGAGATTGCGCGTTGTGCGGAATACACATTGCGTCAACGAATACGTTTGTCGAACCATCGGGATAATAGAAATCCAAAAGCTCGTTGTCGGAATACATGGTAAAGAAATCTCCCGCGTAGTACGGCGCGATAGCTGCCGAGCCGCCCTTGAGCTTGTTGAATATCTCGTCCATGACGTAGCCCTGAACCACGTTCTTTTGCTCCTTGAGCAGCTGTAACGCCTCGCGCCACTCGCTCTCGTTATTGGAGTTTATGCTGTAACCGAGATAAAACTGCGCGGTTCCGAAAGCGTCGCGCGGATTGTTGAACTGAAGAATGTTACCCGAATAATCTTCATCCCAAAGGAGCGACCATTTTCCGAAATCATCGTCGTTCTGTGATACCATTTCGGTGTTGTATATAACGCCGACCGTGCCATAGGTGTAGGGAACAGAGTATATTTCGTCGGGATCATAATATAATCCCTTGAAGCTCTCGTCAATGTGGACGTAGTTCTCGATTTTCTCCGTGGGGTAAAGCTCCATAAGCAATCCCTCGCTTGCGAGTCGTGCGAGCATGTAATCGGAGGGGAATATAACGTCGTAGCTTACCGCTCCGCTGGACAGCTTCGCGTAAAGGTCCTCGTTGCTTGAATAGGTGGAATAATTCACCTTTACATTAAGACCAAGCTCATCTTTGCAATATTTTTCAAATTCCGCGTTCGTGTTCAGCGAGCCCTCCGAGCCGTCGGAAATGTACTCGCCCCAGTTGTAGACGTAAAGCGTCTGCGTATCGTTTTGCTCTGCTTCGCCGCAGGAAAAGAGTGCGATGGAGCAAAGAAGTATAAGAAGTAGCAAAAACAGTTTTCTCATGCCTTACCTCCCACATTCTTTTTGCCCAGAGAGCCTGCAAAGTTTACCGCGAGCAGAAGCGCAAGGATAACGAATACCATCATCGCGCAAAGCGCGTACATGCTGAATTTCACCTCGTGCGCCGTCTGATTGTACACATAAAGCGGAAGAGTCTGAAAATCAGGCGAGCTTACGAAATGGCTTATAACGAAATCGTCAAGCGAGAGCGTAAAGCCAAGCATAAGTCCCGAAATAACGCCGGGCATTATAGAGGGCAGCTCCACCTTGAAAAAGGTAAGCGTGGGCGTACATCCAAGGTCAAGCGCCGCCTCACAAAGATGTTTGTCCATCTGCTTGAAGCGGGGGAGCACCGAAAGAATGACGTAAGGCAAATTGAAGGTGGTGTGCGCTATAAGCATCGTGCCCATACCGAATTTTATCGGCAGAAAAGAGAGCGACGAAGCCGCAACGAACAGAAGCATCATCGAAACGCCTGTTACGATATCGGGATTCATCATGGGAATGTTGGTTATCGAGGTTATCGTTCCCTTTAAGTGCTTGCTTCTCATGCGGTCGATGCCAAGGGCGGCAAACGTGCCTATCAGCGTAGCCAGCAACGATGAGGATACCGCAAGTGTTACAGAGTTTTTAAGCGCCTTAAGCGCCTCAGCGTCGCGGAAAAGCTCCTTGTACCAATATAACGAAAATCCCGAAAAACGGTTGAGTGAGCCCGCGTCGTTGAAGGAAAAGAGCACAAGCATAACGATGGGGGCGTAAAGCAGGATAAAGATTATCCACATATAGGTCTTGGAGAGTATCTTCATACTATGATACCTCCCTCGTCATTATCGGAGAACTTGTTCATAATGGCTACCGAAATGAGAATCAGTATCATCATAACAAGGGATATTGCCGCGCCTATGTTGTAGGTGCTGACGTTCTGGAACTGGCGCTCGATTGTGTCACCGATAAGGTCAAAGGAGCCCCCGCCCAGCTTTTGGGAAATGTAGAAAGTGCTGATAGAAGGAACAAATACCATGGTTATGCCCGAAATGATGCCGGGAACAGAAAGCGGTACAACTACGTTTGAAAGCACGCGGAAGCTATTGCAACCAAGATCCTGCGCGGCCTCAAGATAGCGTTTGTCTATCTTTGATATGCTTGTGTAAATAGGAAGCACCATGTAGGGCAGGAAATCGTATACCATACCCAGAATAACCGCACCCGATGTTCCTACGATTTTAGCCTTTGGAAGCCCGAGCTTGACAAGCAGAGCGTTAAGCAGACCGCCGTTGTCGAGGATTGCCATAAGCGAGTATGTGCGGATAAGAAGGCTTATCCACATGGGGAGCATGATGAGAACGATAAGAAGCTTCTGCGTGGACGGCTTAAGCTGAGAAATAAAGTAAGCCAAGGGGTAACCTATAATAAGGCAGATCACCGTAGCTATAAGCGCAAAGCATATCGAAAGCGTGAATATGTGCGTGTAGCCCGACAGAAGCGAAATATTATCAAAGGTAAAATTGCCGTATGTGTCCGTGAAGGCGAAATACGCCACGAAGAGCAGGGGAGCGAGGATAAAAAGGACAGTCCATACGCCGTGCGGCACAGCGGCAAAGCTTTCTATAAATGAACGCTTTTTCACTGCTCGCTGACCTCCTCGTCGAGCTCTGCCTCGACGTTTGACAGCTCGTCAAACTCCTCGCTGAAGGACGAATAATCTCCGAACATATCCGAAAATTCCGACTTTTTCATAACGTGAATAGCATCGGGCTCGATGTAAAGACCAATCTCCTCGTCAACACCAACGAAGTCGGTGGTCTGTATCATCCACTTGAATCCTCCGATATCGACGATTATCTCATAGTGGACACCCTTGAAGGTCACCGAGGTAACAACACCCTTAAGCATGCCTTTTTCGGGCTTTACAACGTCAACGTCCTCGGGACGTACAACGATGTCAACCTTTTCGCCCTTTTCAAAGCCCTTGTCAAGACACTCAAAGGTCTGACCCGAAAATCGCGCCTTGTAGTCATCAAGCATAATTCCGTCAATAATGTTCGACTCGCCTATGAAATCGGCAACGAATGCGTTTATGGGTTCATTGTATATGTCGGTAGGCGTGCCGATCTGCTGAATACAGCCGTCGGCTATAACCACAACCTTGTCGGACATGGACAAGGCTTCCTCCTGGTCGTGAGTAACGTATATAAAGGTGATACCCGTGCGCTTCTGTATGTTCTTAAGCTCGTTCTGCATATCCTTGCGGAGCTTAAGGTCCAGCGCGCCCAACGGCTCGTCCAGAAGAAGCACCTTGGGGGTGTTGATAAGCGCGCGCGCTATTGCCACGCGTTGCTGCTGACCGCCCGAAAGATAGTTTACGTTCTTGCGCTCAAAGCCCTTAAGGTTTACAAGCGCGAGCATTTCCTTTACGCGTGTTCTTATTTCTGCGTCAGGCACTTTTTTCAAGCGCAGACCGAAAGCGATGTTGTCGAACACGTTAAGATGAGGGAAAAGCGCGTACTTTTGGAATACCGTGTTTACGTTGCGCTTGTGCGGTGGTATATCGTTTATTTTTTTGCCGTCAAAAACCACGTCACCGCTATCGGGAAACTCAAAGCCGCTTATTATACGTAAAAGCGTGGTTTTTCCGCAGCCCGAAGGACCGAGAAGGGTGACAAATTCTTTGTCGAAAATATCAAGATCAATTGAATTAAGCACCTGCGCGCCGTCAAATTGCTTGCAGATACCCTTTAATTCGATGAGCTTTTTTTCCATTAGGCATAAATACTCCTTCTAAAGTAAAGAATAAATGTGCAGAAAACTGCGGAAACCGCGCAAAATCCGACATAAAGCCTTCCTAAGCACAGTTTCGATTTTTATTCTAACATATATGCGAGTAAAATGCAATATGTTTTAATAAAAAAATCAAAAATATTTTGGAATAACCAAGATTATTTTGAATTAATCGCATTTATCCCGAATAAAATCGATTTATCTTTGGAAAATCTCCGTTAATCTCTTTTATTCTCCGATAATCTCACGAATTTACCGCTTTGGGCGTTTTAAGAATATCTTTGCGAACAACGATGTCGAAAAAATAAAAAGAGTGATGCTTCCGCCGCTCCTCATCATCAGATATACTGCCATGCTCCAAAGAAAAAAGAGAGAGAGGAAGGATAGCACATCACATATCACCGAGACCAGCGAATAAGGGCAGAAAAGCGATAGGGCACACTCTGTTATCCGCCCGCCGTCAAACTCCTTTATCGGTAAAAGATTGAGAATTCCGAGCGCAAAGGACGTGGCAGTGAAGAAAAGAACGTTGCCCGACTCGCCAAAGCACGAGCAAGCACCCGCTGAGAGAAAATTGAAAAGAGGACCGCCGAGCGCTGTGACCGCCTCGGCTTTGTAGGATATGTATGGCGTGTTACCGTGTAATTTCAATCCGGAATTTTGCGTTGATAGCTTTTTGAAGCGGTTGCCCAAAAGAAATGATGTAACGGTGTGCCCGATTTCATGTATGACTATCGCGGCTATTATGAGCAGTGGGTTTAGGGAATCCGAAGTGACCGCCCATATGAATGTGCAGGTGAGTAGCGCGGCGTCGGTTATTAGGTTGAAAAAAGATTCCATAAAATTCCTCCGTTGTTTCACATGGAAAATCGAATACTGTCGAGGCTCTTTCACTCAAGTGTCGGTTAAACATAATATGTTGTAAAATCTTTTCAAATACCCTTCGGATATCTGAAAAGCGCGTGTTCACAGAAAATTAACAAACAAAGTTTGCCTATGCTGTTGCAATTTAGACGAAAAAGGTATACAATATATCTGTTTGAAAAATAATGATGTTTTTTAGTTTGTATTTAATGAAAGGGCTACTTATTTCAGATGAATAATTCCGAAAAAAGAATATATGTCGATAACGCGGCGACTACACCGGTTTCGGATGAGGTCGTAAAGGCTATGATGCCTTGCTTTACCGAGCTTTGGGGTAACCCGTCAAGCCTACATGCCGATGGACAGAGCGCAAAGGCAGTGGTTGACGAGGCGCGTGAAAAGATAGCAAAGGCTATTGGATGCACAGCTTCCGAAATATACTTTACCTCCTGCGGTTCCGAGTCTGACAACTGGGCGATAAAGGGAGCGGCGTACGCGGCAAAGAACAGACGCAAAATAGTTACAAGTAAAATAGAGCACCATGCTGTGCTTCATACCTGTAAGGCTCTTGAAAAAGAGGGCTTTGAGGTCGTGTACGTCGGTGTTGACGATGGCGGTGTGGTAAAAATGGACGAGCTTCGCAGAGCGGTTGACGAAAACACCGCGCTGGTGGCTATAATGATGGCTAACAACGAGATCGGCACTATAGAGCCTATCGCGGAGATATCCGAAATAGCGCACGAAAATGGCGCGCTTATGTTTACCGACGCGGTACAGGCGGTGGGAAATATTCCCGTTGACGTGAAGGAGCTTGGCGTCGATATGCTGAGTCTTTCGGGTCATAAGATCCACACTCCAAAGGGTATCGGAGCGCTTTATATCAAAAAGGGCGTGAGAATAAAGAATCTTATCGACGGCGGCGGACAGGAGCGCGGTAAGCGTGGCGGAACAGAGAACGTTCCTTATATCTGCGGTCTCGGCGTGGCGGTTGAATCGGCGGTGTCTCACCTTGATGACATGGAATACGTAAGAGGATTGCGTGAAAAGCTTATCGACGGATTGCTTGAGATTCCTTATTCCAGACTTAACGGAGACAGAGAGAACAGACTTCCCGGAAACGCAAACCTCTCGTTCTCGTATATCGAGGGCGAAAGCCTTTTGCTCTGGCTTGATATGGGCGGCATCAGCGCATCCACCGGCTCAGCGTGCTCGTCTAACTCGCTTGAGGCGTCTCATGTGCTCCTTGCCATAGGCGTGGATATCGAGGACGCTCACGGCTCGCTTCGTTTTTCACTGTCCAAGGATAATACCGAGGAAGAGGTTGACGAAATTATAAAGGTCGTTAAGGAAAGTGTTGAGCGCCTTCGCGCCATGAGTCCTATTTATCCCGGAAATTGATTGTTTGAGAAAGGAAATTGAAATTATGGTATATACAGAAAAAGTAATGGATCATTTTAAGAATCCCAGAAACGTGGGCGAGATAGAGAATGCCGACGGCGTAGGAACCGTAGGTAACGCAAAGTGCGGAGACATCATGCAGATGTTCATAAAGGTTGAAAACGATATCATTGTTGACGTTAAGTTCAAGACCTTTGGATGCGGCGCGGCTATAGCTACGTCCTCTATGGCTACCGAGCTCGTAAAAGGGAAGAGTATCGAAGATGCTCTTAATCTCACTAACGCTGCCGTGGTGGAGGCACTTGAGGGACTCCCGCCTGTGAAGGTTCACTGCTCGGTGCTTGCCGAGGAGGCTATAAAGGCGGCTGTGGCTGATTATTACAAGAAAAACGGAATTGACAAAGAAATTCCTGCTCCTGCACATTGCCACGAGTGTGAAATGCACCATGGTGAGCACTAATTTCCATGCAATGTGATTTTGTGAAACAAATATTTATTGAGCCGTCGGGTTTTGCTAAACGCAACCCGACGGATTTTTTTGCACTCGGTTGTTTGTATATAGCATTTATATACATGTGTTGCCGATAAATATTGGGATTATACCCGATGTTTTGAGCAATAATATCAATTTGTTGTGCTTTTTTTACGCTAAAGCGCCGCCGATTGATTTAGCCGCTAAACGTTGAACGAGTTTGCGGTGAGCAGATCGAGCAATCGTTTAGATTTTTTGAATGCGTTGAAAGGTGTTTGCCGATTTTCGGCGTTTTGAGAAATCTGTGGCGCGGGTGTGAAGACGGCTTTTTTCTTTTTGCGCTGTTTAGATGTAACAAAAACACATAAATGTAAAAAATGTGTTTTAGTGTAAAAAAATAGTAGAATATAGGCGAAAAAATTGGCGATTTGTGTTCTGATGAAAAAATTTTTCGCTTTTTGTTGAAATTTTATAGGCGTAGAAATTTTCGGTCAAAATTTGTGAGAAATGCACAAAAAAATTGGTTTTTATTTCCGTAGGGATTTTTGGGGTGCCCTTTCACAACGCCGCCTGCGAGTAAATTAAATTTACTTTTTGCAAAAGAAAATTTGGAACTCGGAATCCCTCTTTGTGAATTTGCACAAAAACCTCGCGCCCAACTCTCGAACGCCAAAAAACGAGGTAAATTAAATTTACATCAAACTCAAGGTGAAGCGAGCTTGCCTGGGCGTTTTTTGCTTCATTTTCGCTTAACTCTTTGTGCATAGCTTACACATTATTTAATAACACAAAATTTTCACCTTTACAAATTCTTGACAATCCGGTACTTCTGTGGTATGATATTGTCATTGATTTATGGCATTTTTGCGTCTGCTGCTTCCGCGGGGCGCTTTGTAGGCATGCTTTTGAATGCTTGTAAAGCCTTTTCGGAGCTTGAGAGCCTGAAGCTCTCTTGGCGGGTATCTTTGCGCGGTGTTGCGTGTTCCCACCTCGTCTTACGGCGTTTTACACGGAATATTGCACAGAATACCTGTTTGCGTGACGTTTTTCATGCTTAGCAAATTTTTCAGGAGGAAAACTTATGAACAAGAAGAAATTCCAAAGAGTGATATCTTTGGTACTTGCTCTGCTCTGTGTGTGCTCCAGCGCAACCGTGGTGGCATTTGCCGCTGACGAAAACGTGTTGCTCATCGCACCTGCGCCGACAAGTAATCAGAACGCATCGGTCACTGACGCAACGATTGACGATGTAAAAGAAATCCTCAACTCCATGTCCTATGACGAGTACTTCAAAAAGCACTCGAGATACGTGACTGAGGGTGAGGTCGGTGACAACGGAACAAACAGAGTTTGGATCGTTGAAAAAGCAACCGAAGAGATCGTTATTGACGCGGTTAAGGACGTTAACGCTGAAAAGAGTGATGCTGCGTATGCGGTAGGCACGTTTGGCGGCGTTGAAGGACTTTATACCCCTGCTGACGGCACGGTTTCGTGGAATGTTTCTATTCCTGAGACCGCAAGATACAGCGTGGTTATCGAGTATTATCCTACGCTTACCGATGTTGATGGTAATAATGTTGCTAAATCCACTGCGGTGGAAAGAATCTTCCGTATAAATTCGGCGATTCCTTTCCTTGAGGCTCGTTACCTCACAATGCAGAAGGTATATGTAAACGATTATGTGATGGCGTCGTATCTCCTTCCCAAGGGCGAGACCGCAGAGTATCATCTTAACAAAGCGTCTGAGCTTGGCATTGTTGCTACCAGCGAAAAGGTTGACGACTCTACATATATTAAATATGAGATGCCCGAGGTTTGGACAGAGGCAAGATACAATTATCTTTGCGAGGAAATCGAGGCTCGATTCTTCAATTCCGATATAGACTTGAATGAGATTCGTTCGACTATCATTCAGTCTCCCCGTTGGACGTCCTATGAGATTCATGACGCTGACGGCTATTATTCTGAGTCTTTCGAATTTGTTTTCGAAAAGGCTGAGAATACGGTTGTTTCTCTTACAGGTGTCAGCGAGCCTATGGTTGTTAAGAGCATCAAGCTCGTTCCTCATGAGTCCAATATTTCTTATGCCGAGGCAAGCGCTTATTACGCGTCTGCAGCCGCAGGCACAAGCAAGGTCAAGATCGAGGGTGAGTATGTAGCTTCTACGACGTCGCAGACTATCTATCCTATCGAGGATACAAGAAGCGCTGTTACCAGCCCCATTACAACAAAGTATACTATGCTTAACACCATCGGTGGTGTTGGCGGTGATAAGTGGCAGACCTCGGGTCAGGCGCTTACATGGAACTTTGCTGTTGACAACAGCGGCGTATACAATATTGTAGCAAGATTCAGCCAGTCTGTTCTTGACGGTATGTACGCATCCAGATCGCTGGCTCTTTACACCAACTACACTGAGGATGAGTATAAGGCTAAGTTTGGCAATCTCGACGGCTACTACAACGGAGTTCCGTTTGAGGAAGCGACAAAACTCAGATTTGACTATAATTCGGATTGGCAGGCAAAGATCCTCTCCGACGGTATAACAGATTTTGAGTTCTACTTCAGAGAAGGTGTTGATTATACTGTTGAGCTTACCGTTACACTCGGCTCTATGGGTGATCTTGTAAGCCAGATAGAGGGCTCACTTGAGTCTATTAACTCTGACTACCTTTCTATCCTTAAGCTCACAGGCGCAGAGCCTGACGATTACAGAGATTACGGCTTTAAGCGCGTAATGCCCGATGTGGTCGATGACCTTATGGATCAGTCGATACTTATTTATGATATTTCCGCCCAACTTCAGGCAATGGCGGGAATCAAGGGTTCGATGGTGGCTACTCTTGATAAGGTGGCATGGCTTCTTGAAAGAATGGGAAGCGACCCCGAGAGTGAGATCGCTAAGAACCTTACACAGCTTAAATCCTATATCGGATCGCTTGGTACTTGGATCAGCGATGCGAAGACACAGCCTCTCCAGATAGACTACCTTCTTGTTCAGGGTAAGGGAAGCGAGCTTCCCAGAGCAGAAGCTAACTTCTTCCAGTCTTTCGGACATGAGATGGGAAGCTTCTTCCAGTCCTTCATAAGAAATTACGATAGAATGGGCGCAACCGAAGAGTATGACAGTGATGACCCCGAGATCGTTGAGGTTTGGCTTGCATACGGTCGTGACCAGACACAGGTTATCAGAAACCTTGTAAACAATGACTTCACCCCCCAGTACGGAACAGCGGTAAACCTTAAGCTTGTTGCGGGCGGTACGCTTCTTCCTTCTATCCTTTCCAAGACAGGTCCCGATGTTTATATCGGTCTTGCTCAGGCAGACGTTATCAACTACGCTATCCGTGGCGCGCTTATGCCCATCGAGAATTGTGCAGACTTTGACGCTCTTGTTACCGATTCCGAGACCCGCGAGTTTAACGACGCGGCAATGATGGTTCTCGGTATCGAGGATGCTGCCGGAGATATGCACTATTACGGACTTCCCGAGACCCAGTCCTTCAATATGATGTTCGTAAGAAAGGATATTCTCGCGGAGCTTGACCTTGATATTCCCAAGACTTGGGAAGATATCTATTCGGCAATTCCCGTTCTTCAGGCTAATAACATGCAGATCGGTATGCACGTTGAGTATAGAATGTTCATTTACCAGATGGGCGGAGAACTCTATGCCGATAACGGTATGAGAATCAATCTCGATGCAAATACCTCACTCGAGGCATTTGAAAAGATGTGTAATATGTTCACGATGTATTCCTTCCCGCTTACCTACGATTTCGCAAACCGTTTCAGAACGGGTGAGATGCCTATAGGATTTGCAGGTTATACAGATACATATAATAAACTGAAGGTATTCGCAACCGAAATCGAAGGTCTTTGGGGCTTCTATCCCATGCCCGGTATCGAGGACGAGTACGGTAATATCAATAACTCCTCCGTTTCCGGTGTTACGGCTATCGTTATGATAACCGGCTGTGAAAATGTTGAGGGCGCATGGGACTTTATGAGATGGCATTCGGGTACTGACTGTCAGGAGAAATACTCTAACGAAATGGTATCTATCCTCGGTCCTTCGGCTAAGCACCCCACCGCTAACCTTAAGGCTCTTGAAAGCCTTCCTTGGACAACCGACGAGATCAAGCAGATCAAGCTTCAGTTCAACAATCTCGCGTCTATTCCTAACTACCCCGGATCTTACATCATCGAGCGTTACGCTAAGTTCGCCTACATGGCTGCGATCAATAACGATGCTGACCCCGTAGAGGAGCTCCTTAAGTATATCAATGTTATTAATAAGGAAATTACAAGAAAACGCAGTGAGTTTGATCTTGAAACACTTGACTATATCGGTCAGAAGCTTTCTGAAAAGCGTCTTGCTCAAGTCTACACACTTCTTTCCGAAGGCGAGCTCGTTATCCAAAAGGGCGTTTATGAGACCGTTAAGGGTGCTGAGGAGATCGTGATGAGAGATATAACGTATACTCTCAGCTCGGCGGTTACTAACGGTCTTGACGCTATGATAGAGGATATCGGAAAAGCGGCAGACGTTGACGTTAAGATAAGTGAAGAAAGACAGATGGCAATTCTTACAGACGCAATCGCGCAGCTTAATGACGTGCTTGCAGCTTCCTCTGTGGATTCTGCTGATAAGACAGGTCTTGAAAAAGCAATCGAGCTTATGAACGATGCTTATAACGCACTTGTTTCTTACCAGGAATAATTTACTTAATCGGAAATAAAAATTCTATTCTATTAAATTAAGGAGAAAAGTAATGTCACAGAAAACAGCAGAAAAAAAAGCTGTTTCACGTAAAGACATGACGATGGCGCAGTGGACTTGGAAGGAAATGAAGCGCAACTGGGTAGCATACGCAATGATAGCACCCTTCATGCTCATTTTCACCTTGTTCACCATCGCGCCGGTCGTGCTGTCGATTGTGTTCAGCTTCACAGACTTTAACTTGCTTGAGTGGCCGAACTTTGTGTTCGTTGATAACTATGTTCGTCTGTTCCTTGACGACGACATATTCCTCACAGCGGTAAAGAATACATTCATTTTCGCTATCATAGTAGGACCTGTTTCCTACCTTATGTCTTTCGTGGTTGCTTGGTTTATTAACGAGCTTCCTCCTAAGATCAGAGCAATCGTAACACTCGTGTTCTATGCTCCCTCTATTTCGGGTCAGGTATACCTTATCTGGCAGACCCTCTTCTCGGGTGACGCTTATGGTTGGGTAAACTCCAAGCTTCTCGAAATGGGCTTTGTTACAGAGCCTATTCAGTTCTTTAACAACGCCGACTACGTTATGCCTTTGTGTATCGTTGTAGCGCTTTGGACATCGCTTGGTACGTCCTTCCTTGCGTTTATCGCGGGTCTTCAGGGCGTTGATAAGTCTCAGTATGAGGCGGGCGCGGTTGACGGTGTAAAGAACAGATGGCAGGAGCTTTGGTTTATAACGCTTCCTAACATGGGTCCTCAGCTTATGTTCGGTGCTATTATGGCGATCACGGGCGCATTCGGCTTTGGCGGTGTTGTTACCGCGCTTTGCGGCTTCCCCTCGGTTGACTATGCGGCTCATACCATCATGCATCACCTTGATGACTACGGTGGACAGCGTTTTGAAATCGGTTATTCTTCGGCTATTGCAGTTATCCTTTTCCTTGTAATGGTTGGATCCAATATGCTTGTTAAGAAGATTATTGCAAAGGTAGGTACGTAATATGGCAAAATTAAGAACAAGAAATCATAAAGTCGTACTTAACCGTTCTCGCGGCGGTGACGCGGGTATTACCTTTGTACTCAGTATCCTTGGTTTGTTCATGTTCCTTCCCATGGTTTACGTTATAAGCCAGTCGTTGAAGCCTCTTGACGAGCTTTGGATGTTCCCCCCGAGATTCTTCGTTGTAAATCCCACACTTTCTAATTTTACCGACCTGTTTACACTTATGAATACGTCTCTTGTTCCTTTCTCAAGATACATATTCAATACAGTGTTCGTATCGGTTATCGGTACTACCGGAAACCTTTTCTTCTCGTCTCTTGCGGCTTACGCAATGGCTAAGATCAAGTTCCCCGGCAGTAAGGCAATGTTTAAGACCGTAAGAACATCTCTTATGTTCCACGCAACGGTTACAGCGATCACCAGCTTTCTTATCATGAGTAAGCTTGGCTGGATCGATACATATTGGGCGAGAATAGTACCCGCTTGGGCAACCTCTCTTGGTCTTTACCTTATGAAGCAGTTCATGGAGACCAACGTTACCGACGCGGTTCTTGAAAGCTCTCGTCTTGACGGCGCGAGCGAGCTCAGAACTTATTGGGTTATCGCAATGCCCATGGTTAAGCCGGCATGGCTTACACTTATCATCTATTCGTTCAAGGACCTTTGGAACGCGGGCGCATCCGTTTATATCCAGTCCGAGCAGCTTAAATCCTTCAACTACGCTATCCAGCAGGTTATGGCGGGCGGTATTAAGCGTGCGGGCGCGGGCGCGGCGTCAACGGTTATTATGATGATGGTACCTATTCTGGTATTCGTTATTTCTCAGTCGAATATTATCGAAACAATGGGTTCCAGCGGTATGAAGGACTAAAGGAGGTAGCAAATGAAAAAATCAGTAAAAATATTAGTTTTGGCATTTGCACTCGTAATGCTTCTTTCCGTGGTGCCGGTCAGTGCGTTTAACTCGTACCAGACGTATACCTACTCTATCAACGGTGATCCTCTGTACTCTCCCGATGCGTATATTCCCGTAGGAACTTACAACTCTCAGTATATGGAGCTTCCCGAAGGAGCTACTATCTCCGATCCTTATGATATGGTTGTCGATGATGACATGAATGTTTATATCGCTGACGCGGGAAGCAACTCTGTCATCGTGCTTGACAGATATTATAAGCACAAGTTCACAATTTCTTCCTTCACAAACGAGATCGGCGCACCCGATAGCTTTTCATCTCCCAGAGGTGTGTACGTAACCGATAATAAGTATAACGGCTACGGAGAGATCGTTGAAGAAGGAAAAATCTACGTCTGCGATACTCAAAAGTACCGTATCGTAGTTTTCGACCGTAGCGGTAACTTCCTCTACGTTCTTGACGCTCCCGAATCCGAGCTTTTTGAAGAAGGATCGGTTTATTACCCCGTAGCTGTTGCGGTAGACCAGTATAACAGAATTTACGTTGTGTCTTCTCAGACAACACAGGGTATCATCGTTCTTACAGAGGACGGTCAGTTTACAGGATTTATCGGAGCGCAGGAGGTAAGTATCTCGCTCTGGCAGATTATCTGGAAGAGATTCCAGACAGACGAGCAGAAGAAGCTTTCTTCTTCCTTCGTTCCCGTAACCTTCAGTAACATTACAGTAAATGATGACGGCTTCGTTTACGCTACATCTGATAAGATTGACTCCTCTAAGGTTGCGTCGGCTATCAGAAGTAAGTCTAAGGACGCTTCAAACTCACCCGTAAAGATGCTTAATAACGCGGGTAGCGAGATCATGAGACGTAACGGCTTCTATCCTCCCGTAGGTGAGATTGCTTACATGACGTCTTCCACCAACGCAGGCGCTATTCTCGGTGTTTCTACCGTCGGAGACGTTGCCGTTGGTGAGTCGGGAACATGGTCTATGTCTGATACAAAGCGTAGTAAGATCTTTACTTACGACTACGATGGAAATCTCCTTTTCGCTTTCGGTGATATAGGTAATCTCCAGCTTGGTAACGTAAGTACGGTAAAGGCTATCGCTTATCAGGGCGACGTACTCCTCCTTCTTGACTCCGGTACAAGCAAGAGCATCACAGTTTATGAAAGAACTGAGTACGGAAATATCCTCTACCAGGCTGTTTCTGACCAGATCAACCGTGAGTACGATAAGGCGATAGAGAACTGGACTGAGATTCTTATGAGAAACTCCAACTTCGACGCCGCTTATATCGGAATTGGTCAGGCTCTTTACAGAAGCGGTCAGTATGAGGCAGCTCTTGAGCAGTATAGAGCGGCTTACGATACCGAAAACTATTCCACAGCTTATGCGGAGATTCGTAAGCAGACAATCGAAGATATATTCATTTGGATTCCTATCGTAATAATCGCTCTTTGTTTGGGTGTTTCTTATCTTGCTAAGAAGATATCCAAGATCAACATCAGAGCGGCTACATCGGGTGAAAAGATCACCTTTGGTAAGGAGCTTCTCTTTGGCTTCCATATCATGACTCACCCCTTCGACGGCTTCTGGGATCTTAAGCATGAAAAGAGAGGCTCGGTTCGTGCCGCTATAGTATATATAGTAGTAACTATCGTTGCCTTCTACTATCAGGCTATCGGTCAGGGATATCTCTTCAACCCTCAGGGTCAGTACTCCACCATATTCGCGCAGGTTGTCGGCGTTCTTATGCCTGTAATGCTGTTCGTAATCGCTAACTGGTGTCTTACTACTCTGTTTGAGGGTGAGGGTAGCTTCAAGGATATTTTCGTAGCAACATCCTACGCACTCCTTCCGCTTCCCATTATGATCATCCCCGCAACTATCGTTTCCAACTTCGTAACAGCCAGTGAAATGGATATCGTAAACCTTGTTATCACCCTTGGGTTTATTTGGGCAGGTTTCCTTATCGTGTTCGGTGTACAGGTTACACACGACTATTCGATTGGTAAGAACATTATCACCATTATCGGTTCTATCGTGGGAATGGTATTTATAATGTTCGTCGCACTATTGTTTACAACGCTTCTCGGTAAGATCGTCGGATTTGTATCCAACATCTTTATCGAAATCGGCTACCGACTGTAAAATAACAGAAAAGGAGATTGATAGAATGAAAATAACTAAAAAATTAATATCGACACTCTTGACTGTTTGCATGCTGCTCGGTGCGCTGTCCGGATTAATGGTTTTTGAGGCTTCGGCAGAGGAAACAACCGCCAATGCGATAACAACCACAACTCCCGAGGCAATTGATATTACCAAGATCAATTATCTTACACAGCCCTATTACACAGCCGACGAGAAACTCGCTACTATGACAATGCGCTTTGAAAAAGGCGATTATCAGCTTTGGATCAACGAGTTTACAGGAGAGGTCGCGGTAAAGAATACCAAGACAGGTGAGCTTCTTATGTCTAACCCCTACGACGTAGGACTTAGCAAGGCGGCTGACTCTGTCAAGGCAGAGCTTCTTTCCCAGATAATCATCGGTTATACCGGAAATGAGCTTACAGGTACAAACGTTTTCACCAGCTATACAGACGCCGCTCTTAATAACCAGATCAAGGTTAAGAGCATTAAGAACGGTATGCGTGTTGAATACACCATCGGTCGTGAGGAAACTAAGTACCTCGTTCCCAGACTTATCACAGAAGAACGCTTTATGTCTCAGATCTATGAGCCTCTTAAGGCGAGCATCGAGTCAACTGATATGTCTGATATAGAGAAGAAATTCTTGCTCAATAACACATTCATGTCGCGTTTCACATTGAGAGACCCTGCTAAGATGACTTCCGACCGTGCGCTTGCCGACCTTTATAAGGAAGTTCCGATCACGGCTACTCTCGGCGCGGTATACATGATCGACGTTAATATCGCTCCCGCAGAGCTTCAGATGCTTGAGGAGCTTATTAAGACACACTGTCCCGCATATACGTACGAAGAACTCGATATGGACCATACCGAGACAGAGTACGAGAGCGAGGACCAGAATCCCGCGGTATTCAAGATGGCTCTTGAGTATACTCTTGACGATATGGGCGTGAGCGTAGCGCTCCCCGCAAACGGTATCCGTTTCGATGAGTCTATTTATCAGCTTTCCTATATCACAATTCTTCCTTACATGGGCGCGGGTCAGTATAGCACAGATCGTCCCAACGAGGGTTATACCTTCATTCCCGACGGTTCGGGCGCAATCTTCAGATTCGAGGACCTCACTTCCACCGGCGCTACAGTGGGCGGAAAGGTGTACGGACAGGACTACGCTTACCACACTATCTCGGGTAAGTATCAGGAAGTGTTCAAGATGCCCATTTACGGTATTGTAAAGAACAATACTTATGTATATGAGCAGAGCGCAACCGGTGTTTACTCGGTAGTTGAAAACGAAAATCCCACTTCCAGTGGCTTCTTCGCAATCATCGAAGAAGGTGACGCACTTGCTGAAATCAAGTCTACTCACCTTGGACAGAAGGGCGAATATCATACAGTTCAGGTTTCTGTAAACCCCAGACCCTCTGATACATATAATATCGCCGATTCTATCTCCGTAGGAAGCAACTCCACATGGACAGTCGTTTCCGACAGAAAGTATCTCGGTAACTATAAGATTCGTTACGTTATGCTTACTGACGATAAGGTAGCTGCAGAGCAGGGCATAACAGATTACTATGCCGCTGATTACAACGGAATGGCATACGCTTACCGTGATTACCTTACCAGCCCCTATTCTACGGGCACACAGAACGAGAGCGCTGAAAATCAGATGACAGTTCTCGAAAGACTGGCGTCCGATAAGTTTGAGAGCCAGATTCCTCTGTATCTTGAAACATTCGGTACTGTTGAGACTATTGAAAAGGTGCTTTCTATCCCCGTAAACGTAATGACACCTCTTACCACCTTTGAGAATATTCAGCAGATCTATACAGACCTTTCTCAGGAGGGTGTTGATATTACCAATATCAACTTCAAGCTTACAGGATACGCAAACGGCGGTATGTATTCCACAGTTCCTTATAAACTTAAGTGGGAGAAGGCAGTTGGCGGCAAGAACGGCTTCAAGGAGCTTCTTGAATTCGCTAACGAGATCAACAAGACTTCCTCCACAGACGGAAAGAATCTTGGAATTTTCCCCGACTTTGACTTTGCTTATATCAATAATGTTGATAATTTTGACGGACTTTCTCTTAAGAAGCACGCCGTTAAGACTATCGACGACCGTTATATCGGCAAGTCAACTTATAGCGCAACCTATCAGACATACGTTGTGGATGGCGGTCTTGCAATTTCTCCCGCATATTTCAGCAGATTCTATGATGAGCTTGCTGAAAACTACCTTGAGTACAGCATCAATGGTACCGGCAGCGATCTTAACATCTCTGTTGCAACACTTGGTACAGATCTTAACTCTGACTTTGATGAGGACGAACCTTACAACCGTGAGGACTCCAAGGACTTTACTATCCAGACCTTCAAGGATCTTTCGGATACTTATGGTAACGTAATGACAAACGGCGGTAATTCCTACACATGGCAGTACGTTGACTATATCCTTGATATGCCTATCGACTCCAGCCGTTACCTTTCCGCAAGTAATACCGTGCCCTTTACAGGAATGGTTCTTCACGGATACGTTCAGTATGCGGGAAGCCCCATTAACATGGAAGGTAATATCCAGTACGGTATTCTTAAGGCAATAGAAAACGGCGCATCCATTTACTTCATTCTTACTTACGATAATGCGACTATTCTTAAGGAGGATATCTTCCTTAGCCAGTATTACTCTGTAAGATATGATATTTGGGCAGGTAGCTATAACGATGAGGGCAAGTTTGAGGCAGGTCAGTTGGTAGATGTATACCATAGCTTGAACGACGTAACACATGACCTCCAGGATAAGCTTATCACTAAGCACGAGATGCTCGTCGGACAGAGAATTCCCGATGCTGATGAGCTTATTGCCGACGCTGAGGCTGAGGAGGCTGCTCGCCTTGAGGCTGAGGCTAAGGCTAAGGCTGAGGCTGAGGCAAAGCTCCGCAAGGAACTCCTCGAGTCGAGAACCACAGCTCTTACAACTGCCGAAACCGCTTATAATAACGCTAATAACGTTATCGCAAGACTTTCCGGCGCTGTTGATTCTATCAAGAATCTTGTACAGACACTTAAGGCTATCGAAAAGCAGATTGCTGAAGCGGGCGAGGACACTGATCTTGTAGCGCTTCAGAACTCGGCAAAAACAACCAATAACAGTATTCAGGTTGCTTACCTTAATACAGTTCTTTCCGCCTATAACACAATCAAGAGTGCGTATGATACTATACACGATAAGGATCGTATAATCAACGAGTCTATCGCGTACTTTATCGCGAACGGCACATATTCCGAGCAGTTTATTATAGACTGCCAGGCAAATGTAGAGCCCTCCAAGGTGCTCTGCGAGCAGATCGACGCTCTTTATGCGACAGCAGAGGCTTACTACAATGAGGTCCTCACTGTGGCAGAGGGTATCATCGAGGTTGAGGAAGAGGAAGAAGAGATCGTTGTCGAGACAACCGGCATCAATAGCAGATACCTTGTTGATGACGGTACGATCGTAGCCGTAACATACGGTGAGGTTGGAGATGATTACAGAACCTTCATTCTTAACTACAACTACTTCACAATTTCTGTTGAGTACGACGGTGAAACCTATGAGATCGACAGATACGGTTACGTGATGATCGATCACGCAGAAAACTGAGAAAGGGAGGTACAGATAAGTGACAAACACAGAAAAAGTTGTCGGAGCTAATGCTCCTGTAAAGAAGAAAAAGAAAAGAATAGCCTCTCTTGACAGAAGAAAGGCGCGCGCCGGTTGGGTGTTCGTGCTGCCCTTTATAATCGGATTGGTGCTTATATACCTTCCGGTTATCTGGGATTCGATCTACCTCAGCTTTAACCGTATAAACAATCTTCAAGGTGGCGGATTCTCGCTTACTTGGGTTGGCTTTGAAAACTATCACGAAGCGTTGTTCGTAAACGCAAGCTTTGTTCAAACGCTTATTTCGGGTCTTCAGGACCTTGCGTTTGATATTCCCGCAATCATCATCTTCTCGCTCTTTATGGCAGTCCTTCTTAATCAGGACATGGTAGGACGAGGAGCATTCCGTGCGATATTCTTCATACCCGTTATTCTTTCAACGGGTATCATGGAGGGTATCGAGGCACAGAACATTATCGGTGACTACATGGATTCAGCAGAGGGTATCGATGACGGTTCAGGTACAAGCGCTGCGGCGGAAATCGTATCCGCAATGGATATCGAGATGCTGTTCGCTAACATGAAGGTCGGTACAGAGCTTGTTGAATACGTTACCGGTATGATCAACAACATTTACGATATCGTAAACCGTTCGGGCGTACAGATGCTTATATTCCTTGCAGGCTTGCAGTCTATCTCTCCCGCAATTTATGAGTCTTGTTCTATCGACGGTGCTACCGCTTGGGAAACATTCTGGAAGATAACGCTTCCGATGATAAGCCCGATGATACTGGTAAATGCGGTGTATACGATCATCGACTCGTTCACGACCGATTCCAATACGGTAATGAAGTTTATCTCGAATACATACGGACAGATCAACGGTCAGGTTGTCAGTACCGCGATGTCCTGGATGTACTTCCTGGTAGTTGCCATTATCCTCGCGGCAATCGCGGGACTTCTGTCGGCATTCGTATTCTACCAGAAAAAGAACTAAGGAGGTGTTAAAATGAACGCACAGGATAGCTTGAATCAACCTAAGGTTGCTAAAGAAACAAAAAACAAAATACGTGTGGAATTTGAAAGAACACCTCTTAAGGAAAGACTTAAGGCGAAATTCCTTTCGCTCTTCTTCCTTAAAAAGTTGGTATGGTTTGTATTCAGACTTGTACTTCTGGTAGGTATTTCCTACATCGTTCTTTTCCCGTTCTTCTCGAAGATCGCAGGTTCGTTCATGGGACCCGAGGACTTCGTTGACGTAACGGTAAGACTTATTCCTAAGCATTTCACACTCGGAACTTATAAGGCGATCATCCTTGAGAACGGATACTTTGAGGCGTTTAAGAATACGCTGATACTCTCACTCAGTACAGCTCTTATTCAGACATTCGTGTGCTGCTTTATCGCATACGGACTTGCAAAGTTTAAGTTCAAGGGTAATAAGGCAATCTTCATCGCGGTTATCGTAACGATGTTGATTCCTCACCAGACGCTGAACTTCTCGTTCAGTATGAACTTTACCTACTTCGATGTGCTCGGTATTATCGGACTTCTTTCCAAAATTGGAATACTTCCCGATAGCATGTCGCAGGGTATCAGCCTTATGAACACACACTGGCCAATGATCCTTCTTTCCTTCGGTGGATTGGCGTTTAAGAACGGTCTTTACATATTCATGCTCAGACAGTTCTTCAACGGAGTTCCCGATGAGCTTGAGGAATCCGCATACATCGACGGCTCGGGAGTTTACCGTACATTCATCCAGATCATTCTCCCGCTTTCCGTGCCCATGATGATAACAGTGTTCCTGTTCGCATTCTGCTGGCAGTGGACAGACGACTTCTATACGAACCTGTTCTACACTACCGCAAAGATGAAGCTCATGCCCAAGATAGTAGAGATTCCCATAAGCCTCAAGCTGGATTACGCGGCAAAGAACCTTTACGAGGCGGCAATCAAGAATACCTGCGGTATCCTTATTATCGCTCCACTTATCGTCCTTTACGCATTCTGCCAGAGATATCTTGTTCAGGGTATTGAACGTTCGGGTCTTACAGCAGATTAATTTGTTCTGTTTAAACTTATATATCAAGCCACCGCAATTGCGGTGGCTTGATGTTTGTTATGGAGAAAAACATTATGGCAATCCAAGAAATTAAAATAGTGTCCTCGATGGAAAAATGTTTCATTGATGATAAAATTTCGGATAAAAAGAAAAGAATAGCTTCACTATGAGAGAGGCGGTAGACGATATCCGCGCGCTTGAGCTTTGTGAAAGTCTTTGTGGCAGGGAATATACCGAAAGTCTTATTGCTGAGGGGGCGGAAGGGAATCTGACCTTCTCGGTTTACCCACGTAATAACGATTACCTCATAACGCTTCGTGAAAAAGGTCGCCCTTGCGGTTGAAACAAGATAAAATAAATAAAGACGGCTGTTGCCAAGCAACAGCCGTCTGCTTTTATGAGAGCATGTATTTGTAATCGATTTCTTCTTGAATGTCGTTGAGAGTGTGTATAAAGTAGACCGCGAAGGCTATGTATACCACAAACTCAATTATCCACATGTAAAGGAATTGGCGAAGGAAAAGCATGTAGCAAATACTGCTTGCCGCCGCGATAACGGTGAATACCGAGATTATCGTCAGCTTTTTCTTTAACATCGAATGAACGTATTCAATTTTTTCCTCGGCGTTAAAATTGGTCGTGCTTATCGGTACAAAGCCCGTGTTTTCCATGATTATCTTTGAAAGCAATGGGAGCAGGGAAATGATCATTCCCGCAAACATAAGTGAATCGACTATCTTAAACACCGTAAGCAGCATAAACACGTCATATGCCTCGGGATTTATGTAGGTCAAGGTGAGCGTGTAGTTGTCATAAAAATAGATGTTGCAGATAAATGTAATAGCCGACGTGACTATGTAGCCGATAGCGAACACGTATGAGATAATAGGCGCTTTGGCAAATTTTCTGATTATTCCCAGAACTATAATAAATATTATCGGGGATATGAAATCCGGAAGAATACTTATGTTGTCGATATAGAAATCAATGTTGAACACAAGCGCCACCGCAAGAACGACAAAAGCAAGCTTTATATATCTTTGGATAAACATAAATGTCTTTGGCGTTATTTCGTCGGTGTACTTGTCGGATATCTCATTCATAAAGGTCTTGTCCTTTATTATCGAGCGTATATATTTGACAAACCCAACAAGCCAAACGATTCCGATGGGGATAAGGAAAAACAAAGAGAGGAGTCTGAAACTGTCAACGTACCTGTAAAAATTCACGTTGAGATTCGGGTTGACGGTAGTGTCAAACATCGACAGAATTTCGGGAGCGAATGTAAGCACGGGCTTAAGAATTATGAATGTTAACGTAAGCACCGTAGCCTTAGTCGTGGCGTTCATTTTGCGTGCTTTTTTTGCGCGCTCTGCTTTTAACAGCTTTTTGGCGGCAATTCTTTTTGCCTTTGCTTGCTTTTTGGTAAGCGCCTTGGGACTAAGCGTCTTTCGCGCTTGTTCTTCTCTTAAACGCGTTTTCGCTTCTTTTTTCGCAGCTCTTGCCTCTTTTCTTGCCATAGCCTTGGGGCTTGGCGGTCTTTTGGGCTTGACGTAAAATATGGCGGTAGAGGTGTGGCGTGAGCCGAGATAAATAAACCCGTCAAAGAATGCCTTGAATGCGGGAATGAGCAGAATAAGCTCAAGCGCGCCAAAGGCGAACGACATCAACATCAGAGCTGATGACTGCTCCCTCGTGGGGAGAACACCAAATACTATGAATATTGCGAAAAACTGCGCAAGGCTTACCGTGAACATCCTTTTAAAAAGATTTTGAGACTCCTCAAAATGGTAGTTGAGGTCGGCAAGCTGGGAAATTCCCAGAAGTAAGAAAATGTAACCTATGAAGTCAGGCAGAAAGTCAATTATAACTATGTTGGGGTTGAACAGGAAGATAGCCGCGATAAAAAGCTTTCCCATTCCAAGATTTTTTTTGACCTTTCCCATGTGATTTACCTCATTTTTTCTTCTTTGATTTCTTTTTTGGCGGCGCAGAGGGTTTGCTTTCATGATTTTTTCTAAGCAATTCCTCGCGCGCAAGACGTGTTTCTTCCGCCTTTTGCTCTTGCTTTGCGCGCATGTCGTTGACGAACTTGAAGCGTGAAGGCTTTATCGGTACGTCTACGTCGTCGGGCGCGCATATCTTGTGAAAGCACTTGTATATAAGCGCCAGCGAAAAGAGGGGAAAAAGTATTCTTAAAATCACCGCAATCATCATTATATACTGATTTGAAAAGAACATTACGGTGAGATTTGCCACGAAAAAGAGAGTAATGACCGATATGTTTGTTTTTGCCAGACTCACCACGTCGGGAAGCTCGGTGTCATGCCCCAGCGCCATAAGCGACAAAAACAGAAAAATATGAAACGTTAGTGAAGAAACAAGGGTTAAAGACGACAGAATTACAGTTGCCGCCTCAGATGCGAACGGAGAAGCAAGCTGAGCTGTTCCAAGCGCGGCGTTTACCGCCTCTGCGGCACTGCACAAAAACATTGCCGCCAAAGGGGGAATACAACGTAAAATACTGTGCTTGTATTCGGAAATTCTTTGCAACGCCACGAACATAACGTAATGTCCTATTATAGCGAAAACAAATCCGTAGGCGTTCAAAGACATCAGAAACGCCGCGAAATATCCGAAGAAAAGTAATCCAAAGCCCATAATATCAACTGTTGTCGGCGGAGTTTAATCCACAGCACTTTTTGTATTTCTTTCCGCTTCCGCAGGGGCATGGAGCGTTTCGGTCTATCTTGTCAGCTTTCTTTATTACGATGGTTTTCTTGACCTTCTCGCCGCCCTCAAAGCCCTCGGATATGGGCTTCGCCACCTCGGCGCGTTTGGTTTCAGCGGTTGCGGGAGTAGCCGAAAGCACCTTTCTTACCGTGGCCTCGCGGATATCGTCTACCATGGCGTCAAAAATGTCAGCTCCCTGTATTCTGTATTCGTTTATCGGATTTCTTTGTGCGTAAGCCTGAAGACCTATTTCGTGCTTCAGCTCATCCATGACGTCAATGTGCTCCATCCAGTTGATATCGACAGTCTGGAGAAGAATGGCGCGTTCTATCTCTCTGAAGTTTTCAGCACCGAATATTTCGTCCTTCGCGGAGTAAAGCTCCATAGCGCGGTCACAGAGCATGTCGCGTATTTCTATCTTGTCAAGCGTCTTAAGCTCCTCGGGGGAGTAGTTGAAATCGTCGTCGGTGCAGAGAAGCCCCTTGTATTTTTCGCGCAACTCGGCGAAATTCCAGTTGGCGGGATTTTCGTCTGTTGATATCTGCTCTACCGCCATAGAAATGGTGGCTATTATCATGTTCTTGATTGTTGCCGAAATATCGTTGCCGTCAAGTACGTCGCGGCGTTGCTTGTAAATGACCTCTCTCTGCTGATTCATTACATCATCGTAGGTCAGTACGTTCTTTCTGCGCTTGAAGTTGTTTTCCTCAATATTCTTCTGGGCGTTTTCTATCGAATTTGAGAGTATCTTCGCGTCAATGGGAGTGTCCTCGTCAAGCCCCAGAGTGTTTACCACGCCTATGATCCTCTCGCTTCCGAAAAGACGCATAAGCTGGTCCTCAAGCGAAAGATAGAATCTGGATTCACCCGGATCGCCCTGACGCCCCGAACGACCTCTGAGCTGATTGTCGATTCTTCGGCTCTCGTGTCTTTCTGTGCCGAGAATGAATAATCCGCCCGCCTCGCGTACCTTCTCGGCTTCGGGGGCAATTTCTGCCTTGAATCTTGCGTAAAGCTCGGCGTAAAGCGCGCGCGCTTCCTTTATTTCCTCGTCGTCTATCTCAGCAGTTCCCGTAGCCATGGCGATAAGCGACTCGTCTATCTCGCGCTTGCGCATTTCCTGCTTTGCCATAAATTCGGGATTTCCGCCAAGCATGATGTCAGTTCCTCGTCCCGCCATGTTGGTAGAGATCGTTACCGCACCCAGCTTGCCCGCCTGCGCGATTATCTCCGCCTCTTTTTCATGGTACTTCGCGTTAAGCACCGTGTGGGGAATACCGTTTGCCTTGAGCTTTCTCGAAAGCTCCTCGGACTTGTCTATGGATACCGTACCTACCAGAATCGGCTGTCCCTTTTTGTGGCACTCAATTATCTGCTCGACAATGGCGTTGTATTTTCCGTTGACGTTTTTGTATACCGCATCCGAGTAATCTTTTCTTATCATCGGGCGGTTGGTGGGAATCTCGATAACGTCGAGCCCATAAATTTCACGGAACTCCATTTCCTCGGTAAGTGCCGTACCCGTCATGCCCGACAGCTTGTCATACATTCTGAAATAGTTCTGGAATGTAATGGTCGCAAGCGTTTTGTTTTCTTTTTCTATCTTTACGTGCTCTTTTGCCTCAATAGCTTGATGCAGACCGTTTGAGTAGCGTCTGCCGGGCATAAGACGACCCGTGAAAGCGTCAACTATCATAACGCCGTTCTCGTTTACCACGTAATCAACGTCGCGGTGCATGCATCCGTGCGCGCGTATAGCTTGATTGATGTGGTGCGCCAGCTGTGAGTTTTCGGGCGCCGTGTAGTTCTCAACTCCGAAAAACTCCTCGGCTTTAGCCGCACCCGCGGGGGTGAGTATGGCGTTGTTCGCCTTCTCGTCTACGATGTAGTCGGCATCAATATCGTTGTGATCTTGCTTTGTATCAAGCTCCTTGATAACATGCTTCTTTAATTTGCGAACGAACGCGTCGGCGCGGTCGTACATGTCGGTAGCCTTTTCGCCCGATCCCGAAATTATAAGCGGAGTTCTCGCCTCGTCTATAAGAATTGAGTCCACCTCGTCAACGATGGCAAAGGAGTGTCCGCGCTGTGCCATCTGCTCCTTGTAAACCGCCATGTTGTCACGGAGATAGTCAAAGCCGAACTCGTTGTTCGTGCCGTACGTGATGTCAGCATTGTAGGCTTCCTTCTTTTCCGCGCGTGTCTGTCCGTGTACTACAAGACCTGTTTTGAGTCCGAGGAATTCGTAAACACGTCCCATCTCCTCGCTGTCGCGGCGCGCGAGGTAATCGTTTACCGTAACGATGTGAACACCCTTACCCGCAAGCGCGTTGAGGTAAGCGGGCATGGTGGCAACAAGAGTCTTACCCTCACCGGTTTTCATTTCGGCAATTCGCCCTTGGTGAAGAATAATTCCGCCTATAAGCTGAACACGGAAGGGGCGCTTTCCAAGTACTCTGTCGTCAGCCTCGCGCACTGCCGCAAAAGCATCGGGAAGAATATCGTCAAGTGTTTCGCCCGCATCAAGTCTTGATTTGAGCAGGGGGGTCACTGCGGCAAGCTCCTCGTTGCTCATCGCCTTGTACTTGTCCGCGAGAGCCTCTATTGAATTCGTAAGCGTTTCGATTTTTTTCAACTGTCTGTCACTGTAGCTTCCGAAAATTTTAGTAATAAATCCCATAAAAAACAGCTTCCTTTCGTAAAAGCACAAATCTACATCTTAATTATACTACATTTCTTCATATAAAAATATAGTTATTTGTAAATTTTATTGCAAAAGTTCAAATTTGTGAAATATTCGTATTGAAAAAACGACAAAAAAAGGTTATAATTATAGGGATACTACTTTGTAAGGAAAATAAAATGGCAAAAATAAATATAGTTTTACACGAACCCGAAATTCCGCAGAATACGGGAAATATAGCGAGAACCTGCGCGGCAACAGGCGCGGCGCTCCACCTTATACGCCCTATGGGCTTTGAGGTGGACGACAAAAAGCTTAAGCGCGCGGGACTTGATTATTGGCATCAGCTTGATATAACCTATTACGATAATCTCGATGACTTTATGTCCAAGCACCAGGGCGTAAGAATTTATTACTATTCCACCAAAGCGCCGAGAGCCTATACCGAGGTCGAGTATGAGGACGAGGTGTATCTTATGTTCGGTAAGGAATCAAAAGGACTTCCCGAGGAGCTGCTCAAAGCCAATAAGGAAAATTGCGTGAGAATACCCATGAGAGAAAATTTGCGCAGCCTTAACCTCTCAAATGCGGCGGCGATTGCTGTCTACGAGGTGCTTCGCCAGCATAATTTCGATAACCTCGTGGAGGAGGGAAGCCTGACACGATTCTCGTGGGAAGGAGATATATGAACGAAAAGGTAATGATAGGTATGAGCGGCGGCGTGGATAGCGCCGTGTCGGCATATCTGCTCAAAAAGAACGGTTATGACGTTACGGGAGTAACTCTGCGCCTCTGTGCCGAGAACTCGAGCGACGCCGAGGACGCTAAGCGCGTTGCCGAAGCCGTGGGCGTTCCCCACGTTGTTGCCGACTTTACAGACTCATTCCGCAAAAACGTGATCGAACGCTTTGTGGCATGCTATAAAGAGGGCGGCACGCCAAACCCGTGCATCGTTTGTAATAAATATATAAAATTCGGCGATATGCTTAAATACGCCGAGGAAAACGGCATGGATTATGTTGCTACAGGACATTACGCAAGAATTGAACTTGGTGAAAATGACCGCTATATGTTGCGAAAAGCCAAAGACGAAAGCAAGGATCAAACATATGTATTATACTCGCTCACACAGGAGCAGTTGGCGCATACGCTCTTTCCGCTGGGTGAGCTTACAAAGAGCGAGGTGCGAGCCGTCGCCGAGGAAAACGGCTTTGTAAACGCCCATAAGCGTGACAGTCAGGATATTTGCTTCGTGCCCGACGGTGATTATGCCGCCTTTATCGAAAGGCATACGGGCGAGAGCTTCAAGTTCGGAGATTTTGTTGACCGCGACGGCAACCTGTTGGGCGAGCATAAGGGCATTATAAGATATACCGTCGGTCAGCGTAAGGGGCTGGGAATAGCGCTCGGAAAGCCCGCCTTTGTCTGCGCTAAAAACGTTGAGAATAATACCGTGGTGCTCGGAGAAAATAAAGACCTGTTTTCTACCACACTCACCGCCCATGACGTAAATCTCATAAGCTGTGAGAGTATCGACGAGCCTATGCGCGTCTCTGCCAAGGTGAGGTATAACCAAAAGGAACAGCCCGCCACCGTGATAAGCATCGGTGAGGGTAAAATAAAGGTCGAATTTGACACCCCACAAAGAGCGATCTCAAAGGGGCAATCGGTAGTGCTGTATGATGGAGAATACGTCGTCGGCGGAGGAATAATTGACTGAGGATAGGAGTAAAAATGACACTAAACGAAAGATATCTGAACGCGAAAAGAGCGCTTTTTGAAAAGGCGTATTCTTCGCTTAATAAAGAGCAAAAGGAAGCGGTTTTCACCGTTAATAACCCCCTGCTCGTCATAGCGGGGGCGGGAAGCGGAAAGACCACCGTGCTTGTAAGACGAATAGCGTTTATAATAAAATTCGGTAACGCCTATAATAGCGTATACGTCCCATACGGAGTCAATGAGGAGCACGTGAAAAGCCTTGAAATGGCTTGCGAGACCGCCGAGGGCGAGGAGCTTGACGCTATACTTTCGGAGTTTGTCTCGAGTCCCTGCGAGCCGTACAGAATGCTCGCTATCACCTTTACGAATAAAGCCGCTAAGGAGATAAAGGACAGACTTGCCGCCGAAATCGGGAACGAGGATATTTCCCGAGAAATATGGGCGGGCACGTTCCATTCTATTTGTATGCGCATACTTCGTGTACATGGCGAAAAGATAGGTTATCGTCCCGGATTTTCCATCTACGATGCCGACGATAGCAAAAAGGCTGTGGCTACCGCCATGAAGGCTCTGAACATAGACGAAAAGGCGTTCCCCATAAAGGTAGTCATGGGCGTTATCAGCGACGCAAAAAACCGCCTCGTAACCCCCGAAATGTTCGAGACCGAGGCAGGGAGCGACTTTCGCTTGAAGAAGATCGCCGCTATATATAAGCAGTATCAGACTACCATGATGCAGTCAAACGTACTCGACTTTGACGATATCATTATGAAAACCGTGGAGCTGCTTGTGAAGTATGAGGACGTGCTTCATAACTATCAGGCGCGCTTCAAGTACGTCTGCGTTGACGAGTATCAGGATACCAACGGCGCGCAGTTCAAGCTCACCGCACTTCTCGCGGGCGGCTACCGCAACCTCATGGTCGTGGGCGACGATGACCAGAGCATATATAAATTCCGTGGCGCGACTATCGAGAATATCCTTAACTTCGACCGCGTGTTCGACGACGCTAAGGTCATCAAGCTCGAGCAGAATTACCGCTCTACCCAAACCATTCTTGACGCCGCAAACGCCGTTATCAAGCATAACCTTGGCAGACGCGGAAAGAATTTGTGGACCAGCGCGAGCGAGGGCGAAAAGATACTCATAAAAAAGGTTGACGACCAGAACGCCGAGGCTCGCTTTATCGTCGATAGGATCAACTCCTACGTCTCCGCCAAAAAAGCCGAGTTCAAGGACTTTGCGGTGCTTTACAGAAATAACGCCCAGTCCAGTACCATAGAAAAGACCTTCGCCAAGAGCGGAATTCCTTACAGAATGTTGGGCGGAACTCGCTTTAACGACCGTAAGGAGATCCGCGATATCGTGGCTTACCTTCACGTCATCGAAAATCATGACGACAGGGAAAGACTCCTGCGAATAATCAACGAGCCGCGCCGTAAAATCGGCGACAAAACTCTCGAGGCAGTTGACGAGATCGCTAAAGAGCAGGGCTGCTCCATGTTCGACGTTATCGAGCATGCCGACCGCTATAAGGCGCTCGAAAAGAGCGCGGGCAAGCTTAAGGATTTTGCCGATCTTATAAATTATCTCGGCAACCTCGCCGAGGAGGTTTCCATAGAAACTCTTATTCGTGAGACCCTTGACCGCTCGGGCTACCGACAGATGCTTATTGACGGTGGCGAGCCCGAAAGAGAGCGCCTTGATAACCTTGACGAGTTTATTTCGGGCGCTATCGACTACGAAAAATCGCTTGAAAACGACCCCGATATCAGCCCCACGCTTTTCGGCTTCCTTGAAGAAAACGCGCTGGTTGCCGACGTCGATAAATATGACGATAAGGCTGACGCGGTGGTGCTTATGACGGTACATAGCTCCAAGGGACTTGAATTCCCCATGGTGTTCTTGCCGGGAATGGAGGACGGAATCTTCCCCGGTATGCAGTCGATAATGGGCAGTAACGACGAGATAGAGGAGGAACGCCGCCTTGCCTACGTGGCGATAACCCGCGCTAAAAAAGCCCTGTTTATCAGCCACGTAAACTGCCGCCTGCTTTACGGTAAGACCTCGTATAACCCCGAATCTCGCTTCTTGCGCGAGATACCCGACGAGCTTGTCAAGAAGGACGAGCCGACCGCCCCCGTTCGCAGAATAAACAGTCTGCCCTTTGACAGCGGCTTTGAAAGACCCCGTTACGATACCGTAACTATTAACCGCCCCGCGCGCCCTGCCGCGCCTGTGGGCAAAAGGGAAACTTTTAACGAGGGCGATAGAGTCTCGCATATGACCTTTGGCGAGGGAGAGATACTCTCCGTAAAAGCCGTGGGCGCGGATACCCTCTATGAAATCGCCTTCGATAGAGTGGGAACAAAAAAACTCATGGCAAGCTTCGCAAAACTAAAAAAAGTATAAGCACACGGGGCTGAGCCTAACGCTCAGCCCCGTTTTTGGGTCTATTCAAATACCGTTTCTACCGTTTTTTGTGCTATCTCGGGTGAATAACGCCAGTAGTCCATGTGTTCGCACTCGTTTCCTTCTATATAATATTTAGGCGGAGATTTCCGCGCCTCTCCGCGGTATGTGTCCACAAGCACCAGCTTTATTTTCATGCGCTCGGGTATGATGCTTTTTATGTATACCGCGCAGTTTTGTCCGATAAGCTCGGAAAGCGTTTCGCGGTCATCTTCGCTTCTTAACTCAGCAAGTCCCGCAAGGTTTGGCGCAAGCTCAATGAAAATTCCGTAGCTCTCAACGCTTCGTATAATTCCCGCTACCGTCTGTCCCACCTCAAATTCCCGCGCGTTTTCTTCCCACGTTCCGAGTAGCTCGCGTTGCGAAAGAAAAATTCTCCCCAGCTCGCGGTCAACAGTCTTTACTACCGCCCATATAGGCATTCCAACGCTTAGCCTGTCGGCAGGGTGAGCTATGCGCGAGACCGAGATGCAGTCTATCGAAAGCAGGGAAACCAATCCGCATCCAATGTCGGCAAACGCCCCAAAGCTTTCAAGCCGCGTGACCTTGGCGCTTATAATGTCTCCGCTTTCAAGGGTCGATGTGTACGAGGTGTAGCACTCCCTCTGCGCCGCTCTGCGCGAAAGACGGGCAATGCGCCTGCCGTTTTCTTCGTAAAATCCAATTACCTTGAAGCAGGTGGGCTTTCCCACGCGGGTTATTATCGCTATGTCCTTGGTCTGCTCGCCGCAGGGCGAAAATACCGCGTCCTCGCGTTCTATGATTCCAAGCGTGCCGTAAAGGTCAACGTGTAAGCGCATTTCGTTGTCGCAGAGAATGACGGGCGCTTCGAGAATACGCCCCTCTGCCATCGCGCGCTCAAGTCCTGAGACACTTGTTACGTATTCGCGGTTTTCGGCGGTAGAGCAGAGCATACCTTCGGGTTTGTACGAGTTCAGCATAATTCTTCAGATTCCTTCCTTGATTTTCATTTTTAGTCGTTGATAAAGTATATTTTTTTGAAATGAAGAATATGCATAAACGAGAAAAAACGAGAAAATCGAAGAAAACGAGAGATATGATATATCTAAATCAAAATATTTGAACTTTTTTTAAAAAAGGTATTGACAAGTGGAAAGTGTTGTGATATAATACACAAGTCAAAACGAAAAAACTGTATTTTGAAAAGGAGAAATGCGAAATGTCCACATTCATGGCTAAAGCAGAAACTATTGAACGCAAGTGGTACGTTCTTGACGCAGCAGGTAAGCCTCTCGGTAAGGTAGCAGCTGCAGCGGCAACAATTCTTCGCGGTAAGCACCGCCCTGAATTTACCCCCCACGTTGACTGTGGTGAGTTTGTAATCATCATCAATGCTGAAAAGGCTGTTCTTACAGGTAAGAAGCTTGATCAGAAGTACTATCGCCGCCATTCCGGTTATATCGGCGGTCTTAAGGAAGTACAGTACAAGACCCTTATGGCGACAAAGCCCGAGCTTGCAATGGAGCTTGCGGTAAAGGGAATGCTTCCTCACAATAAGATCGGTGATAAGTCTGCAACCCGTCTTAAGGTATATGCAGGCGCGGCTCACAACCACGAGGCACAGAAGCCCGTAGCTCGTGAGATATAATAGGAAAGGGAGGAAATAGAAATGTATACAAGTGCAAAGCCTTATTTCTACGGCACAGGTAGAAGAAAGAAGTCTGTTGCCCGTGTTCGCATCGTTCCCGGAACAGGCGCAATCACGATCAACGGCAGAGATATAGACGATTACTTCGGACTTGAGACACTCAAGCTCATCGTAAACCAGCCCTTCGGCGTAACAGGTACAGAGGGTAAGTTTGATATCATCGCAACAGTAGTAGGCGGCGGTATCTCCGGTCAGGCAGGCGCAATCCGCCACGGTCTTGCAAGAGCTCTCGTTTCTTCTGACGAGACATTCAGACCCGCACTTAAGGCAGCAGGATTCCTTCGCCGCGACCCCAGAATGAAGGAAAGAAAGAAGTACGGACTCAAGGGCGCTCGTCGTGCTCCTCAGTTCAGCAAGAGATAAGTTACCCCTTACGGGTTTTATCAAAATTACAGCACTCACATTTGTGGGTGCTGTTTTTTCTGTCGTAGGGCGGTTCAATTTGTAAAGAATTGAGCCGTCCTATTTACTTTTTGCAAAAATTATGGTATAATACAACTGATAAATAAACTTGAATTTGACGGGAGATTGCATAAATGAAAGTTAAGAAAATTATGGAATGGCTTATCATTGGTTTGTTCATAGCCATTGTTGCGTCGATCACTTCTATTTTGATCTATCGTGCCGTAATAAATTCCGATTGGTACAACGAAAAGCAAACGAAAAAATATTTTTCAGAGGTCGTAGAAAGAGTAAATAATATCGAAAATATCACCAATATTAAGGTTGATGATAATATTGAGGTGCGTTTTATCAACGAAGCCCCCGTTGAGCTGTTTGACGATATGATCGCCAAAAGCTATGAGAGAATTGAAGATATTGAAAAAAGGCACGAAATCTTCCGACAAGGTTGCGTCACGGTATTCTACAAAGACGGAACGCAAGACTCGTTTTTCATAACCGATGATGTAGAACTATATTGGGGAACGGATTTAAAAATCGAGTGTCCCTCGCTCTTGGAGTGGTATAATAGCATTGTAAATTAAAAGACAAATTCCAATTTGTCAAGCTGAATAGGCGTTGAATGTTGGTGTGATTTTGGTGCAAATTTGGTGCAACACTTTATGCAACGATACTCACGATATTCACGATATCGCACGAAAACACACGATAAATGCACGATATCACACGATATTTAACGATATTCACGATATCAAACGGAGTTCTTAAAACTCCAAGAGATAATTTTTGCCTTACGGCAACTCTCAAAAACCCCGATACCACAACGGTTTTCGGGGTTTTCTTTTTTTATCAATACTCCGTTTGGTGCAAATTTAACTTGGCATAGCTACATATGCAAAAATGGTATTTACAAATAGCACCATTTGTGATATAATAAAATTGTTTAGATATCTAATCGATAAACTTGAATATGACGAGGTGACTTTATGAAAAAGGTTCTTCAAGTAATTTGCTGTGCAGTAGGCAGTGGAATGATTGGTTTCTTTGCAAATCAGTTGGATACGATTGTGGGAAGTGTGTGTTTCACGCTTGGTGTTGCTCTGCTTGTTGGTTCAATCATTCTTGTATCAAAGCAAGATAAAGAGAATAAGTAAATTCCAATTTATCGAGCAGAATAATCGTTGAATGTTGGTGCGATTTTGGTGCAATTTTTGTGCAACACTTTACAATGTGATTAAATTTAGGAGAAATGTTATGAACGTATTAGAGATAGCTCAGCCACAGGGCCTTGAAACATGTTGGCGCATTATTAACGAGGGCAGAGAATTTCAAAGGGAGCAGGGCTTTGTACAGTGGGACGACACCTATCCAACGGTTGACTTGATACGCGAGGATATAAAAGCACAAAAGGGCTACGTGCTTAAAATAGACGGAGTTATCGCGGGCTATATGTTTATCGATTTTTCGGGCGAGCCGGCATATTTGAACATCAAGGGAAAATGGCGCTCCGAGCAGAAATACGGCGTGGTGCACCGCATGGCGTTCAGTAAGGACTTTCAGGGAAAAGGACTTTCGGATATGGCGTTCAATCTTATTGAGAAGCTTTTCCTTGAAAAGGGCGTTAAATATATCCGTATGGATACCGATTTTCCCAATAAAAGAATGCAGCACGTTCTTACCAAAAACGGCTTTGTGAACTGTGGAATAATCGTTTTCCAAGGCGAAAAGCTCGCCTACGATAAATTGCTGTAACCTTAATAATACAAATTTTTACATAACAGCACTCACATTTGTGGGGGCTGTTTTGTTTTTTGCGTCGAGCACAGTTAAATTTATGCGGTTATATAATATTTTTGTAAAACCGATTGAAAAATCTGTGTAAATATGGTATACTTGATATGTATTATCTCTCGAAAGGAGAATCGCAATGGAATATATAACTTTGGGTAAAACAGGCTTAAAGGTCTCACGCGTAGGCTTTGGCGGTATACCGATACAAAAGGTTGACAACGAAGGCTCAAAAAGGTTGATGCAGGCGGTGGTTGAAAAGGGAATCAATTTTATTGATACCGCACGCGCCTATACCGTCAGCGAGGAGCTTATCGGTGATGCGCTTGTGGGAATGAGAGATAAATTCATCATCGCCACCAAGAGTATGGCTCGTACCGCTGATGCAATGCGTAAGGATATAGATATAAGCCTTAAAAACCTTAAGACAGATTATATAGACATCTATCAGATACACAACGTAACGATGGAGCAGCTTGCCGTCGTCTGCGGAGAGGGCGGCGCGCTTGAGGCACTGGGCGAGGCAAAGGCGCAGGGCAGAATACACCACATCGGACTTACCGCTCATTCGCTTGAGGTCTTTGAATACGCAACTACTCTTGACTGGGTCGAAACGCTGATGTTCCCTTATAACATCGTGGAAACTCACGGCGAGGAGATAATAAAGAAGTGCAACGAGCGCAATATCGGCTTTATCTGTATGAAGCCGCTTGCGGGCGGCGCGCTTGAAAATGCGACTCTCGCGCTTCGTTTTATAGCGGCTAATGAGAATGTTCATATAGTTATTCCCGGAATGTGTAACGAGGACGAGGTCGATATGAACGTGTCGGCGGTGTTGGATAAATCGCCGCTCAGCGATACCGAGCTTGCCGAGATAGAAAAAATACGCAAGGAGCTTGGTACAAACTTCTGTCGCAGATGTAATTATTGTCAGCCCTGTGCTGCCGGAATAAATATTTCGGGTGTTTTCCTTTTCGGCGGTTATCTTGAAAGATACGGACTCGAGAATTGGGCGCGTGAAAGATATGCGGCATTGCCCTCAAAGGCAGGCGCGTGTATAGAGTGCGGCGCTTGCGAAAGCAGATGCCCATATAATCTGCCTATAAGAGAAATGATGAAAAAATACGCCAAGGCATTCGGCGAATAAGAAAGGACGTTAAAATGAATAAACTTATCGGAAACGCGGTCGTCGGTCAGTCGGGCGGACCTACCGCGGCAATAAATGCAACTCTCGCGGGGGTTATCCGCGGCGTAAAGGACGAAGCCGTACACGGCGGCGTTATCGGCAAGCTCTACGGCATGCGTAACGGCATTGAAGGTCTTATCGAGGAAAGACTGGTTGACCTCACCGAGCGCTTTGCTAACGATGCCGATATCGATATTCTTGAAAGCACTCCCGCGGCGGCTCTCGGCTCTTGCCGAAAAAAGCTTCCCAAGCCCACCGATGACCCTGCTTTCTTTGAGAATCTTGTCTCGATATTCAAAAAATACGATATCAGATATTTCTTCTATATCGGCGGTAATGACTCTATGGATACCGTCGCTAAGCTTTCGGAGTATACGACCATGTGCGACTACGAGATGCGTATAATCGGCGTGCCGAAAACTATTGATAACGACCTTGTTGTTACCGACCATACTCCGGGCTTTGGCTCTGCGGCTAAGTATATTGCCACCACAATGCAGGAGATAATCCGCGACTGCGCGGTCTATACCACCAAAGCCGTTACCATCGTTGAGATAATGGGACGAGACGCGGGCTGGCTTACCGCGTCCTCCGCCATAGGACGCGTTGTAAACGGCGTTGCCCCCAATCTTGTTTATCTTCCCGAGAGAAGATTCAGCATGGAAGAGTTCTTCGAGGACGTGAAGAAAGAGCTTGAAAAACAGCCCAACGTGGTGGTTGCAGTTTCCGAGGGCCTTCAGTTTGCCGATGGAACCTACGTCGGAGAGGGGACACAGAGCGGAGCTGTCGATATCTTCGGTCATAAGTACCTTTCGGGTACCGGTAAAGCGCTTGAAATGGCTGTCAAGAACGAGATAGGCTGTAAGGTGCGCTCGGTAGAGCTTAATATCTCGCAGAGATGCGCTTCACATATAGCGTCCGCTACCGACATCGACGAATCTGTAAGAGTGGGCAGAGGTGCGGTCTTTGCCGCGTCACAGGGCGTTACACGCAGAATGATGACTATTCTCCGCAACGAAGGCGAGGAATATTCCTCTATAATTGACCATTCCGACGTTTCCGAGATAGCCAATAAGGTCAAGCACGTTGATGATAAATATATCAACGAAAGAGGCAACAACGTCACTGACGAGTGCTGTAACTATCTTCTTCCGCTTATCGTGGGTGAACGCAAGATAAAATTTGAGAACGGTCTGCCTGTTCACGTGATAATCTGAGTGAGGTAAGAACATGAGAATAGCGGTGATAACAGGTGCGTCATCGGGAATGGGTCGTGAGTTCGTAAAACAGATAGACGCTACCGAAAGCTTTGATGAAATATGGGTCGTGGCAAGACGTAAGGAGCGCCTTGAGGAGCTTTGCGAGGGCTCAAAAAATAAGATACGCCCCATTTCTCTTGACTTGATGAAAAGAGAGAGCTTTGACCAATATAAAGCTCTGCTTGAAGCCGAAAATCCCGACGTAGCGGTGCTCGTAAACGGAAGTGGCTGCGGTCGCTTCGGCGCGTTTACCGATATTGACCTTGACACTCAGCTTGATATGATAGACCTTAACGATAAGGCGCTGGTGGCAATGACTTATCTTACTTTGCCCTACATGAAAGAAGGGGGAAGAATATACCAGATAGACTCGCTTTCCTCGTTCCAGCCTGTGCCGTACATAGGCGTTTACGGTGCTACCAAAGCTTTTGTTTTGAGCTTTTCACGCGCGCTTAACGTCGAGCTTAAAAAGCGTAATATAAGAGTTATGGCTATTTGCCCGGGGTGGGTACGCACGGAGTTTTTTGATCACGCGGTAACCGATGATACGATTACATACTATAACAGATATTACGATTCCGACGAGGTGGTCGAAAGAGCGTTTAAGGATATGAAAAAGGGAAGGGACGTTTCTGTTTGCGGGCTTCCTATAAGAATGCAGGTCAGACTTACCAAGCTCCTTCCTCATAAGCTGGTTATGAAGATTTGGTGCAAGCAACAGAAAAAGTAGTCATTTCGGGATGAAATTTTATTGTGTCGCTTGATATAATTATTTGTATGTGTTAAAATGTAGATGTGAAATAATTTCTAAATGAGAAAATTTTTATGAAGAAGTTTGTAAAAATAATGTGCCTCGCTCTTGCGCTTGTCATGATGCTCGCTACCTTTGCGGCTTGTGGAGGCGACGGAGAGGACATATGCAGGATGACTACGGAGTGCTTCCCCTGCCCAAGTTCGATAAAGAGCAGGAAGATTATCACAGTACGTTTGGTAACGGTGCCTCGCTTATCGTGGTTCTCTCCACATGCACAAAAACAGATCTTGTAGGTGCGACGATCGAGCTTATGGGCGCCGAGGCGTATAAGCAGGTCACACCCGCTTATTTTGAGATATGCCTTGAGGGTAAATATTCCGACGCTCCCGAGGACGCGGCGATGTACGACAGAATTATCAATAGCTTCGTGTATAGCTTTGGTTTCTGCTATTCTACAAAGAGTCTTGAGGGAATCGGATCGCTTTTCCGTAACCTTGACGTCGATCTTGCCCAGAAATACGAGTCAAATAAGATAAAATACGAGACCGCACTTGAGGAGCTTATCAACAAGCTCGATGAGATATCCTTTATGCTTGGCTGATACATAAAATACCGTGATTTTAAGCCGCAGCATTTGCTACGGCTTTTTTTACAAAAAAGCAATGTTTTTTTTGTGCAAAATGGCAAAAAAAATCAAAAAATCAAGTTGGTGTTGACATAATCGGGAAAATGTGATAATATATACATGGCAAAAATTTTGTAAAGGAGAATTTTCATGAAAAAATTCACAAAACTTATGTGTCTTGTTTTGGCGCTGCTCATGACTGTTGCTTGTTTTGCGGCTTGTGGCGGTAACGGAGATGACACAACACTTCCCAAGGCTTCGGGAGATCAGGAAGACGAGACAGGACGTAACGCTGTCAAAGATACAGTTCCCACCGATCTTAAATTTGACGGCGAAACAGTAACCTTCTTCGTTCGTGACGATACCGACATGTGGAAAAACGAGATCGACGTTGAAAAGACAACAAACGATACTCTTTTTGATGCAATTTACTACCGTAACGCGACAGTAGAGGAGAGACTCGGTGTTACTATCGAGCAGATAGGACAGTCGGGAGTGTTCGGCGTTTCCGATGCTTGGAACTCTACGCTCCGTAATGCGGTGCTTACAAAGAGCGGTGACTTTGATGCGGCGGCTATCTACGCTTCCACAGGCTCTGCTATCGCGGTAGAGGGTCTTTACTATAACATGCTCGACCTTCCTTATATCAACCTTGATCAGCCTTGGTGGAATAAGTCTGTGGTTGAGGAACTGACACTTTTCGACACACTTTACTATCTTGCCGGTGATATTGCGGTTACCGAGATTGCCGACGGTGTCAGCTTGTTTTTTAACAAGAATCTTTTCACTGAGCTTTATCAGACTCAGAATATCAACCTCTATGATCTGGTGGAGAGTGGAGAGTGGACTATTGAATATTTGAATGATCTCGTGACCAACGCATGGATAGATGAAAACAGCGACGGCGTTATCAGTGACGGAGATACCGTGGGATTTGCCGCGGAAGAGGTAACGACCGGTGAGGCCGGCATGGATGCGTGGATTCCGGCTATGGGTATCAGCCTTACAAAAATGGTTGACGGATATCCTGAACTCGCGTTCTATGATGAGCATACCGTAGAAGCCTTTGAAAAGCTTCAGGGACTCTATAATTCCAACCCCGGTACGCTCAGAGCTGCGACAAGCGAGACTAAGTTTGTAGTCGGCAACCAGCTCTTTATAAGAGCTTATCTCGATGCAGGTGCTTCCTTCCGTGATATGCAGGATGACTACGGAGTGCTTCCCCTGCCCAAGTTCGATAAAGAGCAGGAAGATTATCACAGTACGTTTGGTAACGGAGCCTCGCTTATCGTGGTTCTCTCCACATGCACCAAAACAGATCTTGTAGGTGCGACGATCGAGCTTATGGGTGCCGAGGCGTATAAGCAGGTCACACCAGCTTACTTTGAGATATGCCTTCAGGGTAAATATTCCGACGCTCCCGAGGACGCGGCGATGTACGACAGAATTATCAATAGCTTCGTGTATAGCTTTGGTTTCTGCTATTCTACAAAGAGTCTTGAGGGAATCGGATCTCTTTTCCGTAACCTTGACATCGATCTTGCCCAAAAATACGAGGCAAATAAGATCAGATACGAGACCGCGCTTGAGGAGCTTATCAACAAGCTCGATGAGATATCCTTTATGCTTGGCTGATACATAAAATACCGTGATTTTAAGCCGTAGCGTTTGCTACGGCTTTTTTGTATAACGAAAACCACGCGATAGTCGCGTGGTTCAAAAAAGGTTAACCGATGAAAGGAAATCCTCCAAATATGCTATAATAAACTTGACCTGCCAGTCAAAATAAAAAACATATTTGGAGGATTTATCTATGAAAAATGTACCCATAGACAATAATAGTTTAGCACATACGAGTTGGAATTGCAAGTACCATATTGTGTTTGCGCCAAAATATAGGAGAAAAGTTTTTTTCGATGAAAAAAGAATGGAGATAAGAGAAATACTGCGTCAATTATGCCAATGGAAGGGAGTAGAAATAATTGAAGGAGAGGTGTACCCAGACCACATACATATGCTGGTGAGTATCCCGCCCAAAATGAGCGTTTCGGGATTTATGGGATATCTAAAGGGAAAAAGTGCATTATTAATATTTCAAAAGTATGGTAATATGAAATTTGCATACCGAAATCGCGAATTTTGGTGCAAGGGATATTACGTTGATACCGTGGGGAAGAACACAAAGGCGATAAAAGCATATATAGCAGAACAATTGAAGCGCGATCAAGAGAGTGATCAGTTAGCGATGTTCGACCCACGGGACCCATTTATGGGTAGTAAGTAATAATTGCGTTGCTGGCAGGCCAATCTAAAGCGCACTTGTGCGCCGCCAGTAGTATTAGGGCTATGCCCGAAAATGAAATACCACCCGCTACGCGGGTGGATATTTATTATTGACATACCTCAGATTTTGATGTATAATATAAAAGAGGAGGGGTGTAAATGAAATTAAAACAACTTAAGCCTAAATATTTTTTGCTTGGCGGAGCGGCGCTTTTGCTTCTTGGTGTGCTTGCCGTAATTATTCCTAACACCGTGGTTTGCGCTTCATCGGCTAAATATATATACGACAGAAACGAGATTCTCGAGCTTGCCGACGACTTTGACTGTATACTCGTGCTCGGCGCGGGGGTCTATTCCGACGGTACTCCTACGCCAATGCTTAACGACCGCCTTGCGGTGGCGTGCGAGGCATATGAAGCGGGGCGCTCAAACAGACTTGTTATGAGCGGAGACCATTTGCATGCCGATTATAATGAGCCAAAGGCAATGAAGGATTTCGCCATTGAACAGGGAATAGACAGTAAGGTCATATTTCTTGACCATGCGGGTATCTCTACATACGATAGCGTTTACCGCGCCATAAAGCTGTATGGCGCTGAGAAGATACTTATAGTGACACAGAAATATCACCTCTATCGCGCTATTTATCTGGCGCAGTCGCTTGGCGCGGAGGCTTACGGCGTGTCCGCAAATTTGAGAAGCTATATGAAGCAGCCTGTGTATACGGCTCGGGAGTGGGCGGCGAGAGCAAAAGATTTCGCCATGGCAATAGTTAAGCCCGAAGCAACTTATATGGGCGAGAAATTCGACCTGTCGGGTGACGGTGACATAACAAATTAACACAAAAGGACGGAGCTTAAGCTCCGTCCTCATTTTTATCTCATTTTTCTTCTGTAACAGTAGACCGCGCCGATAATAATAACCGAAAGCGGAATTACAGCGACTATAAGCAACGCGATTATGGCAAGCGTAGCATTGCTTATGGAAAGTGTTTCGGTGGTGAGAGTGAGAGCGTTGACTGACGTGCTTGAAGTGTCAACGCCGCACAGATAGGATGTTATTGCCGATGCGTAAGCGTAGTTTCCTCCGCTTGCGTATTGGTTGGCGGTGTCATCAAAAAATGCTCCTGAGGATATCCACGTAATAGCCGAGCCGTTTGTAGCCTCAGCAATGACTCCAACAGGGTAAGATGATTCTTCAGCTCCATCGGGCTTTTCTGCCGATGCCGCATCAGTGGCAATAACGTAAGAAGCCGCACTCGTGTTAAAGATGGCGTTTGATGTTATTCCGGCAGTGTCGGATATTGCGATCGCGTGTGCCGAGGGAAGCAGTATTGCGCCGGTATTCCCGGCAGTAGCCGTGTGAGCCTTGACGGTAGGAGTCAGCCAGTTGGGATATTGATAGTAGCTTCCCGAGGTGGGGTCTATAATAACTCCTTCCACGCAACTCAGACCGTATTTTTCAAGTACGGAAATAAGATTTGTAAATCCGGATACACCAGACACGGTAGTGACCATGAGCTTTCCGCCCTTGCCAAGATATAGGGAGAGCAGAGAAGCCTCTTTTTCGCTGATATCACTTGTGGGAGCGTTGATAATAAGCATCTCGCAACCGGGAACTATCGAGAGCGAGGAAAGCTCGGAATAGCTTACTCCCAGCGTGGTGAACTCACTTTGCATTGAGGGTGAGATCGCCGTCTCTCCGTGCCCCGTGAGCGCAATTACTGTGGGAACATCCGCGGAGGTAACGAAGGAAAGCGCGTTTACCATCAGACTTTCGCCGGCAAATTGATAAAGAACGTTCAGCGTTGTGCCGTACATGCTTGCGTAATACTGATACATCTGCGCCTCGGATTCGGTTACCTTTCCAATGCCTTCAATGTAGTAGTAAAACAACTCGGTGCTATCTATATATCTGTGTCGGCGGTCGCTTTCAACCACAATGCTTAAAGTTGTTACAGTGGAAGAATCTATTCCGCGGGCTGTGAGGAAGTCCGTGTCTGTGTAAAGGTCTATGACCTTGTACGCGAGCTTGCTGTTTTGTGCCGCCGCGCGCTTCAAAAATGTGTTCAGATGAATACCCGTTTCAGTGAGAGAACTTTCACCGCCTGCGGCAAGCAGATATATATCAACCTTCTCTTGAACCTTGGCAATGTCGCGTTTTGCGGCGTCGGAGACCGAATACATCTTGTTTTCGCTTAGGTCAAGAAGCGTAACGTTTTTGGGAAGAATACCCGTCAAGAGATTTACCAACATAAGAATTACCAGTACCAAAGCGGTGATTGTCATTACCGAGAAACCGACTCTTGCGGTCTTAGTATTGAAAATTTTATTCATGTCGCCACCTCCTTAGCACCAACGCTTCTTTTCCATAGACTGTACTGTCAGGAAAACGAAGAAAACCGTAATACACAAGTAATAAATAATAGTAGAAAGGTCAAAAATTCCGTATGTGAAACGCATGTAGCTTTCAAATATCGCCAGCTTACCGACAATAGCGGGGAAAAGCCCAGCGAATAATGTTCGCTTGAACATGAAAAGTAAAATCGTGGGAATGGCGAGAATTACGCCAACCGCCGAGGTGAGCGCAATGCTTTTTGTCATGTTGTAGGTTATTATCGCTATTACCGCGATAACGACCGCGAAGCAAACCAACGACGCCGTTGCGGTAGTGGGAATAATAGCCGAAAGCGTGGGCGCAAGATAAAGTACCATAAGCGCGCCAAAGCCGAGCACCGCGGCAATCATCTGGCTTTCGGTCAGTGATGAGGTGAACATGCAGATGGCGATGAGCGCCGCCGCAAGCAAGTAAAAGGCAAGCAGACAAGCGTATGCGTTGAGCATGTTGACGTTGCCGAAAAAGTTGAGTATAATAGGATAAATACCTATTATAAGCGTTGGAATAAGCAGAACGCAGAGAAGCGCAAAATACTTTCCAAGTACGATGGCAGAGGTCTTTATCGGAAGCGAGTAAAGAAGCTGGTCGGTTTTTGAACGCTTTTCCTCAGCCACCGAACGCATGGTTATAATGGGAACAATAAGCAAAAAGACTACCATGATGTTTTCAAGTGAAAACTCAAAGGATGCGTAACGGCTTAAAAGGTTTATTATAACTACGTAAATTCCTTCGAACAAGAGCAGGAAAGCTGCAAAAATGTAACCTGTGAAGCCTGTGAAATAGGACTTCAATTCTCTTTTAAAAATAGCGCTCATTCTTCACTTTCCCCCTGTTCTTCATTTTCTTCGTCGTCAACGTCCGCGAATTGAGGGGCGTAATCCTCAGAGGCTTCTTCTGCCGTCTCCTCCGCGGGAGTCTCTGTGAGCTTCAAGAAGATGTCCTCAAGCGTAAGACGCTGGTGGCTCATGTCTGTGATAGCGATATTTTTGCCCGCAAATGTAAAGAAAAGCTCCTCGGAAGGGTCGTTCTCGGGCGAAAATTCAATCGCAAAGCGTGAATATCCGTCTTGAGCAAGCTCCTCCGTGTAGTTTTCCACAGTGCTTATTCGGTCAAGAATGTCCGCCGCGTCGTCGGCAGAGCATTTTGCGGTAAGCGATAACTTTCCGCGGCTGTTCATGGAGGCTTCAAGCGCTTCCATGCTGTCGTCGGCGACTATCTTGCCATGAGAAATAACGATAACGTGGTCGCAGACCTCGCTTATCTCGGCGAGAATATGACTTGAAATAATTACTGTTCGTGTCTCTCCGAGCTTGCGTATCAGCGCGCGTATTTCGGTTATCTGTCTTGGATCAAGACCAACTGTGGGCTCGTCCAGAATTATAACGTCCGGGGATCCCAGAAGTGCCTGCGCAATGCCGACTCTCTGCTTGTAGCCCTTTGAAAGTGTCTTGATGATCCTGTTGGCAACGTCTGTGATCTGCGTAAGCTCCATTACCTCGTTAACCTGCCTGTACGCCTGCTCGTGCTCAACTCCCTTTGCCTCGGCAACGAAAGAGAGATATTCAACCGTTGTCATGTCAAGGTAGAGCGGCGGAATCTCCGGGAGATATCCGATGTGGCGCTTTGCCTCTACGGGGGACTTGAAAATGTCCTTTCCGTCAACAGTAACGCTTCCGCCTGTGGCGGCAAGACAGCCCGTTATAATGTTCATCGTGGTGGATTTTCCCGCACCGTTCTGACCGAGAAATCCGTAAATTTTTCCGTGTTCGATGTTGAAGCTGATGCCGTCAAGCGCAACCTTGCTACCGTACAGCTTCGTGAGATTTTTGACCTCTATCAAAATCTATACCTCCGTTAAGTATTCATTTTGTGCATATGTATCATGTATATATTATATATTATAAATGTTAATTGTGTCAATGGTATGTCAAGTTTTTGATGAATTTTTGACAAAAGTGTTTGTGCAAATTTTACAAAAATCGCAAAAGTACTCAAAAAAAGATGAAAACTTATCCAAAAAATGTTCAAAATGGCGAAAATACTATTGCAAAATACTAAAAAGTGTTGTATAATATGTATATAAATGTTAATTTCTTGAAAGGAGTTGGGGGCTTTGGCAAAAACAATAGATAACCTCGCACCTTTCCTTTTTCATCAAGGCACGAATTACCGTGCCTATGAATATATGGGTGCTCATATTGACGGCGATAAAGTCGCGTTCAGAGTATGGGCACCCAATGCAATTGCGGTCTACGTTACAGGTGATTTTTGTAACTGGGGTATCGGAGAGCGTATGGAAAGGATAACCGAAGGCGGTATATGGGAGGTAATACTCGCTTATGAGCTGTTTGAGAAAATTCCTATCTATAAATACCGCATACTTTCACAGGACGGTGAAAAACTCAAGGCCGATCCGTACGGATTCGCTATGGAAAAACCGCCGAATACCGCCTCTTTGGTTGTGAAGCCGCCCGCCTATAAATGGCGCGATAAGGGCTGGCTTGAAAACCGGCGTAAAAAAATGACGGCGGGGGGCGTGTATTCTCAGCCTATAAATATTTACGAGTTGCATCTTGGTTCGTGGAAGCGGAATGATGAGGGCGAATACCTTACCTACGCCGAGCTTGCCGCTGACCTTGTCAACTATGTAAAGCAGATGGGTTATACCCATATCGAGCTTATGCCGGTGATGGAGCATCCATTTGACGGTTCGTGGGGCTATCAGGTCTGCGGTTATTACGCCCCCACGGCGCGTTACGGCACGCCCGAGGATTTTATGGCGTTCATAGATACTATGCACGAGGCGGGAATAGGCGTTATTCTTGACTGGGTGCCAGCGCATTTTCCAAAGGATGCGCACGGACTTTATGAGTTCGACGGTACGCCGCTGTATGAATATCAGGGGCGCGACCGCATGGAGCATAAGAATTGGGGAACGAGATGCTTTGACGTTGGACGCAACGAGGTAGAGTGCTTCCTCGTCTCCAATGCCGTGTATTGGGCTGAGATGTTCCATGCTGACGGCTTGAGAGTTGATGCGGTGGCGTCTATGCTCTACCTTGACTATGACCGAGACCCCGGAGAATGGGTGCCAAACGTCTACGGCGATAATAAAAATCTCGAGGCAATAGCCTTTTTCAAAAAGCTGAATTCCTATATGGCGACCGAGTATCCCGATGTGATGATGATTGCCGAGGAATCTACCGCGTGGGGCAATCTCACGGGCTTCGATAACGGCGGCATGGGATTTTCGATGAAATGGAATATGGGCTGGATGAACGACATACTGTCTTATGTGCAGCTTGATCCTATTTATAAAAAATACGATCACGAAAAGACAACCTTTTCGCTGACTTATTCCTTTAACGAGAGGTATGCGCTTCCAATCTCCCATGACGAGGTTGTTCACGGCAAAAAGTCACTCCTTGACAGAATGCCCGGTGATTATGATTCCAAGTTTGCCAACACTCGCGCGTTTCTGACCTATATGATGACCCATCCGGGTAAAAAGCTCATGTTTATGGGCGGCGAGATAGGACAGTTCCGTGAGTGGGATTATGAGGGTCAGATAGAGTGGTTTTTGCTTGACTACGAAATGCACGCCAAACTTCAACTGTTCTTCGCTGATATGAACCACTTTTATATCTCGCACCCCGAGCTTTACGAAATAGACGGCTCGTGGGAGGGCTTCAAGTGGATAAATCCTGACGATAAGGATAGAAGCATCCTGTCTTACCGCAGAATTGATAAGGCGGGAAATGAGCTTATAACAGTGGTCAATTTCACCCCCGTGAGATATGACGGTTATGTTATAGATGTTCCAGTAGGCGGAGTTTACGAGGAGCTTATCAATTCTGACAACGAGAAATACGGCGGCACAGGCGTGCTTAATAAGGGCAGACTTGTGAGTGTTAAGAACGGCGACAGAAACGTGCTCAGTATAACCGTTCCGCCGTCAGGTGCGCTGATATTAGGCTTAAGACCCAAAAACCAAAAATAAATTTCCCGAGTAACTAAATTTTTAAAATCTTTTAATAAAATCGGAGGTTAGTATGTTTAAGAAGAAAGAATGCGTTGCAATGCTGCTTGCGGGAGGACAGGGAAGTAGATTGTATGCCCTGACACATAAGACCGCCAAACCTGCAGTACCCTTTGGAGGAAAGTACCGCATTATAGACTTCCCCCTTTCCAACTGTATCAATTCAGGTATCGACACCGTCGGCGTGCTTACCCAGTATCAGCCCCTCGTGCTTAATGAATATATCGGAAACGGTCTCCCGTGGGACCTTGACCGTGCCTTTGGCGGTGTTTCTATCCTTCCCCCTTATCAGGGAATGGACTCCGCCGATTGGTATAAGGGAACTGCTAACGCAATCTATCAGAATATAGAGTTTATCGAGAGGTACGATGCCGAGTACGTTCTTATCCTCTCGGGCGACCATATCTATAAAATGGACTATTCCAAGATGATAGATTACCATAAGCAGACCAAGGCTGACTGTACCATAGCGGTTATCGACGTTCCGATAGAGGAAGCAAGCCGCTTCGGTATCATGAGCACAAATCCCGATAACTCTATCTATAAGTTCTCCGAAAAACCTAAGAATCCCGACAGTACAAAGGCTTCTATGGGTATCTACGTTTTCAATAAGGATAAGTTAGTCAAGTATCTCCGCGACGATGCGGCAGACCCCGAGTCCTCCAACGACTTCGGTAAGAATATTATTCCCAATATGCTTGCGGCAGGTGAGAGAATGTACGCTTACTCCTTCGAGGGCTATTGGAAGGACGTCGGAACTATCTCCTCACTTTGGGAAGCGAATATGGATATGCTCGGCATGAATCCTCAGATAAACCTCAACGATGAGTCGTGGAGAATTTTCTCAAGACACGAGAACGAAGCTCCTCAGTATGTGGGCGCTGAAGCAACTGTCGTCAACGCTTCTATCACAGAGGGCTGTGAGATATACGGAGAGGTCATCAATTCGGTTATCGGCGCGGGCGTAAAGATAGCCAAAGGCGCAACCGTTCGCGATGCCGTTATCATGAGCGGCGTTGTTATCGGTGAGAACGCTAAGATTGATTATTCCATAATCGACAGCGGCGTTGTTGTTGGCAACGGAGCAAGCGTAGGTAAAGCAAAGGATACCGCAAAGGGTATCACCGTAGTCGGCATGGGCGTCAAGATACCCGATAATAAGGTTATCGGCGACGACGAAATGATTACGAATATATAAGGAGGTAGCAAAAATGAACGCAGCAGGATTAATCTTTTCCAATATACACGACCAATCTGTCCCCCAGCTTACAAATAACCGAACGATGGCAAGTGTGCCCTTCGGTTGCAGATACCGCCTTATAGACTTCGCGCTTTCCAATATGGTAAACTCGGATATCACAAAGATAGGTATCGTTACACATGATAACTACCAGTCGCTTCTTGACCACATTGGAACGGGTAAGGACTGGGACCTTGCAAGACGCTCGGGCGGTATCAAGATACTTCCTCCCTTTATCACGTCTTACACAAGTCCCGAAGCAAATAAGCTCTACACCACAAGACTTGAAGCGCTTATGGGTGTAATGAGCTTTATCAGAAGATGTAACGAGGAACATATCGTTATGTCGGACTGTGACGCTATTTGTAATATCGATATCTCGGCGGCTCTTGATCAGCACGTGGCAACCGATGCCGATATTACTATCGTGGGCGCACACCTCAATAATGATGTGAGCGCAAATAATACAAGCCTTATCGAGCTTGAGACCGCCGAGGACGGAAAGCTCATAGGCGTGTCCAGAGGAATTCCCAGTGCCAACGCTGAGGTAAGCACCAATATCGTTATTGTAAAGCGCAGTTACCTTATCGTGGCGCTTAATGAGGCTTCCTCGCGCGGATATAGCCACTTCTATATGGATCTTATCTCCAAGAATATCAACAAGGATAAGTTCTACGTTTACCATCATACGGGATATTATAATATCATCGGCTCGCTTGAGGCGTACTTCTCCTGCAATATGGAGCTTCTCGCTCCCGATAAGCGCAGAGAGCTTTTCGAGCGTCCCAATTTCCCGATCTATACAAAGGTAAGAAACTCGGCTCCCACCAAGTATACCGAGAACGCTTCTGTTAAAAACTCTTATATCGCCGACGGTTGCGTTATCGACGGAACTGTTGAGAACTCTATTATTTTCCGTGGCGTAAAGGTAGGTAAGGGCGCGGTCATCAAGAACGCTATTATCCTTCAGGATACCTATATTGGCTCCGACGTAACGCTTAACTGCGTTATTACCGATAAGAACGTGGTTATTAACGACGGACGTATGCTGTCTGGACACCAGACAATGCCTTTCTTCATCGGAAAGGGAATGAGAGTTTAATTGGCGGCAAAACCGCATGAAAGGAATTTTATGAGTAAGATTTTATTTGTCGGCGCGGAGACAATGCCTTTTGCGGCGACAGGAGGACTTGGCGACGTAATGGGCTCTTTGCCCACGGCTATAAAAGCGGCTGATGAAAATTGTGACGTTCGCGTGGTTATGCCTCTTTACAGCGCGGTTAAGGACGAGTGGAGAGCGCAGATGGAAACGGTCGCCAGCTTTGAGGTAAGGCTGGCTTGGCGCCGAGCTTATTGCGGCGTGAAAAGTCTTGTCAAGGACGGCGTCACCTACTATTTCATAGATAACGAGTATTATTTTGCCCGTAAGACTCTTTACGGAGAGTTTGACGATGGCGAGCGCTATGCCTTTTTCTGCATGGCGGTGCTTGAGATGCTCGAAAGAATCGGTTTTTACCCCGACGTTCTGCACGCCCATGACTGGCAGGCGGCTTTGAGCGTAGTGTACCTTAACTGCCTTTTCAGGTGGAGAAAGGGTTACGAGAACATAAGAACCGTGTTCACTATCCATAATATTGAATATCAGGGCTATTATAGCACCTCTATTCTCGGTGACGTGTTTGCCCTCGGTAACGACTCGCTTAATATACTTGAGTATAACGGATGCCTTAATCTTATGAAGGGCGCTATTGTTTGCGCTGATATCGTGTCTACGGTCAGCCCCAGATATGCCGATGAGATAAGAACCTCCGAGTATTCTCACGGACTTCACTACATCATCAATCAAAACCACCATAAGCTGCGCGGAATACTCAACGGTATAGACTACGAGTATTATAACCCCGAGACCGATAACGTCATCGCGGCAACCTTCTCTGCGGCTGAGCCTGCGGGTAAGGCAACCGATAAAAAGGAGCTTCAGAAGGCTCTCGGACTGCCCGAGGAAGAAAATATTCCGCTTTTAGCGATAATTTCTCGCCTTGCTACGCATAAAGGTCTTGACCTCGTGGCAGAAATGGTGTGTAATCTATTAGAGAATAATGATGTCCAACTCGTGGTGCTCGGAAAGGGCGAGGCAGGCTATGAGGAGATGTTCAGGGATCTTGAACGCAAATTCCCCGATAAAGCCCGCGCGCTTATCGAATATGACCGCGATTTGTCAAAACGTATATACGCCGCGTGTGATATCTTTATCATGCCTTCAAAGAGCGAGCCTTGCGGACTTTCGCAGATGATAGCATCGCGTTATGGCGCTATCCCCGTCGTTCGTGAAACAGGCGGACTCTACGACTCTATAAAGGGTTATTGGGAAAAGGATGGCGAGCTTATGGGTAATGGCTTTACTTTTGCCAATTACTCGGCAAACGAGCTTTATGACAGAATTGTTGCGGCGACAGAGCTTTATAATGATAAGGAAAAGAGAAAAGCATTTGTCGCAAAAATTATGAATACCGACTTCTCGTGGAATGTTTCCGCAAAGAAGTATCTGGAAATGTATAACGGTATTCTCTAATACTCCCGCCTGCAGGGGCAGGCACAGAAAGGAAAGGTCTTAAATCAATGGCAAAACCCACAGTAAACCAAATCAAAGAAAATATCGAAGCTAAATTATCCCGACAGTTCGGCTGTACAGCCCATGAGGCATCCCGCGACCAAATATATAAGGCTGCGGTTTTGACAGTAAAGGATATTTTGACTTCTAAGAGAGGAGATTTCAAGAAGCGTGTTAATCAGACAGGTTCCAAGCGCGTTTACTATATGTGTATGGAATTTCTGCTTGGTCGTTCTCTGAAAACCAACCTCTGCAACCTCGGAGTAAACGAGGAGTATAAGAAGGCGCTCGCGGAGCTTGGCTTTGAGCTTGAGGATCTGTACGAATGCGAGCCCGACGCGGGTCTCGGAAACGGCGGTCTCGGAAGACTTGCGGCATGCTTTATGGATTCGCTTTCATCTTTGAATTATCCTGCTACGGGCTTTTCAATTTGCTATGAGTACGGACTTTTCAAGCAGATGATCGTAGACGGAATGCAGATAGAGCTTCCCGACAACTGGCTTCCCGGCGGCGAGGTTTGGCTCGTTCCGAGAACAGACAGAGTTTTCCACGTTAAGATGGGAGGACGTGTCAGGGAAGAGTGGCAGAACGGACACCTTCAGGTAATCTACGAGGACTGTGAGGAGATCGAGGCAGTTCCTTACGATATGATGATATCGGGCGCGGATAGCGACGCGGTAAGCCGACTTCGTCTGTGGCGCGCGAGAGACACCCGTAACTTTAATATGGGACTCTTTACTCAGGGGCAGTATACCAGAGCGCTTGAGGAAAGCACGAACGCCGAGATAATCTCAAAGGTCCTTTATCCCTCGGATAACCATACAGAGGGTAAGATGCTCCGACTTTCTCAGCAGTATTTCCTCGTCTCCGCATCCGTACAAAGTATAATCCGCGACCATATGGCGGTTTACGGAACACTTGTGAACCTTCCCGAAAAGGTTGCTATCCATATCAACGATACCCACCCCGCACTTTGTATTCCCGAGCTTATGAGAATACTTATCGATGATTATTTCTTCTCTTGGGAGCACGCATGGGATATCGTTGTGAGAACTGTTTCTTATACAAACCATACAGTAATGCCCGAGGCGCTTGAAACATGGAATGAAGATATCTTCAAGTTTAAGCTCCCCAGACTTTACGCTATCATCAAGGAGATCAATGAGCGCTTCTGTAAGGACGCTTGGAAAAGCTTCCCCGGAAACTGGAACAGAATTTCCAAGATGAGTATCGTGGGCTACGGTCAGGTCAGAATGGCAAATCTTTCGGTTATCGGCTCTCACTCTGTAAACGGAGTTTCCAAGCTTCATTCGGATATTCTTAAGAACTCTACCTTCAAGGACTTCTACCGTATGTATCCCGAGCGCTTCTGTAACGTCACCAACGGCGTTGCTCACCGCAGATGGCTCTGCTACTCCAACCCCAAGCTTGCCGAGCTTCTTGATAACTGTATCGGTACCGGTTACAGACATAACCCCGAGGAGCTTGCTAACTTTGCTAAGTTTGCTGACGATAAGACGGTTCTCCAGACTGTCCGTGATATCAAGCACCAAAATAAGATAAACTTCTCTAACTACCTCATGAAGAAAACAGGTGTGGCAATTGATACACACTCTGTATACGACGTGCAGATAAAACGTCTCCATGAGTATAAGAGACAGCTTCTTAACGCGCTTAATATTATCGGAATTTATCTTGATCTTAAAGAAAATCCCAACCTTGATATTCAGCCCCAGACCTTTATCTTCGGAGCAAAGGCGGCGCCCGGATATCATATGGCAAAGCAGATAATCAAGCTTCTTTGCTATATCGGTAAGGATATTGAGCAGAATCCCGCTATCCGTGAAAAGCTCCGTGTTGTTTTCCTTGAGGATTATAACGTCTCTCTTGCGGAGTCTCTTATCCCCTCTGCCGAAATCAGCGAGCAGATATCACTTGCGGGTAAAGAGGCGAGCGGTACGGGCTGTATGAAGCTTATGATAAACGGCGCTCTTACTATCGGTACTCTTGACGGCGCAAACGTAGAAATGCTTGCGGCGGCAGGCGAAGATAATATGTTTATCTTCGGTCTTACCGCTGACGAGGTTGACGAGCTTTGGCTCAAGGGCTATAACGCCGCAACCTACTACGCTAATAACGAGAGACTTAAGAGAATCGTAAATTACCTTAACGTGGGATTTGCGGGCGAATCCTTTGCTGATATCGCCAACTATCTCCTGTCGGGCTACGGCATAGCAGACCCCTATATGTGCCTTGCCGATTTCGAGTCTTACAGACAGACCCACGAAAACCTTATCACCGCATATCAGGATAAGGAAAGATGGAACCGCATGTCGCTCATGAATATCGCGTCCGCAGGCTACTTTGCCGCCGACCGAAGCATAGAGGACTACGCGAAGAATATCTGGAATCTTAAAAAATTGCCTAAAGAGGAAAAATAAATGCTTCTTCGACTTCATGATTCCGTGGAAAACGGGATAATGCCTGTCATAACCAAATATGTAAATGGGGAGGACGCTTCCGTTAAGGGGGCGTTTTCTCTTAATACAACGCTTGAATTTTCTGTCAGATGTTCGCGAAAGTTAGGCGTTTCCGCCGTTGTTATGCGAATAAATAAAGACGGCGAGGAATATAGCGATATTTCTCTTGATTTTCGCTCCACGGAAAACGGCGTTGACGAATATGCGACCCGACTTGAGCTCGATAAGGCGTTTTGCGGCGGTAACGACGGACTTTTCTATTACGAGTTCCTTTTCTTGCGCGGCTATGAAACACTCTTTACCGATTCTGTAAACAACGTGGATTTCCAGCTCTCCGAGCACTCGGACAATAAGTTCAGATTGCTTGTGTATTCGCAGGACTATGAAACACCCAAATGGTTTCACGGCGGTACTATGTATCAGATATTCACCGACCGCTTTTTCTGCGGTGTGGGCGAGGTGGGTACACGTGATGATGTTATCATGAATCCCGATTGGCACGAGGGCGTCAAGCAGTATGCCGAATATCCGGGCGCACCCGTGGCAAATAACGAGTTTTTCGGCGGTAACCTGTGGGGGATTGCCGAAAAGCTGGACTATTTGCAATCGCTTGGCGTGACCGTTATATACTTAAATCCCATATTCGAAGCCTATTCAAGCCATAAGTACGACACGGGGGACTATATGAAGGTCGATTCCATGTTCGGCGGCGATAAGGCTCTTGAAAATCTTATAGCGAAATGTAAAGAGCGTAACATAAGAATTATCCTTGACGGTGTCTTTAACCATACAGGGAGCGATAGCGTTTATTTTAATCGTTACGGAAAATATGATTCGGTCGGAGCTTATCAAAGCAAGGATTCAGAGTATAAGGATTGGTACTTCTTCAAGGAGTTTCCCGATTCCTATGAGTGTTGGTGGAATATAGAAATTCTTCCTAAGCTTAACCCCGAGTGTATCGCTTGCCGCGACTTTCTTTGTAATAAGGGCGGCGTTGCTGAAAAGTATATGAAAATGGGTATAGGCGGTTGGAGACTTGACGTTGCCGACGAGCTTAGTAACGACTTTCTCGATATTCTCCGTGATACAGTTAAAAACGCGTCTGACGGCGATGGAATAATTATCGGTGAGGTTTGGGAAAACGCCGCGGATAAAATTGCCTACGGCAAGCGCCGCAGATATTTCCGCGGAAAACAGCTCGATAGCGTTATGAACTATCCTGTTCGGAACGGAATTCTCGCTTTCGTCTCCGAAAAAGACGACGAAATGTTGTATAATACTCTTACCGAGCTTTATTCCTCTTATCCCGAAACAGTCTGCCATTCGCTTATGAATTCTCTCGGTACGCACGATACCGAAAGAATTTTATCGGTGCTTGGGGATAAGGACGTTCTGGAGCTTACGAATGAGGAGCTTTCCACGCATAAAATGAACCAAACCCAAAGAAAACGGGCGATAACCAAGCTTAAGGTGGCTTCAACTCTCCAGTATACCGTTTTCGGTGTTCCGTCGGTCTATTACGGCGACGAGGCAGGGCTTGAGGGCGGTCATGATCCCTTCTGCCGTCAGCCTTTCCCTTGGGGAAAAGAAGATGGCGAGCTTACAGAGCATTACCGTAAGCTGGGTGAGATAAGAAAAGAAAATTCCGCCTTTGCGGACGGAAAGTTCAAAATAATATCACACTCAAAGGGCTTTATAGCCTACGAGCGTTATAACGGGGAAGAAAATATCCTCGTTGTGGCTAACGTGGGTAAGAGCAGTAAGGGATGCGATCTCGGCTGTGAGGTGGTAGACCTGCTGACCGATAAACACTATAACGGACGGCTTTCGGTAGCGCCCAATACCGCGATGATATTAAAGCTGATTTGAGGAGGGTGTTATGCTTAAGAAATTGTTTGAACGCCTGACCAAAAGTAAAAATCCCGACAGTAAACGCTATAAATACGATATGGCAAAGCAGATCTGCGGTCATCACGTCAGATATATCACCGAAAAGAACGGCGAGGTGGACGAGGTCATCGGACGCGAAGGCTCGCTGAATATCAAGGACGACGAGCTTCTCGTGTTTGGCTCGGGGGACATTCTCATGCGTTGTAAAATAGAGAATATGCAGGCGTGGGAGCTTCTTTCAAAGGACGGCGTGGTAATAACCGCCCCCGATGATGCCCACGGCGGTATCGAGCGTACTATCGTTGTATATTATGTTTATTACAGAAAATAATAAAAGGAGCTGAATTTCAGCTCCTTTTATTGTTTTCAGTTGTGATTATATGAGCTTTTTTCCAAGCTTTGCGGCTTCGCTTGCGGCGATAGCCTTTATCTCCTCGGCAAGGGTACTTCCTATTACCACAAAGCCGAGTTCGGCGGGAGCGTCCGCAAGCGCGGTACATACCAGCTCGTTTGCCAACGCAATGTCAGCGCATGCGCTGTCTCCCTCAGTCATTATTCTCACCTTGCCGTCATCTTCCTTATAGAGAAGTCCGTCGCGAGAGAGTGAGTATATATATTCATACGCTTCCTCAACGTCCATCGAGTCGAACTTCGCAAGCTCGTATCTGAGCGAAGTGGGGCAGACAGGCGTAAGAGGCGGAACGATAGCGCCCAGCATTTTGAACTGGAGAGCGTTTAACTGGATCACCGCGCCGCTCGCACTGTCGTAAGCGTATTTCTTTCCTGCAGATTTTAACGTGTAAAGCATAATTTACCTCTTTTTATAGTTCTTTTTTCTTTTTTTGTCGGGTTTCTTCTTCGATACTCCTATAAAAGCTCCTATTATCGAGCAAACAAGCACCGCCGCGCGTAACGCAACGGCGTTTATAACGTTATAATCCGATGACATATTTTCGCTTATAGGGAGCGAAAATATAAAGGTTGCCGCCAGTAACAGCGCTCCTGTTGTGAGTCCGCACAATAACGCTGAGCCACGGTTGAACCGCGCGGCGGCAAAGCCCCCGAAAAGCGACGATATGTACAGAACCGAGAGCGCGGCAGGGGTGATATACCTTGTCGGGTCAGCCGTTTGGTAGATAACGAACGCCACAATTATGGCAAGCAACACGCCAATCGCCATAGCTATGACTGTGCCCATCAGGGAGCAGCGGAAGAAGCCTTTTGGCATGTGCGAACTTATTCCGTCGCTTACACGGGCGTGTCCGACGGAGCGTAACGGATTTTTGGATACCTTGTTTTTCATAAAATGCCTCCGCAAAATATAATTACTAAACTATATTAATGCGAAGGCAATTTTATGATACCCGATGCGGATCAGTTGTTCTGTGCATCTTCCGCGTGAACGTCAACGTTTCTGACCGCGCTCTTGAGAATGCGGATCTTTGTGCCGTCACGGCTTGTCTCAAGTACGAGTGTTTCATCCTTGATGCTGACGATCTTTCCGATGATACCGCCGATGGTGGTGATCTCGTCGCCCACAACAAGGTTGTTTCGCATGTTGGCGGTCTCCTTTTCCTGCTTCTTCTGAGGTCTTATCATGAAGAAGTAGAGGAGAGCGAACATAACAACCATCAAGCCGATGGATATCCACGAGGATGCGGGATTTCCTGTTTCGGCTGTTTCAAGCAATCTGAACATTCTGTGACCTCCAAAAAATTTGATATATCTAATTATAAACCATAAAACAAATTATTGCAAGACGTTTTTGTAAATATTTCCCCAAATTTTCAAAAAAACTTCTTTTTTGCTCCCGAAAATTAAAAAAATCTTCGCTATCGGTTGAAAATGCGATGAAACTGTGATATACTATAATCAATATATGTGACTGTAAAAACGAGGACTTGTTATGGAAAAGAAAAAATATCTTGAATGCGGAAAAATCGTAAACACTCACGGCGTAAAGGGCGCGGTCAAGCTCGAATCGTGGTGTAACACCCCCGACGACCTTGCAGAGCTTGGGAGAATATTCGTTATAAAGGGCGCGGCTGAAAAGGAATACCGAGTAAAGCACGCGTCGGTCTTTAAGCAGTTCGTAATTGCAGAGCTTGAGGGCGTTGATGATTTTGATGCCGCGCTGGCGCTCAAAAACACAGTGGTCTATGCCGCAAGAGAAGATTTTGAGCTTGAGGAGGGCGATTATTTCATTGCCGACCTTATCGGCTTGCAGGTGATAGATATGGGCGACGGCAGGGTATACGGAACGCTTAAAGACATAATAAACCGCGGCGCTTCTGATATTTACGTTATAGATACCCCAATGGGCGAGCGAATGATGCCCGCGGTAGACGAGTTCGTAAAAGAGGTCAGTGTTGACAAAGGCATTTTTGTAGCCCCCATCGAAGGAATGTTTGACTAGGCGAGAGAGACAAATACGAACCCGCCCTGAAGCCTGAATTTTCAGTGCTTTATGGCGCTTGTCTCTCTTGTAAAGTCTACACTTGGCGGCGTTCGCCAAGCACCAAAATCATCAGAAAATTAAGGCTTGAGGGTCTACGAGTTTTGAAAGAGCAAATATTTAGGATATGCGAGATAAATTTTTGCGGCAATATGCGGATATTGCAAGGAAATTTATCGAAGCATATACAAATATTTGCCTTCCAAAACCGAGTTCGGATTATTCTCTCTTGCCTAAGCAAGGAGCCGAAGGAAGCGAGTCCTCGAGCGACGCGCGGCCGTAAGTTAATCGTACACACCTCATTCTCGCTTTTTCTTACAAATATAGTTGCTTTGATTTTATAATTGAGATGGATACGTTTTGGACAAGAAGTTCTTCAACACGTCTATTTCGCTTTGCAACTTTTTGCCGATATCTGTTTGCTTGACGAGTATTCTTTTGTCGTACTTTCTCAGTTGTCTTACCTCGCTTCTGAGATCGGATGCATTATGAACTACGTCCTCGCTTGATGTAAACGGTTGGTGGCAGATAAGATAAAGACCTTGTGAGTTGTTTACAAGTGTGTATCCCGCAATACCCGTTTTTTCGTGATATGCTTTGGATAGACCACCGTCTATAGTTATATGTCGGCAATTCCCACTTTCCGGACTTTCCCCTTTTTTGACTTTTACGGGCATATGACCGTTGACTATGACCGAATTATCTCCTATGATACCAAACTCCGCCAGCACCCTCAGACAAAATTCTTCATCGTTTACGAAATTATAATATTCGTCCTTGTTTTCCTTTTCTATATATCCCTCAAAATATTTAGTGTATACACACATTTTATCGCGTCCGTACAGCGGAGATTTTTTGCCACACCACAGATACCACATGTAATCAACGGAATATTTGTCTCCCATGGCGGCATCACGGACGAGTGTGTCAAGTCTGTCGTACAGATGTTTACCGGAATATTTATCCATACCAATGTTTATTTCCGAAAAACTACCGTCTGCTTCCGTAGGAACACAACCATGCATAATAAGATTATCATTGAATACCTTATACATACTGCCGTACTTGAGAAGCATTCGCATATGCTCGCCAAGCCGCTTGCTGTGCTTGAATTCGTCTGTCAGTAGCTCGACGAGTTTTTCCTCCTTTTCGGTAAGCTCGTAAGACGGATACAGTATTCTGTCATCCATACAAAACTCGGGGTGTTCGGATATAAGTTTGTTTTCCAGCTTTAGCTGTACAACGGTTATAGCTTTGGTCATACGGGCGAGCATCTCGTCCTTTTCAAAATCACTCTCAGAGCCGTATATGTCGGAAATAAAAAACGCTTCGCATTTGTCGTTGGCGTATTCCTCTGTCGCAAAGGTAACAAGAGGTCGAAGATTTATCCCGTAGTTTTCTATGACTTGAAGATTTCTGTAAACGCAATTTATCCTTATAACGTTGCACATACAGGCGGCATTTCCAAAATATGCGCCCATCCAAAGAATATCGTGATTGCCCCATTGTATGTCAAAAGAATGAAAGCGTGACAGCTCATCCATGATGATATCACAACCGTTGCCTCGGTCGTATATATCTCCCACGATATGAAGATGGTCCACAGCAAGATGATGTATAAGTTTTGCTGTCTCAATTATAAATTTGTCAGCGTTACCAAGCTCAATTATACTTGATACAATCTCCGAATAATAATTTGCCTTGTCAATACTGTGCTCAGGCATATTTATAAGCTCATCCATTATGTAGCGGTAATCCTCGGGCATTGCCTTTCTTACTTTTGAACGAGTATATTTTGCCGATACAAGCTTTGAAACCTCGATAAGATCATAGATGGTTTGTCTGTACCAGCATGGTGGATATATGATGCCATCATTTTTTAAAACCCGTTCCGGATAATATATAAGCGCGGCTAGCTTGTTTTTCTCTGCCTCAGACATTCTGTTTCCGAAGGCGAGATCTATTTTTGTTCTTATGACGCCCGACGCATTGCGTAGGATGTGCAGAAATGTTTCGGATTCTCCGTGGATATCGCTCAAAAAATGTTCTGTTCCCTTGGGGAGGTTGAGTATCGCTTTCAAGTTGATCAACTCACTGATGACCGACTGAGATGTTGGGAATTGCTTTGCAATTATTCTGCTGATTCCGTTATCGTTCATTTTTACCTCTGTTTCTCGTTGTGCGGTTTTGCGAATATGAATATAGTAAAGTGTACCACAAATGAAGTGGTTTGTCAACAACAAAATATATGTAGCACAGCAGCAGAGTATGTAGCATAGGATTTCATAAAAATTAAGCAAGAGAGAATAATACTTTAATTAATCCTGTTATAAATGCCCATGCCATAAAAGCCGAACGAGCTTTGCCCATTCGGCTTTTTCTGCTTTAAGCGATAAAATTTGAACGCACGCCCAACCAACACCCCAAGCGGTTGTACACGATAACAGTCCTAATGATACAAATTTGACACAAAATGAAGAACTGATTCTCCATAAATTTTTCTTGACTAATCGGCATGTGTATGGTATACTACATATTGTATTAAACGTTTTTTAAGAGGTGGAAATGTTGCACGAGGGACACAGAGAAAGATTAAGGGCAAAGGCTGAGGAATACGGTATAGCCTGCCTTGAGGAGCACGAGGTGCTTGAACTGCTTCTCGGCTACGGAATAGCCAGACGGAACACCAACGAGATTGCCCACGAGCTTATCAACCGTGCAGGCTCCTTGCGCGGAGTTTTTGATATGAGCATAAGTGAGCTGGAAAAGACCAAGGGTGTCGGTCACTATACCGCTTTTATGATAAAGCTTATCGGCTTTATTATGAATCGTCCCAAGGCTCCGCCCAAAAACCGAGTTGACTTGAGCAGGTTCAGTGCGGTAAAGGAATACGCTAAAATGCTGTACGGCGGTGCTGCCACCGAAACGCTGTACGCGCTTCTTTTGGACAAAAAATTCAAGCTGATAAAATGCGTAAACATCGCCAACGGAAGCGCATGGCAGGTGGGAATTGACAAATCGGCGTTGGCAAGAGCCGTTCTTGAGGACGAGGCTTCAGCTGTAATTCTTCTTCACAATCACCCCGGTGGAGTGCCTTCTCCTTCAAGAGACGACCTTAATTTTACCGTTGAGATAGAGCGCACCTTAAGTGCTATAAGTATGCCTTTTGTAGAGCATATAGTATATGCCGACGGAGAGTGCTATCCTATAATGAAAACCAACAAGCAAAAGGCGACTGTCGCTATAGAATACGATGATATAATGGAGGCGTGATATGACGTTTGCCGAAAGACGAGAACAGGTAAAGAGCTATTTGGGAAAGGTAGTTACCATAGGCATAGACCGCCCTATCGGCTACGTACATAAAAAGGCTAAATATGACCTTGTATATCCGATAAATTATGGGTATATTCCGGGTGTGCTCGGCGGAGACGGCGAGGAGCTTGACGTTTATCTGTTGGGCGTGGACGAACCGGTGGAGGAATATACGTGCAGAATAATCGGTATTGCGCACCGCATGAACGATTGCGAGGATAAGCTTGTGGGCGCTCCCGATGGCATTAGCTTCAGTGCCGAGGAAATTGCCGCCGCCATAAGCTTTCAGGAAAAATACTATAAAACAAAGGTGGAGACTCTTTGAGCCTTGCGGTAAATGATGCGTTAATTTTATAAAAATATTTGCCGATAAGCCGCAGAGCAATAAAGTCTCTTTGCGAGTTTGAAAAGAATTTTGACGTGGACAGTACGGTTATGGTTGAATTTACCGACACTTGTGGAAATTGTATAAATAAAAAAGGTCTGTCCTTATGTCCTTATGACAGACCTTTTTATATTGACATTTGCACGTCAATGTGTTACAATATACACCGTGTATAGGGAGGTAATTATGCCAATTCAGCTTTCAGACCATTTTACATATAAAAGACTTATCCGCTTTGTTTTTCCGTCTGTGATAATGATGATATTTACGTCGGTATACGGAGTGGTAGACGGCGTGTTTGTCTCCAATTTCGTGGGCGAAACGCCCTTTGCGGCAATAAATCTCATCATGCCATTCTGTATGCTTCTCGGCGCGGTGGGTTTTATGGTGGGAACGGGCGGCAGCGCGCTGGTGTCAAAGTATCTCGGTGAGGGAGATAAGGAGCGCGCTAACCGAGTCTTTTCAATGCTTATCTACGTTTCGGTAATTTTCGGCGCAATTATCTCTGCGCTTGGATATATTTTTATAGAGCCCGTTGCACTGCTCCTCGGAGCAAAGGGCGATATGGTGGGATATTGCGTCACCTACGGCAGATTTCTTTTCGTGGGAATAGTGCCTTTTATTCTCCAAAACGAGTTTCAAAGCTTTCTTATAGTTGCCGAAAAGCCACAGATAGGACTTGGGGTTACAGTGGCGGCAGGACTTACCAATATCGTGCTTGACGCGCTTTTCGTGGCGGTCTTTAAGTGGGGACTTGAGGGCGCGGCGCTCGCTACGGTCACCAGTCAGCTTGTGGGCGGCGCAGTTCCGCTGTTTTATTTTTGCCTTAATAAAAAAAGTCCGTTAAGGCTGGGCAAGGCGGTTCTCGACCTCAGAGCACTGGGGCAGACCTGCATTAATGGGTCCTCAGAGATGATGACCAATATTTCTATGTCGTTTGTCAATATACTCTATAACTTTCAGCTTATGCTTTTCGCGGGCGAGAGCGGTGTTGCGGCTTATGGCGTTATAATGTATACCAACTTTATTTTTATATCGGTCTTTCTCGGATATTCTATCGGCGTAGCACCCATAGTCAGCTATCATTACGGCGCGCAAAATCACGCCGAGCTAAAGAGTCTTTATAAAAAGAGCCTTGCGTTTATTGCGGTGTCCTCGCTTGTGCTGACCGCGATTGCCGAGCTGCTCGCGCTTCCGCTTTCAAAAATCTTTGTAAGTTATAATAAGGAGCTTTTTGATATGACGGTGAGAGCATTTATGATATATTCACTCTCCTTCATTTTCGCAGGCTTCAATATCTTCGGCTCGGGATTCTTCACCGCGCTTAATAACGGTGTTGTTTCGGCGATAATCTCATTTTTGCGAACGCTTGTATTTCAGGTGGCGGCGGTGCTTCTGCTTCCTGTGTTCTTCAAGCTCGACGGTATCTGGTTTTCCATAGTCTGCGCCGAGCTTCTTGCCATTGCCGTAACCGGCGGATTACTTGTCAAGATGCGAAAACGGTACAATTATTAATATTAAAACAACCTCTGAGAGCCTTGCAGAGTATGCTTTGGCTTCAGAGGTTTATTTTTTATGCTTTTGTAATTATGAACTATAAGCAAAAAGGCTGTTTTTTACAACAGCCTTTTGCGGTATCTACATCTTTTTGTCATCGGTGGCGGGATTGTCTATCAGCTTGCCGTTCTCGGTAAAACGTGAGCCGTGGCAGGGGCAATCCCACGAGTGCTCCTGCTTGTTGTATTTCAGCGCGCAACCCAAATGCGGACAGCGCGGAGCGGTGGGCGTTAGCAGATTTGTCAATGTTTCCACCGCGTTTATTGCCAATTGCGGACGCAAAATGCTTCTTGACGGCGAAAACACCTCGGCGTATTGGCTTTTTTTACCGATTATCTCGCCGCAAAGAATGTCTGCCGCCGCCATAGCCGAGGTCATGCCCCATTTGTTGAAGCCCGTTGCCACGTAAAGGTTTTCTGTGCGCGGTGAATAGCGCCCCACGTAGGGAATGCCGTCAAGCGTCATGCAGTCCTGCGTGGCAAAGCGGTATATAACTCGGCTTTTGGGATAATTCAGACGGGCAAAGGCTTCAAGCTCATGCCAGCCGCCGCCCTTTTTGCCTGTTCGGTGACTTCCGCCACCCAGAAGCAGAAGATTTCCGTGATTTCGGAAGGAGAGCCCTTTTTCGGCTTCGTCAACGTATATCCCGTTCGGTTGCGAGGCGTTTTCAAGTGCCAGAACGTAAGAGCGGTGCTGATACATTTTGACAAAATAAAATCCGTGCTTGTTGATAAAAGGGAAGTGGGTCGCCACGATAATTTTCCGCGCGCGTATTTTTCCGCGGTTAGTGATAGCGCCGTCCGCGGTCAGCTCAAGCACCTTGGTGTTTTCGAATATTTTCAGGTTTTTGGCTATTGCGTATAAAAATTTCAACGGATGAAATTGCGCTTGCCCGCTAACCTTTACCGCACCCACAACAGAGAGGGGAATTGACGGCTTTGATACAAGCTCGGCGGGAATGCCCAGCGAGTTCAATGTTTCTGCCTCTTTTTCAAGCCTTTGCCTGTCGTCTGTTGAATATACGAAGGAGTCGCGTGCCTCAAAATCGCAGTCAATGTCCTGGCATAGCTCTCGGTATTTGTCAAGCGCGCGCATGTTTGCTTCAAGGTACATAAGCGCTCGCTCTTTTCCGAATGTGCGTATGAGCTTGTCGTATATTAACCCATGCTGAAACGTGACTTTGGCGGTAGTGTTTTTTGTGATGCCGCCGCATATCTCGCCAGCCTCTACCAGCGCGTAATTCACACCCGCGCTCCCCAGTGCGTGAGCGCATAAAATTCCCGTTATACCGCCGCCTATTATAAGCACGTCAACCTTTATGTCGCTTTTCAATGCTTCAAAACACGGTTTTTCTGCCGTTTTGCTCCATACGGATATCATTATATCACCTCTGCCTTAGTATGCCCGTTTCTATCGGTTTTTTTGCGTGATTAAAAAATATAAAAAGGCGGTTAAGCAAATTTGCTTAACCGCCGAAGCTCTATTAAAGATTGTAGTATCTGTCAAACTCAGCGGGATGAGGAATCTTCGACATCTCACTGCACTCCGCGCGCTTGTTCTTGATAAAGTTCGCAAGAAGCTCCTCGGGGAATACTCCGCCCTCTGTGAGGTAAGCGTGGTCAGCCTCAAGCGCGTTAAGCGCCTCGGGAAGCGATGTGGGAAGACCCTGAAGCTTTGCCTTTTCCTCGTCGGAAAGATGGAACAGATTGAAGTCGTAAGGTCCCCAGCCGTTTGCGTGGGGGTCTATCTTGTTCTTTATTCCGTCAAGACCCGCCATAAGGATAGCTGCGTAGCAGAAATAGGGGTTGCAGGTAGCGTCGGGGTTGCGAAGCTCAAAACGGCGCTTGTCGGGGCTCTTAGCGTAAGCGGGGATTCTTATTACCGCGCTTCTGTTAGAGGTAGCGTAACCAACTGTAACGGGAGCCTCAAATCCGGGAACAAGACGCTTGAAGGAGTTTGTACTTGGATTTGTGAGCGCGCAAAGCGAAGCGATGTGCTTAAGAAGTCCGCCCATAAAGTAGTGCGCTGTCTCGCTGAGGTGCGCGTAGCCGTTGTCGTCGGAGAATACGGGCTGTCCGTCCTTCATAAGAAGCATGTGGACGTGCATACCGCTTCCTGCCTCGCCGTAGATAGGCTTGGGCATGAACGTAGCGGTCTTGCCGTGCTTGAGCGCTGTGTTGTGAATGATATATTTTATCATCATCGTAGCGTCAGCCATGTGAACTACCTCTCCAAGCTGAGGCTCGTTCTCAAACTGACCCGAAGCGGCTACCTCGCGGTGATGATAGTTGATCTCAATACCCGCGTCCTTCATGTGCAGGCACATTTCACTGCGGCACTCGTAGGAAACGTCAAAGGGCTTGGCGATATGATAGTTTTTCTGCTTGGGAACAACTACGCCAAGACCGTTGCTGTCGCTGTTCCAGTAGGACTGCTCCGCGTCTACAGAAGCCGCAATGCAGTTGGGGTCAACGCTCCAACGCACGTCGTCGAAAAGGTAGAACTCAAACTCGGGAAGAATAAGCATAGTGTCAGCGACACCGCTGTCCTTCATGTGTTTGACCGCAGCCTTGATAATGTTTCTGGGGTACTGGGGAAGTGGACGGTTTTCGGGGGAGTCGATGATCATTGCATTACCCGTCATGGAAAGAGTAGGAATTTCGCAGAAGGGGTCAATAACCGCGGTGTCGGGGTCGGGAATAAACACCATATCGCTCTTTTCAACCACCGCGTAGCCGTAGTTGGAAGCGTCAAATCCGATTCCGCTTTTCATTATGTCCTCTGAAAAATTCTCTGCGGGAATAGTAACGTGACGGTACTGTCCGTTGATATCAACCATTTTGAAATCAACCATTTTTATACCGTTGTCTTTGATCATTGTCATGATCTCTTTGATGCTTTTTGCCATAAAACTGTTGCTCCTTTATCCATTTTTTTCAGTATAACACAAAATAAGCCGATTGTCAATATAATGTAGCTTTTTGTTTTGGCAGGGGCAGGAGGATTCTGAACCTGGCTTGCGGTAAATGCGGCGAGATTGGGCAGTTTAGCCTACGCAAGCCCGCAATTCCTTCGGAATTGGAGTTCGAAAATACTATACACATAACAAAAAGAAAGAGACGGCTAAAGCCATCTCTTTCTTTTTGGCAGGGGCAGGAGGATTCGAACCCGCGACCCACGGTTTTGGAGACCGGTACTCTACCAGCTGAGCTATACCCCTGTACAAGACCTATGTATTATACCACATCTTTTTTTGTTTTGCAAGGGGTTTTTGAAAAAAAGTCAAAAATTTTTATGCGCTACTTGAATATAGGTGTAAAATGTGATAAAATATATGCGTATTCAACCGAAAGGACAAGTGAAATGAGAATTTTAGCTATTGGAGACATTGTCGGGCTTAAGACGGTGGACTATTTACGCGAAAAGCTTTGGCAATTCAGAAAAGAGAATAAGATAGATTTTGTCGTAGCCAACGGCGAGAATACCAACGATATTTTCGGGCTTGGTGTTGACGAGGCAAAGGCGCTTCTTGATTGCGGTGTGGACATTATTACAACCGGTAACCACGTTTGGGGGCGTAGGGATATATATGATTTTCTTGATAATTCGGAGGCGGTTATACGTCCCGCCAACTATCCTTCGGGATCGCCCGGTAGCGGATATACTATAGCAAACGCTGACGGCTTCAAGATACTCTGTATCAACGTGCTCGGTACGGTGTTTATGGACTCACTGGCATCTCCCTTTGAGGCGGTTGACTCTATCCTCGCTCGCGAGGAGGGAAACTATGATATCGCGTTGCTTGACGTGCATGCCGAGGCAACCTCGGAGAAGGTGGCGATAGGCTATTATTTTGACGGCAGAATAAACGCTATTTTTGGCACGCACACCCATGTTCCCACCGCCGATGAGCAGATACTGCCTATGGGAAGCGGATATATTACCGACCTCGGTATGACAGGACCAAAGGACGGAATTTTGGGCGTTGACAAGGAATGTGTTCTTTATCGTTTCACAACAAAAATGCCCAAAAGATATGTTGTCGCACAAGGTGATATCGAAGCACAGGGCGTAATTTTCGACATAGATCCATTCGCAAAGAAAACACTTTCGGTTAAGAGAGTGAAGCTGTGATTTGATAATGGCACTAATATTTAAAACTCAACAGAACCGATAGGATAAATGCCTATTGGTTCTTTTTGGTTTCATTATGAAGGGCTGAAAATATTTGCAAACAACAGAAAAACACCGCCTTTCAGACGGTGTTTTTCGTATTGCGTTAAGTTATGTTCGCACTTGCGTATGTGCGTGTGTGCGAAGCGGTTGCCCCCACCGGCAGGTGGTTACTTGATTTCAATAATCGACTCGTCCCACATATCGGGTGCCTCGTAACCCATAAGGTTTACCATTGTAGCCGCTACGTTGGAGAGACCGAACTGACCGTTGTCAGCCTTTACGGTATACTTATCCGCGCATACGTTGTCGTAAATGATGCAGGGAACGGGGTTGAGTGTGTGGCTTGTCTTTGCCTTGAAGTTGCCGTTCTTGTCAGCCTTGGGCTGTCCGGATTTCTTGTCCATTTCGTACATCTCGTCGGCGTTACCGTGGTCAGCTGTGATGAGAGCCACACCGCCCATCTTGTCAAGAACCTTAAGGATTCTGCCAAGCTGAATGTCAAGCGCCTCAACAGAGCAACGGGTAGCCGCAAGTGAGCCTGTGTGACCTACCATGTCACCGTTAGGGAAGTTTACGCGGAGATATGCGTACTTGCCCGACTCGAGCGCCTCAATAAGGGCGTCGGTGATCTCGGCGCACTTCATCCAAGGTCTCTGCTCAAAGGGAACTGTGTCAGAGGGGATCTCAATATAAGTTTCAAGCTCCTCGGAGAACTTGCCAGACTTGTTTCCGTTCCAGAAATATGTCACGTGACCGTACTTTTGTGTTTCGGAAATAGCGAGAACGTTGATGCCGGTGCCCGCCATATATTCGCTCATGGTGTTTGTGATTTCGGGGGGATTTACGAGGTAGCGAGAGGGAATATGAAGGTCGCCGTCGTATTCGAGCATACCCGCGTAGATGACCTTGGGATAACGAACGCGGTCAAACTTGTCAAACTCTACGCTGTCAAAGGTCTTTGAAATCTCGATAGAACGGTCGCCGCGGAAATTGTAGAAGATAACGCTGTCGCCATCCTCAATTGTTCCCACGGGCTTGCCGTCCTCCGCGATAACGAAGGGGGGAAGATCCTGGTCGATTACCTTAAGCTCCTCGCGGTAGGTCTTTACAGCCTCTGCTGCCGACGCAAACTGTCTCGCGTCGCCAAGCACGTGTGTGTGCCAGCCGCGCTCAACCATGGACCAGTCGGCCTCGTATCTGTCCATTGTTATCTGCATTCTTCCGCCGCCGCTTGCGATCTTGATGTCGAAGTCAGCACTGCGAAGGTCAGCGATAAACGCCTCGAAAGGCTCGATGTAATCGAGCGCCGAGGTCTCGCCAACGTCACGTCCGTCTATGAGAGTGTGAATTCTTACCTTGTTTACGCCTTCCGCCTTTGCCTGCTTTATCATAGCGGTAAGGTGGTCGATGTGAGAGTGAACGTTACCGTCCGAGAAAAGACCGAGGAAGTGGAGTGTGCTGTTGTTGCTTTTTGCGTTAGAAATAAGAAGCTGCCATGTTTCGGAAGCAAACATCTTGCCCGATTCGATAGACTGGGAAACCAGCTTTGCGCCCTGCGCGAAGACCTGACCCGCACCGAGAGCGTTGTGACCGACCTCGGAGTTACCCATGTCGTCGTCGGAGGGAAGTCCGACAGCCGTACCGTGAGCCTTGAGAGCTACCGTGGGGTACTTTGCCATAAGCATGTCAAGTGTGGGTGTGTAGGAAGTAGCAACGGCGTTTGAAACGGTGTCGGGAGCAAGTCCGATACCATCCATAACGATAGTAAGGACAGGACCCTTAACGCCGTCAAAGCCTGCAAGCTTTTTAAGTGTGTTCATATATGAAACCTCCAAATTATTTACAATCAACTTATAGTATACAATTTTTTCTCCGAAATATCAAGGGGTAAAACAAAAAAATTCCAAAAAATTCTCAAAAGGCTTGCAAAAGGCGGAAATGTGGTGTATAATTAAGTGATAATATAAATTTCAACCGAAAGGAAGTAATAAAAATGTCAGAATGTACACACAACTGCTCCACCTGCTCGAGTAATTGTTCCGAAAGAAAGCAGGAGAGCATGTATGAGCCTCTTAACGCGCTTAGCAACGTAAAGCACGTAATAGGCGTAGTCAGCGGAAAGGGCGGCGTGGGTAAGTCGCTTGTTACCTCTATGCTTTCCGTTCTTATGCAGAGAGAGGGCTATAAAACGGCGATACTTGACGCCGATATCACAGGTCCTTCTATCCCCAAGGCGTTCGGTCTTAAGGCAGGAATCGAGGGCGGACCCGAGGGAATGTTCCCCGCGCACAGCACTACGGGAATCGACGTAATGTCGGTAAACCTTTTGCTTGAGGACGAGGATAAGCCCGTGGTTTGGAGAGGCCCCGTTATCGCGGGCACAGTAAAGCAGTTCTGGAGCGAGACCATATGGAACGATATTGACTACATGTTCGTAGACTGCCCTCCCGGAACAGGCGACGTTCCGCTTACCGTGTTTCAGTCCATTCCGCTTGACGGCATCATTATCGTAAGCAGTCCCCAGGAGCTTGTTTCGATGATAGTCGCAAAGGCGGCAAATATGGCACAGCTTATGAATATTCCCGTGCTTGGTCTTGTTGAGAATATGAGCTACGTTCTTTGCCCCGATTGCGGAAAGAGAATAGACGTGTTCGGCGAGAGCCACATTGGAGATATCGCCGATAAATTCGGCTACGACCTCATGGGGCAGATACCCATGGATCACAAGCTCGCGGCACTCGTTGACAGAGGAATGATAGAGCTTATGGAGAACGACTACCTTGATAAGGCTGTAACAATAATCAAAAACAGATTTGAGAAAAAATGAGAATGATTATGGGCCTCAGAACTAAGTACGACGTAGTTGTTGTCGGCGGCGGTTTTGCAGGCGTTGGAGCGGCTATCGCTTGCTCCGATAAGATTGAAGTAAAAAATGTTGACACCAATAAATATCCACCCGCTATGCGGGTGGATATTTATTATGTGGCTTTTGTACTGAAAAATCATAAAAACTCTTGACAATAATGCTCGATTGTGCTAATATATATCTACTTAGTATATTGACCGGTACAATACTTACTTTTGAAAGGAGAACATGCCGTGAGCAGACTGTATAATGACCGATTTTGTGAAGAACAGTTGTGCAAGTGGTATAGCTGTGTCCTTTCGGAGAATGTCGGGATATAATTGTTTTGGGGCTGTATGATGTCGGGCAGCGCTTGGATTTTTATATAGTTTTTTGGTATTTTTTTAAGAATTAATAAAATTGGGAAAGGAGGATGCGCGGTATGAAGAATAAAAAAAGATTCGTCGCGGTTTTTTTGGCGGTCTGCATACTTTTTCAGATGTATATTTATGCACCAAAGGTAAGCGCTGAAAATATATCAAGCTCTGCGACAGGCGATGGGTATATTACGCTTAACGGCGTAAATATCGAATATAGCGCATCACTTTCCGAGATTATAAATACTGTGGAGCGATTCGATACGGAAACAAACAGTACGGTTGTGGAAACGTATACTACGTTTGCCTACAACCTTAAGCTGACGTCAAGTTATACAAGGCAGGTGACGAGCACCAAGGTGCTTACCGCGGAGAACGGAAAATATACTGTCTCGAAAACAGGCTGGTATCTGCTTGAGCTTTGGGGCGGTGACGGAGCAAGCGTGGACGGTGCGGGTCAAGGCGGCTCGGGCGGTCACGTTTACGCCAAAATATGGCTGCAAAAGGATCAGGTGCTTTACTACACGCTTGGAAGTAACGGTGTTACCACAAGCCGCGTAAGCGCAGGCGGCGGCGCAAACGGAGACGGCGGCGGACACGGTAACGTGGGAAGCTACAGTGTCGGAGGGGGCGGCGGTTATTCTGCGGTGTTCCTCTTTGATGTAAATGAGTTTGAGGATTCTTACGGTCATCTCTTTAAGGGTACCCTGTCAGAGTCAGACCGCACCTCAAGATATATAATGATCGCAGGCGGAGGCGGCGGAGGCGGTGCCTCGCCGAGCTCCGGCGTTGTCAGTACGGCAGACGGCGGAAAAGGCGGTAGCCTTGATAGCGCAAGCGGAAGCGTGAGCGGTGACGGAGTAGTCGGTGGAACTTATTACGCCGGCGCAAACGGAAAATCAAGCGGTACGTCAACCGCATACGTTGGAAAGGGTGGTACAAACGTGCCCGGAACGGTTTCCGATAGCGTGTTCGGCATAACCGATGCAAAGGCAAAGCTCCCCGACAACTGGTTTGGTACTGTTACAGGCAACGGCGGTGCGGGAGGCTCGGGTGAGCTTCGCGGCGGCGCGGGCGGAGCGGGTTACGCAGGCGGCTCGGGCGGAATTATGACCAGCGTGCTTATCGCGTCTAACGTAGGCGGCGGAGGCGGTGGTTCATCCTTCGTTGTTGATGAAATAGCCGCAAATGCTGCAGCGGCAGGCGACGGTGTCGATACCGTTACCACGGTGCTTGAAGCAAGCGACTCCGCTTGGCTTAAAAATACAAATCCCGACAATAGTACGGGCGGTTCGCTTTGCGTCACCTATCTTGACGGTGAAAGCGTGGACTTCCTTGACGATCTCGTTATCAAGCAGTGTTACAGTGATTACGTAACGCCTTCATCTGCTACGCTTACGCAAACGAGTAGCAAGATCCCCGAATACAAATACTCGACCTTTGGGGGGGATATACACCACGAGGCGGCGCAATTTACCAACGTTTCTTTGCTCGATGACCAAAAGAACACGGGCGGAAGCATGGAGTTTTCTGCTGTGTTACTGTATTCTGACGGCTTTGTCGGAGGAAATAACGTTCCTGTGTTCAATAACCATGAGAAAACCGATTATTTTGCTCCGCTCTGCATCACGGCAACTATGGGAACTAAAGAAGATACGTCGGACGACGTAAGCGTGTATATAGATCTGGGGCGCGAATGCGGTTATCTCAATATGCCGCTTAATATTCACGTTCACGCGCATAGCCGCGAGGTAAATCATGCGGGTACCAATATTCTTGTCAACTCGTTGTTTTACGATGACTACGCCGAGCTTTACGACTCGGGTGATCCGAAAAAGGGAACTCTGCGCGAAAATCTCGGTAACGTGGCGTATAAATATGATTTCATCAAGAGCATAGGCGAGTACGAGGTCTACGCCCCCAATGGTACGAAGCTCGACGTAAATTCGGAGATCGCACCTAATACTACTACCAAATATTCGGTCGTTTTGCCCGTATATATAACGCCCGCAAGTGAAACGGGATACGCGGCTGTCGGAACGAGAATAAATGCAAGCGACGACGGACTTGTGCTTCTGCGCGGAACGGGAAGCGTTATAGTGCCCGGCTCGCGCCACGAGCAGTTTGGTAAGTTTTTCGTTACCTATTCCAAGGATCTTAAGCATGACGGCAACAATTACGTATATTCCATAAACCTTCACTCAAATACGTCGAGTGACCATAATATTCTGCCCGACTCGGAGGGTATTAACCACGTACAGAGCTTCGACAGTAGTTCTACGGAAAACGTAGTAGAATATGACCATACCATAGAGGTAGACGGTTGGTACCTCATACAGGTCTGGGGCGCAAACGGCGCGGCAGGCGGTACGGGAGCCTTTGGATTGGGTAAAGGCGCGGCAGGCGGTACCGGTGGCTATCTTGCATGTTACGTTAAGCTCGCGCGCGGACAGATCGTAGATATCTTTATGGGCGCAAACGGCGAGGAGGACAACTCCGCATCCAATGAGGGTGTGGGCGGAAGGCACACCCGTGTGTCCATAAGAGAGAAGGGCGCTACCGACAAGAACGACGGTAGGGTAATTATGATAGCAGGCGGAGGCGGCGGAGGCGGTCTTGGCTTTATCTGGAGCGGAACGGAAGGTGAGTCGGTTACTGCCACCACAAGAACTCTTGACACGTCGCAGGCTGAATATGCAGTATACGACGGAAAGACAGCCAACGGCTACACGGGCGGCGCTGCGGGTAACAATTACGTTACATCTGATGCGGACGTGGTCATAGTTGCCGCAAACGGCATTACCGTGACCGATACCGAGCTTAACTTTGGTAAAGACGAGGAAGTAGAGAACTACGCAAAGGAGCTTCTTGCGAGTTCAAACAGCGGTAATTATTCGCCTGCCGAACACGGCGGCGGAACGGTTCACGTAAAGTGCCTTCAGGTAGCGGAAAGCGCTTCTGAGGATATTATAAACGACGTAACCCGAGTTCTTACCGACTATTCACTTTCAACAGAGGTGACAAAGTATTTCAAGGTAGAGGGCGTAAGCGCGCAGACAAGGATAACTACGGGTCATAACGATGACGGCACGGCAATTTACGAAACCAAAGAGTTGCCAATCACCGTCGGTGATTATACCTATACCGAGGGCGAGAATACCGTCCTTGAAATAACCGATATAATGCCCTATGTGCATTCGCATACGACAGGCGAGGGCAACAATGCGGTGACAACCGCGGATATCTGGTTTGATATCTTCATATCGCTGAGTCCTGCTGACGGCTTCATGGGTGGAAACGACATTCCGATATTTCAGGACGGTGTCGTTACTCTCAAGCATGTTCAGTATTACAGGGACAACGAGACGGTGCAGGTTGACGCAGAGAGTGGAGAGACTCTCTCTGTATCGCACGATGACGCCGGGATGATACTTCTCAATGCTACGGAAGTACCCGAGACTACGGAAGCGCCCGAAACTACGGAAGCGCCCGAAACTACGGAAGTGCCCGAAACTACAACAACTCCCGAGACTACGGGCACACCCGACGGCGAGCCTTCGACAATAGCAGAGGGTGATGAAACTGCGGTGAATGATGACTATTATTACGCTCCGTCCTACGAAGCCGATATGCTGGGAACACCTAAGGAAATAGAGCTTTCTCTCGGTCTCGACGATTCGGCTGACCACGCCAACGTGGTAATAAATTACACTCCCCCCGCGCTTCAGGCAACGCAGAATTTCTACGCGCCTACCGATGAAACGGGTATTCTTAAGACTCAGCTTTATGAGGGCGTAGATATTATACCCACAAAGCCCGCAGGCGATTGGCGCTACGATTACGTTGAGGCGGTGTACTCGATAACAGAGGTGGACTCTGATGTTCAGGTGGCGGACGAGCTCAGACCTACGCAAACTACCGAATACGAGGTCACCATAGGAATGGTGCCCACCAAAAAGGCATCCAACACCGAGGTCGTTGAGGTGCAGGAGGATAAGACGTCAACCGTGTTCTCAATAATTATCGTAGGTCACGAGGTGGTGTTTGATCTTACCGAGCTGACTCACGATCACACCTCACTTCACGGAAAGTATGTTGCTGAGGTTGGTAATGATTTTATATTCACACTCACCCCCGCAGAGGGTGTGGTGCTTCCCGATAGTATATCTGTCTCGGTGGGCGGCAATGAGATTCCCGAGGGAGACGGCAGTTACTTCTACGATCGAGTAAGCGGAAAGGTAATTATCCGCGAGGCGGCTATAACAAACGACGTAACCGTTACTGCCGCGGCAAAGGCGAAGAGTTATCATTTGTACTTCGTTTACGGCGATAGCCCCGATGCTACCGAATATCATACCGTTACAGAGACCTTTGAGGCGGGAAGCGATATAAGCGGCGCGTTTCATAGTACCTACGTCTCTGACGTTGAGGGATATGATTTTAGCTGGGACTGGGGTGACGGAAGTACCCAAGCGCCGGCTCAAATGCCCGCGAACGATCTTTGGGTAACGGGAGTTTATACCGCAAAGGAGTATAAGGTAAGCGTAAGGTACGGTTACGATAATAGCTCCGAAAGCGGAATTATCAAGGAACTCAACGTAAGATACGGCGAGGATTACTCTGTGCCTGTTCCCGAAAAGAGTGGTTACGTTCCTTATCTTGACGGTAATATAACCACCACCGTTTCAGGCACTATGGGCGCTGAGGACGTGACGGTAACTGTAACCTATAAGGCAACTTCAAACACGTTGACTGTTATTTACCGATACGCTGACGGAAGTGAGGCGTACCCCACCGAGACCTATCAGTACAATACCGACTACCAGTATTCGATTGCGGTGAAAACGCTTGAGGGATATACACCGACAAAAGACGGCACCGGTGATAGTTGTACGACGATAGAAGGCACGATGGAAGCGGAAGGCGCAACAGTCGTTATCACCTATCTGCCTAATACCTATAAAGTTATCTTTGACTATAACGACGGTGGTATGACCGCAAGCACCGAAAAGCTCGTGACCTATAATGAAATATACGGCTATGATGCCGATGGAGCTTATTCGCCCTTTGATATTCCCTTAAGAGAGCATTACGTCTTTGAGGGCTGGTATCTTGGCGAAACCAAGGTGGCGGAGGATACGGTGGTAGATACCGCATCTGACCATACGCTCACGGCAAAATGGTCCGCTTACGAATATACGCTTACTGTAAAGTACGTTTATACCGACGGAGCTGCCGCGTATATGGACCATAGCGGAAAATATGCGTATCAGGAACCGTACAAGGTGGATTCTCCGGACCTTCACGGATATACCCCGGACAAAGACCCTGTTGAGGGAAATATGCCGGGTCAGGACTTTATCGTAACGGTAACTTATACATATAATTATTCGGGCGAGCTTGTCATAAAGGCAAGCGTCGAGTGGGATGAGCTGAGCTTTGATTACGTTCCGTTTGAATGGAATCCCGAAACGCTTACAAATGAGCGTATAGACCAATACACACCCAAGAGAGCTGACTGCAATAAAATAACGGTGAGAAATAACGGATCTTACATAGATATCGACGGAACACCGCCGATAACTATATACGCCGATTTTACATATGCTTCAAAAGAAGGATATGAAGGCGTGAGCGGATATTTCACCGATAGCGGAAGCGCGGACGGTACGCGCGTCGTTGACGCGGAGGTAGCAAACGACGACAGCGAATCGGTGTATTTCTGGCTTGAGGGCGGCTTTACGCCCCCTGCAAAGGGATCATACGGCATAGGCTCTTGTACAGTAACCATACGAGGAGGCGAAAAAGAAACGCAATGATAAGATATAATCACGTACATAAAAACGATTACGATAAGCTTATCACCATAGGGAATAAAAATGTCCTTTGCTACTCAAAGAAGATGCTTAAGGAGCTTTATCCCGAGAAAAACTTTGTCCTCGTAGGCGAGACCCCCAGTAAAAAGGATAAGCCCGAGCATGAGCTTTCGGAGCGCAAAAAACGAAAGCTTGATGAAAAACGCGTGGGCAAGCTTCATTTTGCCGACGAGGTTTATAACGTACTCAGCGCGGGCGCGCATAACGCGGTGCTTCATAAAAGCCGGGGATATATATGCGTCGGCGGTGATAATTACGTCGCTGTCAAGGATACGCGAGTGCCGTTTCTTATCGCGCTTTCGGCTATGTCTGCGGCTACCGTGGCGTGTATAGTTCTCATGGTGATTATGGTAATCAATAGAGAGCCGCCGATCATCGTCGAGCTTGACCACCCGCTTCCCGATGTCGATGAAAACGTCGAGAAGATAGAGGACACCACGGACGATAGCGGAGTCGATATAGACCCCAATGAAACCACGGGCGATCCGAGTGGCGGCGATCCCGACGATCCCGACGATCCCGATGACCCAGACACCCCCGACACACCCGACGATACGACGGGTGACGGAACGTCGGACGGTACGAGCGCTCCCGATAGCGGAGAGGATACTACCACAGTACCCGATACTACGGTAGTCCTCGACCCCGACGAGACCTTCCCACCCGAAACCGACGCGCCTGATGAGCCCGACTCTCCGAGCAATCCGAGCAAAAATCAAGGCGGTTCAGTGTCAATGATATATACGTTGAACGCGCACGTTTCGCTTGGAAAATCCGAGGAACAGGTGGCTATTCATTTCCAAAATCCCAATGCTTCCACACACGCCGTGAAAATCAAGCTTCACGTTGTTAAAAACGGCGTGCGCTACGTGGCGGCGGAATCCGAGCTTATACCGATAGGCTACGGACTGTACAAGCTGACTCTTTCTGATAACGCGCCCTCATTAAGCGCGGGAATTTACCAAGGACTTTACGAGGTGGCTTTCTATGACCATAACACAGGCGAAAAGGCTGCTGTAAATTCCGAAATTCCGGGAGTCAGAATAATAGTAACCAAATGATTATTGCCGTCCGACAAAGGCGGGCGGTTGATAATAAATAATTCTAATTTTACAACTAAGAAAGGAAAAAGACAATGAAGAAATTTTTACTTATCGCTCTTGCAGTAGTAATGATGATGACACTCGCTATCAGCGCGTTCGCGGCTCTTCCCGATGATGTAGAAGGCAACGTAACTATTGAGGTTAAAGATTACACTATTGAGACTGTATATGCCGTTGACATTACTTGGACTGGCGTAGAGGTTACTTATGCAAAGGCATCGTATACCTGGGATCCCAACGAAACTGAATACACGCCTAATGGCAAAGCGGGATGGGTAATTAGCGAAGGCGTCGTTGACGATAAGGTTACCGTTGCCGGGGCAATTTCCGTTACCAACAAATCTAATGCGGCTGTAGATGCTACCGCAACCATGGCATCAGCAGGCACCGCAGGACTCGAAGATGTAAAAGTATCGTTTGAAGCAGAGTCTGTTGTTACCGAAAAGACGGTAAATCTTGAGTCTGCTGCTCCTGAAAATCCTGCTACTCTTGATGGTGATCCCGTAACTAAGACTTTTGACATTACCGTTAGCGGAGCACCTGCTGATGATTTTGACGGTAGCGTTAGTAACATTATAGGTACAATTACCGTATCCGTTGCAGCAGCTGCGTAAATCATAACAAATTTACATAAACTTGAACTAACTCAATGACGCGGAGCGCCCGAAAAGGGAAGCTCCGCGCCAAAAGAAGAAATTATCATATTGGCTTTTGCCGTCCTTTGAATATGATGAAACAAAAAATCCAAAAATGTGAGATACACTATGGATAGAAACGAAAAAATTATCCTGTCGGTCGTGGGTGCTTTGCTTGCGGCGGCAATTATAGCAACGGTTGCGGTGTTCTTTGCCACAAGGCAGAAAACGGTAAACCTTTTTACGCCGCCCGATATTGAGATAAACGCCGTGCAAGGCACACCCGACACGATAGATGAAAACTCCGCTTATCAAAAGGTTATGATGAGTGAGGAATTTCAATTTTCCATGTGTCTGTGTCCCGCGTACAAAGGCGGCGCTGTGGAGATATATTATACCTCTTATGCCACCAATACCGTCAATTCGCTTGTAAAGCTTTATGACGGAGAGGGCAATCTTGTGGGCGAAAGCGGTCTGATAAGACCGGGATATTACCTTAAGTCGATTTTGGTGTCCGACCTGCCCGCGGATAGCGTTGTCACCGCGAAGATACTTTCATATGAGCCGGAAACGTACTACAGTATGGGAACGGCATCGGGTAAGCTGAGCCTCAGAGTGGCTGAGTAACAGCCACTCTCGGCTTAGACTCTCTTACGGCTAAAAAAACGAACGAGTTATCGTTCGTTTTTTTGTTTTTAAAATTCTGCTTCTGTTCCCCATATGGGCAATATTCCTCGCGTATCTTGCTTGTGGTGATCTTTATATCACACTCCTATTTTTGTCTCATGGCGTGGATTTTGTCGGGATTTGGGGTAACAAGTGCCGACCAGTTGGTGTGGTAGATAACGAATCCCGGCTTCGCCGAGGGCGGCTTTTTTACGTGCCGTATAAGCGTGTAATCCACCTCAACACTCTGACCGCCGTATGCCTTTGAGTGATACGCTGCTATCTCCGCCGCCTGAGTAAAGTCCTCGGCAGGCGGTTCTTCGCCACCCGTAATCATTACCACGTGAGAGCCGGGAGCGTTCTTTGCGTGGAACCAGTAGTCGTCCTTTGCCGCAAGCTTAAAGGTGATATATTCGTTTTGAATGTTGTTCTTTCCGCAAAGCACCGTGTATCCGTTGTCGGTTACAAATTTTGCTACCGTGGGCGCACTCTGCTTATGAGCGGTGTAGCCTTTCATTTTCGAAGCGTAGCCCGCGCGGTAAAGCTCGTCGCGTATCTCCGCAAGGTCAGCGGGCGACTCTGCCTTGTCAAGCGAGTCAAGCACCGAGTTGATATATTCAAGCTCGGTTTTAGCGATTTCTATCTGCTTTGTAAGTTCGATTTTTGCGTTTTTGGATTTGTTGTATCTCTTGTAAAGCCTTTGCGCGTTTGCCGCCGGTGAAAGGCGCTCGTCAAGCTCTACGGTGACGTATGGAAGCGTGCCGTCCTCTCCCATGTTGTCGTAGTCGGGCAGGCTCGCCTCCTTCATGCCGCGCTTGAGCATGTAAAGATTTGAGGTTATAAGGTCGCCAACTCGCTTATATTCTTCGCCGTGAGCGCATTCCTCAAGCTCGGCTTGTTGAAGCTCAACCTTCTTTGTCAGTCTCGCGTGGGCGTTGAAAAGCAGCTTTTGTACGTCCGAAGCGCGTTGCTTTACTCTCTGCTCACGGTCGCGACCGCCAAAAAACAGGTCAAGAAGCTCGCTGGGGCTTTCCATAACCTTTACTGTCAAGCCGCGGTACTGCTCCAGCGGACAGAAAGCGTATTCCACGGGCTTTTCGCCGTCAAGTATAATGGTAGGGGAGTAGTCAGCCGTTTTGATTCTCTCAATAAGCTCGGAAAATTTGCTCCATAAAACTCTCGGACTGCAAGAAGAGAGCGGAGTGTCGGTAGCGCGCGTAGCCGAAAATGCAACCTCTCTCGCAACCGCGGCTGATATGCCGAGATAATTGCTGAGAATGAATTTGTCGCATCCGCGCTCCGCCGGCGATTCTTCAATCAGGCGCATAAACTCAGCCTCGTCGGTCTCCAAGGGGTTAAGCTTGTCCTGCTTTGGCGGAAGCTCGTACTTCATGCCCGGCAAGACCTGACGGAGACTGCTTGTTGAAAAATCAATTATTTTCAAGGCGGTAATTATCTTCATATCACTGCCCGCGAAGATAAGATTACTGTATTTTCCCATAAGCTCGGCAATAAGATACTTAACGCACTCGTAGCCCATCTCGTCACGGGTCTCAAAGCCGAGTATCACCGCACGCTCAAAGCCGAACTGCTCCACCGAGCAGAGCTTTGCGCCTTGCAGGTGCTTGCGGAGAAGCATGCAGAGCATAGGGGGATTTTGCGGGTTTTCCTTTTGCACCGTGGTAAATCCAATGCGCGGATTGTTGGCGCCCGCGTTGATAAGCAAGCGTCTGCCGCCGCTTTTGGAGCGAATTTGCAGGATTATCTCGTCCCGTTCGGGCTGATATACCTTTTCGACTCTCGCTCCGAGAGATTCCTCTTTTATTTCGTGCAGAACGCACGAAAGCATACCTGCATCAAACGCCATTATCTCACCTCAAACATGAAGTTGTTTACTTCGTCAAGCGAGTTGAACACAAAGTCGGGTTTTTCGGCAGTGCTTGCCTTGTCCACGTCTTCGGGGAGAGTCTCGCCCGAAAGCACGAGAACCGCGCAAACGCCGTGCTTTTTGCCAAGCGCGATGTCTGTGTAAAGCCTGTCTCCGAAGATGACCATGTCTTTCCTGTTAACTCCGCAAACTTCCTCTATCATCTCAACAGTTTCCTTGTATGGCTTGCCGAAATAGGTGGGCACTTTGCCTGTGGAAGCCGTAATAAACGCCGCGATAGCTCCGCTGTCGGGAATAAATCCGTTCTCCACGGGGCAATTGAAGTCGGGGTGGGTGGAAAGATATTCGGCGCCGTTGCGAACGAAACGGCACGCCGCGTTCAGCTTTTCGTAGGTCAGCGTAGTGTCAAAGCTGCTGACGACGATGTCACAGCACTCGGCGCTTTCATCCACGAGATTTATGCCGCGTCTCTTGAAATCCTCCACAAGCTCGTCAGTGCCTATAAGATATACCGACTTGCCAGCGCGGTGGCTCTTTAAATACTCAATGGTAACGTCGCCCGAGGTCATTATCTCGCCCTCGCGGGGGGAGAAGCCGAGGCGCGCAAGCTTTGAATAGTAAAATTCCGTGGTGTGCGACGCGTTGTTAGTAAAGAAAAGCACGCGTCTGCCGCTGGAGCGGAGATTGTCTATGAATTTTATAGCGAAATCGAAAACTGTTCCGCCGAGGTAAATAGTGCCGTCCATATCGAAAATATAGAGCTTTTTGTCGGCTATTTCATTTGTGTTTGGGTTCTTAAAATCCATTTTGTTATCCTTTTTCGAAAAAACTGTCAATATATTATAACACCTTCTTGATTTTTTTGCAATATAGTGGTATAATATTCTAAATAAATTTTTGTTTTGAGGATTTAACTATGCAAACTGTAATTGGAATTGACGTTGGCGGAACCACCACGAAAATAGTAGGCTTCAATAAAACCGAGCAGGGAATCAGCCTTATTGAGCCGCAGTTCGTCCGCGCCACCGACCCCGTGACATCGGCTTACGGAGCCTTTGGAAAATTCACGCTTCAAAACGGTATCGGGCTTGATAAGATAGATTGCGTAATGATGACGGGCGCAGGCTCGGCATCTATAGACAAGCCTATCTACTCTGTCAAGTGCAACGCGGTAAGCGAGTTTTCCTGTATCGGACATGGCGGACTCTATCTTTCAAAGCTTGACGAGGCGGTCGTTATCAGCATGGGTACGGGTACGGCTCTGGTCTACGCCAAGCGCAACGGAAATGATATAGAGACCAAATATCTCGGCGGTACAGGCGTCGGCGGCGGTACACTTGTAGGACTTACGCGAAAGATACTCGGCGTTGATAATATCGAGCATATCGAGCAGCTTTGCGAGGGCGGAAACCTCGATAACATCGACCTCCGCATTAAGGATATCTCGGGAAAAGGAAAGTATAACGGAGTCAATGACGAATTGACCGCGGCGAACTTCGGAAAGCTCAGCGATATAGCGAGTAAAAGCGATATCGCCCTCGGTATAGCCAATATGGTCGCCGAGACGGTTGGTATGATAGCGCTTTTTGCCGCGAGAAATTACAACGTAAAAAACATAGTCCTTACGGGAAATCTTACCGCGGTAAAGCCGATAAAGGAAAGACTCCTCGCCCTTAACCAAAACTTCGAGGTCAACTACCTTATTCCCGAAAACGCCAATTTCGCCACGGTTATCGGCGCGGCACTTCACGGATTGAAATAAAAATCCCGTAACCACTTGACAGGGGAGCCTTGCGGTGATATAATAATTAAGTATGCTTGTAAAACTTTGAAAGGTAATATGAACTATGAAATGGACTTCATTAAATGAACTCAGAGAAAAATATCTTTCGTTTTTCGAGACAAAGGGACATTTGAGACTGCCGTCTTTCCCCCTCGTGCCGATAAACGATAAATCGCTTCTGCTTATCAACTCGGGTATGGCTCCTATGAAGAAGTACTTCACAGGCGAGGAAGTGCCCCCCAGAAACCGCGTTACCACATGCCAGAAGTGTATCAGAACCCCCGACCTTGACAGAGTTGGTCATACCGCCCGTCACGGTACTTATTTCGAGATGCTCGGAAACTTCTCCTTTGGTGACTACTTCAAGAACGAGGCTATTCCGTGGGCGTGGGAATTCCTTACCGAATGGCTTGAGATTCCCGGTGAGCTTCTTTGGCCCTCTATCTACGAGAATGATGAGGAAGCCTTTGAAATCTGGAATAAGAAGATAGGCGTTCCCGCGGAGCGTATCGTGCGCCTTGGAAAAGCCGATAACTTCTGGGAGCATGGCTCGGGTCCCTGCGGTCCTTGCTCGGAGATATACTTCGACCGCGGAGAGAAGTACGGTTGCGGCTCTCCCGACTGTAAGCCCGGTTGCGACTGCGACCGCTTTATGGAGATATGGAACAACGTGTTCTCCCAGTTCAATAATGACGGAAACGGCAACTACACAGAGCTTGCTCAGAAGAATATAGATACCGGTATGGGTCTTGAGCGTCTTGCTTGCGTAATGCAGGGCGTGGACAACCTCTTTGAGGTAGATACCGTAAGAAAGATACTTAACACTGTTTGCTCTATTTCTGGCAAGAGCTACGGCGATAACGCAAAGGATGATATTTCCATCCGTGTCGTTACCGACCATATCAGAAGCGCAACCTTCATGATAAGCGACGGCGTTATCCCCTCCAACGAGGGCAGAGGATACGTCCTTCGCCGAATCCTTCGCCGCGCTTGCCGCTTCGGTAAGCTTCTCGGTATTGACCGCGCTTTCCTTTGCGAGCTTTGCGAGGTGGTTATCGGTGAGAATATCGGCGCGTACCCCGAGCTTGGCGAAAAGAAGGCTTATATCCTTAAGGTAATAGGTAACGAGGAGGAGCGCTTCGACGCTACTATCGATGCGGGTCTTAATATTCTTAACACTATCATAGACGACGCCGTTAAGGCTGATAAGAAGATAATCTCGGGCGAGGACGTGTTCAAGCTTTACGATACCTTTGGCTTCCCGCTTGACCTTACCAGAGAGATCATCGAGGAAAAGGGTCTGGGAATTGACGAGGATACCTTCAAAACTCTCATGCAGGAGCAGAGAGAGCGCGCGAGAGCCGCAAGAGGAAACATCAGCGGTTGGTCTGCGTCCTCTAAGGACCTGCTTTCGGGTATCGAGCAGACCGAGTTTGTTGGCTACGGCGACACCGTTGCCGACGCAAAGGTGCTTGCTATCATCGTTGACGATAATAGCGTAGACGAGGTAAACGAGGGCGAGTTCACACTCATTCTCGATAAGACCCCCTTCTACGGAGAGGGCGGCGGTCAGGTCGGTGACGAGGGTACTGTCAGTGCCACCGACACTATGGCTGTAGTGCTTGATACAAAGAAAACCGACGGCGTGTACCTCCACATCTGTAACATGACAAACGGCGCTATCAAGGTTGGCGATACCGTTAAGGCATCGGTAAACGGAGAGAGACGCGCGGCTATCATGCGTAACCATTCGTCGCTTCACCTTCTTCAGGGTGCGCTCCGTCAGGTGCTCGGCACACACGTTGAGCAGGCAGGCTCGTACGTTGACGAGGCTCGCGGACGCTTTGACTTTACACACTTCTCGGCAATGACCGCAGAGGAGATCGCAAAGGTCGAGGCAATAGTAAATGAAAATATCCTTAAAGGAATTACTGTTGATACAGTTGAAACAGATATCGAAAACGCTAAGAAGATGGGCGCGATGATGCTCTTTGGCGAAAAGTACGGCGCAACCGTACGCGTAGTCAAGATGGGCGAGGCTTCCACAGAGTTCTGCGGCGGTACTCACGTTGATAACACCGCAAAGGTTGGACTTTTCAAGATAGTTTCCGAGTCCTCTGTGGCTTCTGGTGTAAGACGTATTGAATGCGTAACAGGTAACGGCGTTATCGCGCTTCTTGCCGATAAGGATAAGCTCCTTGCCGATACCGCAAAGGAGCTTAAGGCGCAGAATATAAGCGAGCTTCCCACACGCGCGGCGCAGATACAGAACGAGCTTCATACAGCAAAGCGAGAGATAGACGCGCTCAACTCCAAGCTGGCAGGCTCCAAGCTTGACGACATTATTGCTTCCGCGGTAGCGGTAGGCTCTGTTAAGCTCGTTACAGCTAAGCTTGACGATATGCAGATAGACGCTGTCAGAGCGCTTGCTGACGAGATCAAGGCTAACTATGCTGACGTTGTTGCTGTTCTTGCCGCAGTAAGCGGAGATAAGCTCAACTTCGTAGCCGCGGCAGGTAAGGACGCGGTTGCCGCAGGCGCGCACGCAGGTAAGCTTGTAGGCGCGGTTGCCGCAGTAACAGGCGGTAAGGGCGGCGGACGTCCCGACAATGCAATGGCTGGCGGACGCGAGACGGCAAAGGTTGACGAGGCGTTGGCTTCGGCGGCAGCTACTCTCGGCGGTATGATAAAGTAATTGCGGGATTTGAATAAAAAACAAAAGGAGTAGTTCGAAATGAACTGCTCCTTTTATTGGATTTCAGAATATCCTCTCCGCCCACACGCGTCCTTTCATGATATTTGGGTCGTGCGCCGCCTCAGCCTCGGTAATCGGCAGTATCTTGTGAATGGTGGGCTTGACCTCTCCTGTAGAGATCTTGGGGAACACGTCGCGCACGAGAGACGCGAGAATTTCAGCCTTGACTTCGGGTGTTCTCGAACGGAGCGTACTTCCGATAATGCGAACGTTGCCAACGTAGATGTTTTTGAGGTCTATCTCGGTTTCCTGCGTAAACAATTTGTTTCACAATTCCAAAATCTTATTGACAATCTCCCTTAAAAGTGTTAAAATCTATGTGTAAAAATCAATTGGAGGACAGAAAATGGGAAAATACGGAGAAAAGGCTAAAGCCTTGTTTACAGAAGGATATAATTGCGCACAGGCGGTTTTCGCGGCGTTTTCGGACGTGACGGGAATCGAATTTGAAACGGCGCTCAAGCTCTCGTCGGGCTTTGGCGGCGGAATGGGCAGAATGAGAGAGATCTGCGGCGCTGTAAGCGGAATGTTTTTGGTGCTTGGCGCTGTTGAGGGATACACCTCTCCCACAGACAACGATGTAAAAATGGAGCTTTATGCCAAGGTGCAGAAGCTGGCGGGCGAATTCAAAGCCGAAAACGGAAGTATCATCTGCCGTGAATTGCTTGGCGGTGAGCCTTCAAATACGCCGAAACCAACCGAACGCACCCTCGAATTTTACCAAAAGCGCCCATGCGGTGAGCTTGTTGAAATAGCGGCGAATGTTGTTGCCGATTATTTGAGGATATAATCAAGGTCGGATATTTTTATTGCACGTCTCAATGTCATCAGAGCGTAAGTAATTACGATGATAAAAAGAAGTGTGATGAAGCAATAATGAGCGCTCAGGAGCGCGCGCCCGTATATCTTCAAAATGAAGCCGAGATAAGAGCGATACTTGCCGAGTGTCCCGGCGCAGAGGAGATAAAGAGCATACTGGCGCTTGCAGAACTTGATATTTCAGAGTTTTACAAAATGTATGAAATAAGCAGCCGAGTCAACAAAGACTCGGCTGCTTTTCGTGATATTGGGTTAATCTACTTGAATTTTGACTTCAACCGTCTCACCGCCGCCTTTTACAGTGATATTGTAATTTCCTGCTTTTACACTCGGTCCTATTCTCCAGCTCCACGAAACAATTCCGTTTTCGTCTGAGGTCTTGTTTTCAAGTCCCTTTGCCGAGCTTGCCGAGGATGAGTATACAACGTTAATGTCGTATTCGGTGTTCGGCTTTCCGAAAACCTTTATTGTAGCGGTTTGGTTTACTGATATCGGTGAGGTCAATGATAATATTTTCAATGTGGACGTAGGCGCTTGAGTAGCTTCGGTATCAGCTTCGCCCGTCTCAGTGGGGACGGTGGGCGCGGTTTGCCCGTCGGTTTCAGCTTCGGACACCGAGGTCTCTGATTCGTCAGGCTCGGCATCGGCTTTTTGGGTTTCCTTTGCCTTAGTGTCAAATTCTATTATCGAGTTGCCCAGCTTGTCGCCGTAATAATTGTTGGTAATGGTAATACATGACGGCAAGATTACCGCCGCAAAGATGATAACGCTCAAAAATATCCTTTTCATAAATCCCTCCGTATGTACTACCGATATTTTATCACATAAAATCAGATTTGTAAATAGGAAAGGGACGAAGTTTTTCTTCGCCCCTTGTTTTTTATTTTTCTTCTTTCCAGACTATGAAATGATAGCTGTCAAGTATTTGAAAGAACTTGGCAAGTCTTTCATAAAGCGGATGTGCCGCCTCGCCGAAATGTCCGTCAACCTCTTTGCCGATAGCGATTATGTCCTTTTCGCCGTCAACCAAGCTCCACGTAAAGCTTCCGTTCTCGTCAAGATGAACGTAGCTTATCTTGGGCTTTTTGAAAAGCTTTTGCGCTATTCGGTTGAAAAATCCGACGTTTTCTATCTCAAGCGTAACAAGCCCTTTTTCGTCAGCCGTCCAGTTGATGTCGGGGTGACGCGCGGGAATCTTTTCAAGATAGTTGACGCTTATAATATTTTTCTTTTTTGCCATTACTTATTCTTGCGCTTCTTCCAAACCGAGAATTTAAGCAAAGAAAGAATGATAAGTCCGAATACCGCAAGGCTGAGTATTGTAGAAACTATCGAGGGGAGTCCGAGTATACCCGAAATGTCGATAACCTCGCCAAGTCCCACAACCGCAAGAAGCGCAAGCAGAATACCTACAAGCCCCTCGCCTGCTATCATACCCGAGCAGAAAAGAATACCGTCATTTACGATTTCCTTCTTTTCGTCCTCGTCGCGCTTCATCTTGTCAAATACAAGACGAACCAGACCGCCTACCATAATGCAAGCGTTGAGGTGAACGGGGAGGTAGATACCGATAGCAAAGGGAAGCACGGGTATACCGATAAGCTCAACCACAATAGCGATAAATACGCCGATGAATACCAATCCCCAAGGAAGGTTTCCGTCCATAACGCCCTCAATTATCATTTTCATGAGAGTAGCCTGAGGAGCGGCAAGCTCGTCGCCGCCAAATCCCCATGCGCTGTCAAGAAGATAAAGCGTAGCGCCTATAGCGAGTGCCGACGCAACAACACCGATAACCTCACCTATCTGCTGCTTCTTGGGGGTAGCGCCGAGAAGGAAACCTGTCTTAAGGTCCTGCGACGTGTCACCGGAGATAGCCGCCACGATACAGATGATAGAGCCGATAGCGATGGCGCTCTGCATGCCGTGCGCGCCGACGTCGCCCGTGATCTTAAGGATAAGAGTAGCGATAAGAAGTGTTGCGATAGCCATACCCGAAACAGGGTTGTTACTGCTTCCCACAAGACCAACCATTCTCGAAGATACGGTGGCGAAGAAGAAGCCGAAAATTACAACGATTATAGCGCCTACAAGCGTAACGGGGATAGCGGGAACAAGCCAAACGAGAAGTGTAAGCACCGCGATAGCGATAAGAACTATCTTCATGTTGATGTCCTGCGCTGTGCGCTCGTTTGATACAGCGCCGCCCTTAGCCATGCCCTTTACAGCATCTCTGAACGTACGTACGATAAGAGGAAGCGACTTGATAAGGCTGATGATCCCGCCTGCCGCCAATGCGCCTGCGCCAATGTAGCGGATGTAGCTGCCCCAGATACCGCTCGCGCCGTTTGCCGCATAGATAGCACCTATCGTGTCGGTGCCGGGGTACATGACAATCTCCGAGCCGAAAAGCACGATAATGGGGATAAGAACCAACCAGCTAAGCACACCGCCCGCAAACATGTAGGAGGAAATGCGAGGACCGCAGATGTAACCAACGCTCATAACCGCGGGATATATCTGTGTTCCTATCTCGCCCGCATAGCCCTTTATCTTGAAGCCGATCTCACCGGGAACAGCCTTGATGCCGTCGATGATGAATTTGAATGCCGCCGCGAAGCCCATGCCCGCGAAAACGGTGGAAGCGTTCGAGCCGCCCTCCTCGCCCGCGAGAAGAACCTCGGCGCATGCCGTGCCCTCGGGATAGGGAAGTGTGCCGTGCTCTCTTACGATAAGCGCGTTGCGGAGGGGGATCATAAAGAATACGCCCAAAAGTCCGCCAAGGAGCGCGATGATGGTGATCTCAAAGAGATCGGGCTTGTCCATCTTGCCCTCTGCCGCCCAAAGGAAGAGCGCGGGAAGCGTGAAAATAGCGCCTGCCGCAACAGACTCACCCGCGGAGCCGACAGTCTGTACGATATTGCTTTCAAGAATCGAGTTCTTTTTCATAATAACTCGAATTACACCCATAGCGATAACCGCCGCAGGGATAGACGCCGAAACCGTCATACCAACGCGGAGACCGAGATAGGCGTTAGCCGCGCCGAATACAATGGCGAGAAGAATACCCATGATGATCGACGTTACCGTGATCTCGGGTGTGACCTTCTCAGCCGGAATATACGGCTTAAAGTTTTTCTGATTGTCCATGATAATCTCACTTTCTTTTTACTTATTTTTGACACAATCATGTTATTTTATCATATTATCAAGACAAAGTCAACCGATTTTTTGAAATTAGCATACATTTAATTAAAAAAGTGCATCAATAAGGTGCTTCTGGGGTTTTATTGCGTTTGAGTTGAAAAAAGCAAAAATCCCTAATTGACAGAGCGTGTTGAAATCTGTTATAATGTAAAAGAAGGAAAGGAGATGGTGAATGTGGCTAAAATAAACTCCTTACGATCGAGTAAATCGGCATTTTTGCGCGATGCTCCTTTATATTATGATGTTATAGCCTGTAGCTCGCGCGGTGAGTCACAGAAAAGCTGTTCCCCAATGCTTGTCAACGAGTTGGTGGAATTGGTTGTTGTGATATCAGGACGGGGCAATTTGAAAATATTGGGGCAGACCATTCCCTGTGAGGAAGGAGACGTTTTTATTCTTCCGTCTCATATACCGCATGAATATTTTCTTTCCGACGATAGCGGTGAGCTTGAGGCAAGACGCTTTTTGCTTGATCTTAACGATTGGCTCGATAAAGACATTGCCGCGCAAGACTCTCCAAATTATTGCTACGGCGCGTTTCACGATAACTCGATGATCTCATACGCAAGACTCAATACGCTGACTCTTAATAAGGTCAATGATTTGCTGGACGGTATAGTTGAGGAGATCACGGAGAAAAAACGAGAGTGGAAAAGCGCGGTGGGGGCTGATCTTTCGCTTTTGCTCATTACCCTTGGCAGATACGTCAGCAATACTATTCAGAATATCACCGATATTCAGCAGGGAGAATTGAGGCTGGTGTCTGTAACCGTGGGTATGGTTATGGAGCGCTTCGGTGACACCGAGCTTACGCTTGAGGTCATTGCCGACGCACTGTTTGTCAGCCAATCTAATCTCAGCCGTGTTTTTCGCCGTCACATGGGAGAAAAGTTTTCCCAGTATCTCAAAAACGTGCGCTTGAATCACGCTTGCGAGCTTTTGAAGGATACCTCGCTTACTATTGAAAAAATAGTGGAGGAATGCGGGCTTAAGGACGTATCGTCCTTTTATCAGAATTTTTATTCTTATGCGGGTATGACCCCCAATCAATACAGAAACCAAAATAAAAAACTAAATGTAAATCCGGAGGACAGAAAAATGGTTATTTTAAGTGACATTTCCGAAAACTTGCAGAAAGGTAAATCCAAGGTCGTAAAGGAGCTTGTACAGCGGGCTATCGACGAGGGTGCTAACCCCGAGGAAGTACTCAATGTGGGACTTCTTGCGGGAATGAATGTTATCGGTGAAAAATTCAAGAATAACGAGATATACGTTCCCGAGGTTCTTGTTGCCGCTCGTGCTATGAATATGGGTGCTCAGATACTCAAGCCCTATCTTGCGGCTAATGGAGTCGTTGCTACGGGCCGCGTTTGTATCGGTACTGTTCAGGGCGACCTTCACGACATAGGAAAGAATATAGTTAAAATGATGCTTGAGGGCAAAGGGCTTGAGGTTATAGACCTTGGTACAGACGTTGCTCCCGAAACCTTTGTTCAGACTGCCGTTGAGCAGAACTGTCAGGTTATATGCTGCTCGGCGCTTCTTACCACCACAATGAACGTTATGGCTGACGAGGTTAAGGCGGCAGAAGCGGCAGGTATACGCGACAGGGTCAAGATAATGATAGGCGGCGCTCCCGTAAACGAGGATTTCTGCCGTCAGATAGGAGCAGATTGTTATACTGTTGATGCGGCAAGCGCTGCAGACGCGGCGGCAGAGTTTTGTAAATAAAAACAACGGGTATATGTTAAGCGGTAAAAGTATAATGATATGTGAAAAGGATAAACAAATTGTCAGGGAGCTGGCTAAGGAATATATGGAGATAGTGACCTCCGAAAAGCAGGAAAAAATGGTTAAGCGTATGCGCGACACCAATGACCTTAAAGCAGGTCGTCCCCCGGTAATTCTTCATGAGATTCCTTGGTATCAGATGAATTTAGACGATGAGCTTACTTGTGTTTGTGAGGGGAAGGTGTCTCGCGACGTTGAGAACTGGTTCAGACAGAGACTTTTTTACCTTAAGCATTTTAAGGCGGATAATGTATTCGAGCCTTTTTTCAGAGTTAAGAGAGCTGTTGATTCCACAGGAATAGGAATTAAAGAAAATGCGGCGGATTTGAAAAGAACCGATGACAAAAACCATATCGTTTCCCGTGAGTATGAGGATATTCTTGAGGACGAGTCTTCGCTTGAGCTTATGCACGACCCCGAATTTACTCTCAGACCCGACAAGGACGCCCAACGAATGGAACTTTATACCGAGCTGCTTGGTGCTTCTATCCCCATCAAGCTTTACGGATTTGGATATCTGTATCACGCTCCGTGGGATAAGCTGGTTAGATTCAGGGGAGTTGAGCCTATCCTTATGGACATGTACGACCGCCCCGAATATTTGCACGCTATAATGCAAAAATACATATCCGCGACTAAGGCGGAGCTTGATTTTGTAGAGAAAAATCTTGACGTGGATAACAGCATATCCGACCTTCACTGTACGCCCGCGAAAATATCGGGACTTGCGGATAAAGGTCTTAAGGCAACCTGGTACCGCGGTATGGCACAGTCGTTCGGCGTGGTTTCACCCGCTATGTTCAAGGAGTTCGAGCTGGATTATATCAAGCCCATAGCCGAGTGCTTTGCCTATACCTATTATGGTTGTTGCGAGCCTCTTGAAGATAAGATAAGCATACTTAAAGAAATTTCCAATCTTCGTAAAATCGGTTGCTCGCCCTGGGCAAAGCTTGAACGCTGCGCAGAGCAGATCGGCGGAGATTACGTGCTTTCAAGAAAGCCAAATCCTTCAAATGTGGCAATCAAAACAGACCCCGAGGTGATTCGGAGAGAAATCGAGGAAACTGTAAAGATTTGCATAAAATACGGTTGTCCTTACGATTATGTGCTTAAGGATATAAGCACTGTTTCTAATAACCCCGAAAATCTTATAGTATGGTCCGAAACCGTAAACGATGTTCTTAATAGGTATTACGGCGAGGAATGATAGAGGATAAACTATGACAAACAGAGAGAGATGTACGAATATTCTGCACTACAAGGCTACCGACAGAATGCCCGCGGTGCATTTTGGTTATTGGAGAGAGCTTTTGTTCGAATGGGCGGAGCAGGGCAAAATATCACGTGAAATAGCCGAAAAATGGGGCGATGGCAACGCCTATGACAGACAGCTTGATGAAATCATCGGCTGGGATTGCGGTTGGAATCATACCAGGAGCTATTGTGCAAACGGTCTTTTTCCTCAATTTGAGCAAAAGATACTGGAAACTCTTCCGGACGGAAGCCAGCGTGTTCAGAGTAAAGTTGGCGTTATAGAAAGAATAAAGCCCGGCATTGTTTCAATCCCCTCTGAGGACGATTATCTGTTAAAAGACCGGGCTGCCTTCGAGGAGTTGTTTTTGCCCAAAATGCAGTTTTCTGCCGAGCGTATAAGAAGCAATGTTCTTGAAAAATTCAACGAGACCCGTCCATACGATATTCCGATTGGCTTGCATTTAGGTAGTGTTATGGGACAGATTAGAGATATGACCACCGTGGTGGGAATGAGCTACCTTGTTTACGATGAAGACGAGGAGCTTTTTGCCGATATCGTAGACACTTATGCGGAAATGCAATATAAGTGTGTCGAAGCGGTGCTTAAAACAGGAGCGGAATTCGATTATGCTCACTATTGGGAGGACATATGCTTTAAAAACGGTCCGCTGCTTTCCCCTGAGATTTTTGATGAGCTTTGCGCCAAGCACTACAAAAAGCGTAACGACCTTTGTCACAAGTACGGTATAGATATTATCTCTCTTGACTGCGACGGTGTTACCGAAAAGCTCTGGGATACTTGGGTCGAAAACGACGTGAATGTCTTGTTCCCAATAGAGATAGGCACGTGGGGCGACCAGTTTGAGGCGGCACGCAACAAATACGGCGAGAAGGTTCTCGGTGTTGGAGGAATGGATAAAACGGCTCTCCGTAAGGATAAGGCAGCGGTGGATGCCGAAATAGAGCGTCTTAAGCGCCTTGTGGCGATGGGTGGCTTTATTCCTTGCCCCGACCACAGAATTATGCCCGGCTCTAAGTTCGAGCTTGTGCAGTATTATGCCGAAGAAATAAAGAAGATTCGCGTATAAAATTTTAGAAGGTAAAGCTATGAAATACAATATGAAAAATTGGTTAGAGGAAATGAAGGGCGTAAAGGCTAAGAGGCCTATCCCCATTCTTTCGTTTCCCTGTGTTAGCTTGCTTGGCATAACTGTTCGCGAGCTTATCTCAGACAGCGAGATTCAGGCAAAGGGAATGCTTGCCGTTGCTGAGCGCACAGATTCGGCGGCTTCGGTCAGCTTTATGGATCTCTCGGTAGAGGCAGAGTGCTTTGGCGCGGAGATATGCGTGTCCGACGACGAGGTTCCTACCGTTCAGGGAAGGCTTATAAATGATATGGACGAGGCTGAAGCACTTGAAGTTCCCGCCGTGGGAAGCGGACGCACGTCGCTTTATATCGAAGCTATAAAGAAGGCTTCTGAAAAAATAACCGACCGCCCTATACTTGCGGGTATCATAGGTCCTTTCTCGCTTGCGGCAAGACTTCTTGACGTTTCGGAAATAATGATAGATTGCTATGACGACCCCGATATGGTACACGTGGTGCTTGAGAAGGCTACGGAATTTCTTATCGATTACGCCAAGGCATTCAAGGCGGCGGGAGCAAACGGCGTGGTAATGGCAGAGCCTGTTTCGGGTCTCCTTTCTCCCGCACTTGAAGCGGAATTTTCCTCGCTCTACGTAAAGAAGATAGTAGAAGCGGTTCAGGACGACGAGTTTGCACTTATCTACCATAACTGCGGTCCCAATACCCCCGCAATGGTAGATTCCTTCCTTTCCTTCGGTGCGGCGGCTTATCACTTCGGTAACGCCATCGAGCTTAAGGATATGCTTGATAAATTTCCCTCGGATGTGTTGGTCATGGGTAACGTTGACCCTGCGGGAGTGCTGAGAATGGGAACTCCCGAAAGCGTGAGAGCCGAGACTCTTGCTCTGCTTGAAAAGTGCGCGGGATATCCCAACTTCGTGCTTTCCTCGGGCTGTGACATGCCCCCTATGACGCCTTGGGCGAATATTGACGCCTTCTTAGCCGCATCAAAGGAATATTATGAAAAATAAAAATCTTTTTGAAAAACTTGAGTATACCGTGGTTGAGCTCGGTGCATATAAGTCAAAGGTTATTCACACTAAGGATATATCTCTTGACAAAGCCTTTAGGGATATGTGCGCGGCAAATAGCTGCGGAATGTACGGGAAATGTTATATGTGTCCGCCCGACGTGGGTGACATAGATGTGCTTATGAGCGAGATAGGGAACTACGACTACGCCCTTGTGTATCAGACTGTCAGCGAGCTTGAGGACAGTTATGACTTTGAGGGAATGGTTGCGGCGAAAAAGAGAACCTATCCGTTGGCTCAAAGCCTTCGTGACGTCTTTAAAAAAGCAAACATATCCAAGGTTTTACATCTTTGCGCGGGCGGTTGCGGTGTTTGCAAGACCTGCGCCAAGCAGACCGACGAGCCTTGCCGTTTCCCCGAGCGTGCTATGCCATCTCTTGAAGCCTACGGCGTGAACGTTTCCGCTCTTGCAAAGGCATCGAATATGAAGTACATTAACGGTCAGAATACCGTAACCTATTTCGGCGCGGTTTTGTTTTCTGTTGACGGAGAAGAAAATGAGTGAAAAAATATTAGTTACTGTAAACGGCAAGCCGAGGCTTGCCGTTGCCGGCTTAACGCTTTCGGAGATAATTAACGGCGAACAGCCCTGCGGCGGTCACGGCAAGTGCGGAAAATGTAAGATTATAGCAAGAGGGGATATCTCGACGCCAAGCGACTCTGAGCTGGAGCTTATTACCGACGAGGAGCTTTCAAGAGGTGTTCGCCTTGCGTGCTTAACACGCGCGCTGGGAGACTGCGAGGTGTACAGTGTTCGCGATACCGAGACGGCGCAGATAATGACCGATGGAACGCTGCCTCGTCTTGAGGTCAAGCCGTCGTTTTCAGAATACGGCGTCGCGATAGATATTGGAACCACCACTATTGCGGCAAGCCTTTACGATGTCTCGGGAAATCTGTTGTCAAAGTCTGCTTGTCTTAATCCGCAGTCCGAGTGGGGGGCTGACGTAATATCACGTATAGAAGCCGCGCTCGGCGGAAAATCGCATCTCCTTGCCCAATCGGTGAGAGGCGCGTTGAATAAAATGGTTTCCGAGCTTGCCGATGCGGCTCATATCAACGCGGCGCAGATAGACGGCGCGGTTGTAACGGGAAATACGGTTATGCTCCATTTACTGACCGAGGAGTCGGTCGAACCGCTCTCACACGCTCCGTTTGAAGCAAAGAGACTTTTTGGAGAAACGCTTGCCGCGTCCGAGCTTTCGCTTTCCTGTCTTAAGCCGGATACGCAAGTATACCTTCCACCGTGTGTCGCGGCTTTTGTGGGGGCTGATACGACCTGCGCCATTATAGCCACAGGTCTGTGCAAGCAAGCTAACGCTCTGTTGGTCGATATAGGTACAAACGGTGAGATGGCTATGTGGAACGGCAGTGAGCTTTCGGTTTGCTCCACCGCCGCGGGACCTGCTTTTGAGGGCGTTGGAATCTCTATGGGAATGAGAGGCTCCGAGGGCGCGATAGATAAGGTTAGCCTGGTCAACGGAAGGCTCTTTGCTCACGTCATAGGCGAAGTAAAAGCCGTGGGAATATGCGGTAGCGGACTTATAGACGCTGTTGCCTGCCTGTTGGATACGGGCGAGATAGACGAAAGCGGACTTCTTGAGGACGAGCCGTGCGTTGTCAGCGAACCCGTGTCGCTTATACAAGACGATATTCGCGCGGTACAGCTTGCCAAGAGCGCTATATGCGCGGGGATGCTTACCCTCATAAAAGCCGCAAAGATTTCTGTGCCCGATATTGAGACGGCGTACATAGCCGGCGGCTTTGGCAATTATCTGAATATGGCAAACGCCGAAAGAGTAGGGCTGTTGCCGCGCGGGACGGCAGAAAAAGCCAAAGCGGTGGGCAACGCGGCTCTTAGCGGAGCTTCAATGCTTTTGCTTGCGCCACGCTTTGTGACCGAGTGTGAGGAGCTCGCCCAAAAAGCGAACCTGCTTGAGTTGTCTACCGATAAAGTCTTTTTCGAACTCTATATACAAGGAATGTTTTTTGACGAACCTTAAAAAGAAATTGCTTTTCGCATGTCGAAAAGGTCATCATTCACTCCAAAGAGGTATGCTTCTGCCTTGACAAGAGCGGAAAGTTCACCGCCGTAGGCTCGCTTAAGATCCCTTCAGAGCTGATAGAGTGTAGCGTTGGCGCGGGAGATGCCTTCTGCGCGGGAAGCCTTTACGGAATTTATAACGATTATACCGACGAGGAGACGTAACAGTTTATACCGACGGATATTCATATACCGTTCCCGCGGACTTTACCATGACTTTTAGGTAGAGCTGGGTACGGGCGCGGTGCTTCTTGGTGAGGTAAGCCGGTGTAACAATGATAATAACGATAACCGCTTCGCTGAACAGAACGCCGTTCGTTTCTCCGAGATAGAGGAGGACGAGCCGCCTTACAGACTTCTTTGTAACGAATACCCCAAAGCAACATAGGAAAAGCACCCGCAAGGGTGCTTTTCCTATGTTACCAACAATTACAGCTTGAAATAGGGGGAGGGGTATGGTACAATATATATGACATTGCTATCTAAAACGATAATTCATAGGAGGAAAGAGAATGAAAAAGACTCTATCGTTTGCACTTAGCATTGTAATGCTTGCGTGCGTGTTTATGACAACTATTTCCGCCGCCACAACGCATACCGTGGTGCGGGGCGACAGCATGTGGAAAATTGCCGTTAAATACGAGGTAGGACTCAGCGAGATAAAAAGCGCTAACCCGCAAATAGCCAATCCCGACCTTATTTACCCCGGTCAGGTGCTCAATATTCCTACCACCGACTCGTCTGTGCTCAGCTACGAAAAAGAGGTAGTGAGGCTTGTCAATGAGGAGCGAGCGAAACACGGACTTAAGGCGCTTACATACGACTGGGAGCTTAGCAGGGTGGCGAGAATAAAATCGCAGGATATGAAGGACAATAAATACTTCTCTCATACAAGCCCCACCTACGGCTCGCCGTTCCAGATGATGAAAAGCTTTGGCATAACCTACCGAAGTGCGGGCGAGAATATCGCCAGAGGACAGGCAACGCCGCAGGCGGTTGTAAACGCGTGGATGAATTCCTCGGGACACCGCGCCAATATCCTTAATTCCTCGTTCACTCACATCGGCGTGGGCTACGTGGCAAACGGAAGATATTGGACACAGATGTTTGTGGGTAGATAATACGCTAAATTATTGTTTGCGCGCTGTGTTCGCACAAATTTTGTAGGGCGGGGGCTTGCTCCCGCCGAAAATATAAAAATTTTTGCGATTAATACACATGTACACAAATAAAATCCGCAACAATTTTATTTGCAATATTTTTTCTATTTGCTCGGCGGGAGCAAGCCCCCGCCCTACAACACCCCATTATTGTTTGGCACAAACAATGATTTTTTACACAAAAGCTCAAGGAGCTGTCCGTGGACAGCCCCTTTTTGTTGTATTATTCCTTCTCAGCCGCTTGCTTGGCTTTCTTTTCTTCTTCCTTGCGCTTGATGTTGGCAAGGTCTTGCTCGTAATTCACGCGGTCTTGCGTGCCAAGAGCATTGCGGAAGACTATTATTCCGCTTTCGTCCTCGTCAAAGGTGTATTCAACGCTTGCGTGATAGCCGTGCTTGAGGTCGCAAGGCTCGTAACGGCGGAAAAAGGTTGGGTATGATGAGGTTTTTTTCAGTATATCACATTCTCCGCAAAATTGTCAATGAATCTTGATTTTATATGTTTTATGTGGTACAATAATAAAAAACAAAATGGAGAACAATATGTCTTATATAGCAAACGAAAAAAGATATTCGGAAATGAAATACAATAAATGCGGTGTCAGCGGACTTAAGCTGCCCGCCGTGTCGCTTGGCTTGTGGCACAACTTCGGTGATAACGCCGACGCTTACAATATGAAAAAAATGTGCTTTACCGCTTTTGATAACGGAATCACGCACTTTGACCTCGCTAATAACTACGGACCCGAGGCGGGCGCGGCGGAGCGCAATTTCGGAAAAATTCTTCACGACCATATGAACGCCTACCGCGACCAAATGATAATCAGCACCAAGGCGGGATATTATATGTGGGAAGGTCCTTACGGCGACCTCGGAAGCAGAAAATATCTCATAGCGAGTATCGACCAAAGCCTTAAACGCATGGGGCTTGAGTATGTGGATATCTTCTATCACCACCGCATGGATAAGGACACGCCGCTTGAAGAAACAATGGGCGCCCTTGACAGCATCGTCAAAAGCGGCAAAGCACTCTACGTGGGACTCTCAAACTACGACGGCGAGACTATGAAAAGCGCGGCGGCAATTCTTGACGACCTTAAATGCCCCTTTGTAATCAATCAGAACAGCTATTCTATCCTCAACAGAACCCCCGAGAAAAACCGAATTCTCGACGCCTGCGAGGAAAAGGGAAAGGGAATGATAATCTTCAGCCCCTTGGCACAGGGTCTGCTTACAAACCGCTACCTCGGCGGTATACCCGAGGACAGCAGAGTAAAGACCGACGGACGCTTCCTTAACGAAAAATCGCTGACTGAGGAAAAGCTCGAAAAGGTTCGCAAGCTCAATGATATTGCCATATCTCGCGGACAGAGCTTGGCTCAAATGGCTCTGGCGTGGGTCTATAGCCATAAAGCTGTTACAAGCGTCCTCATCGGCGCGTCAAAGCCCGAGCAGATACTCGATAATATCGGTATGCTTAATAATACCGAATTTACTGCCGAGGAGCTTGCTCTTATCGACCGAATCGCGCTTGAATAATCGCATATCAAAAACGGACAGCCCAATAAGGCTGTCCGAAATTTTATTTTTAGATATTTACCGAAAATGTTTTGTCTTTTATGCCGTGCAACCTTACGGTGACCAATTGACACCGCGGGCGAGACGGTTACGGAGTAAGACGCTTGGGGTTGCGGAACAGGAACATAGCCTCGCTGATGTGTGTTCCAACAAGGAGCATGGTAAGACGGTCGATACCGAGACCGAAGCCGCCGTGAGGAGGGCATCCGTACTTGAAGAACTCAAGATAGAACTTAACGTCCTCAGCAAGCCCCTTTTCCTCTGCCTGCGCTTTGAGAATATCATATCTGTGTTCACGCTGTGCGCCTGTGGTTATTTCTACGCCGCGCCAGATAAGGTCGTAGCCCTGGGGGATACCCTGCTCGTCGCGCATGTGGTAGAACGCGCGCTTCTCAGCGCAGAAATCTGTAACAAAGAGGAACTCGTGGTTGTAGTTTTTCTTAACCCACTCGTAGCTGAGGCGCTCTGCCTCTGTTGTAAGGTCGCCCTTTTCGGACTCGGGAACAGTGAAGCCGAAGTCTCTTTCGAGTCCGTCGTAAAGCTCCTTGAGCGTAACGATCGGGAAGGGCTGCTCGGGAACGATAACCTCAAGACCGAACTGCTCCTTTATCTCCTCACCGTACTTTTCGTTTACGCACTTGAGCGTGTAGGTGAGAAGATCCTCCTCCATTTTCATAACGTCGCGGAATGAGGTGATATAGCTGAACTCAAGGTCAAAGCCTGTGAATTCTGTTGTGTGCTTGCTTGTGTAGGATTTTTCCGCACGGAATACGGGACCGCACTCGAAAATGCGCTCAAATCCGCTCGCCATAGCCATCTGCTTGTAGAACTGAGGGCTCTGCGCAAGGTAAGCGGTACGGTCAAAATACTTGACCTCGAAAACGTCAGAACCGCTTTCGCTTGCCGCTCCGATAAGCTTGGGTGTGTGTATCTCAAGGAAGCCGCGCTCGCAAAGGAACTCTCTCATTGCGCGTGTGACTTCTGTCTGTACCTTGAACATAAGCTGGTTCTTCTCTGTGCGGAGGTCTATCCAGCGGTAGTTAAGTCTGTCGTCAATACCCGACTTCGGAACGCCGGGGCGCTTCTTTGTGGCGGGAATCTCCTCACGCTGAATGGGGAGCGCCGCCGCTACCGACTCAACCTTTATTTCCTCAGGAATAACCTCGATGCCGCCCATCTTAACGTACTCGCTCTCGTAAGCAACGCCAATAACCGAGATAACCGAGTCCTGCGTGATCTGCTCAAGGGCGGGAAGAAGCTGGGGAAGCTTTTCCTTTTCAATTGTGACCTGAACCTTGCCCGTAATGTCCTTCATTACGATGAAAGCCATAGCCTTTCCGTCTCTGAAGTTTTCAACAAAGCCCTGAAGAAGAATTTTCTCTTCGGTGTGGGAATGAATGTCTTTGATATATACTCTTTCCATTTTTAAAATCCTTTCTGATAGAATTTTGCATATGATTACAGTTTATTATACCGCAATCACGTAAAAATGTCAAGAGATATAATAAAAATGTGTTGCAAATCGGATAGATGTGTGATACAATAAAAAAGGAACAATAGTGTTGTTCGAGCAATCGAGTCGGCGGCGAGTCGCCGCCGATAACCTTAAAGTTTTTCGTATTCGCTTCGCTCAGCCGAGCGCGCTCAACGTAGCATTGTACACGATGTGTACTTCAGTCTACGTTTCGTGCGTCGCCATGCAAATTTGTATTGTTCCGAAAGGGGGAGAACGGTGATTGTTTACCGCGAGTTAAATTCGCTTGAAAAAGACCTTGGTTTTTCGGTAAGGACGCTTTACGCCGTAAGCAACAGTATCGGCAAGCACTATAAAACCGTTCTCATCCCCAAACGTGACGGAGGAGTTCGCAAGCTCTCCGTACCCGATGAGATACTCAAAAAGATTCAAAGGCGCATTGCCGAGGTCATTTTGTCAACAGAGCCTGTTTCCAAACACGCCATGGCATACAGATACGGCGCAAGCGTGCAGAAAAACGCCAAACCTCACGTAGGCGCGAAAAAGATACTGAAGCTGGATATCCTTCACTTCTTTGACAGTATCTATTACTCGACAGTCAAGGAAAAGGTGTTCACCGCCGAGCGCTTCTCAGAGCCCGTGCGTGTCCTTTTGACTATGCTTTGTTACCATAAGGACGCTCTCCCGCAGGGCGCGCCCACCTCGCCTGTTATAACCAATATCATAATGCGTGATTTTGACGAAATGGCATGGGCTTGGTGCGCGGAGCGCGGAATAAAATACACGCGCTATTGCGACGATATGACATTTTCGGGCGATTTTGACGAAAACGAGGTCGAGTGCTTTGTCCGCGGTGAGCTTTTGGTAAACGGCTTTGTCCTCAACAGAAAAAAGACCGCCGTTATCACCTCCGATAAGAGGCAAACTGTTACAGGGATAGTGGTGAACGAAAAACTCAATATATCATCCGATTACAGACGCAAGCTCAGACAGGAGATATACTATTGCAAGAAATTCGGCGTTTCCGAGCATTTGAAGCGTATGGGCGCGCGTGACGAGGCCGAATATTTGCAAAGCCTTTTGGGTAAGATAGCCTTTGTGCTCCAGACCCGCCCCGAGGACAAAGAATTTCTGGATTATAAGATGACAGTCAAAAATATGTTGCGGAAATCAAACTGAAGATAACCTTTTGAATAAAAACAAAGAGCAAAAATAACGTGAAACGGCGAAAGAATTGCATAAACAATCAAATGTTGCAAAAACACTTGCTTTTTTGCTCTGAAAATTGTAAAATTGCTTTATATATTTCTTCCCTGCGGAGAACCTGTCAGGAGGCAAAAATGGACGAGATAGATGCTAAAATACTAAAATTACTTTCAAAGAATGCTGATGTGACCGCCACCGAGATAAGCGCCAATATCAATCTTTCTGTTCCCGCCATAAACAAGCGTATACAGAAGCTGAAAAAAGACGGAATGATACGCCGTTTTACGGTCTTGACGAACGGCAAAAATATCGGCAAGCCTATAATGGCGTTCGTGCTTCTTGTGGTGCAGGCAAGCCGTCAGGGCGAGCCGTTTCTCGATTACGTCAAAAACGACGACGATATCCTCGAATGTTTCTCGGTAACGGGAGAGTACGACTACCTTATCAAGGTTTGCGCCTCCGATATGGAGTCGCTTAAAAATAAGCTTTCGCAGATAAAGCTTCATAACGGCGTGGTCAAGAGCCATACTATGATATCGCTTCTTGAACAGAAATTCGCGCCTACTGTATTGCCCACTATCGAATAAGGAGAAGGAAAACGAAAAAGCTGCGTAAATCCTCATCAATTAATCTGCATAGTCATTCAAAAGAAAAAATCTCGGAATACATAAAAGCGGGACTTGATTTTCATAAGAAAATGGGTTTCGACGGAGTTAAAATATTTTAGTTTGCTTTGACCTCTGCCACACCGTCCTCGCGGTAAGTTATTCTGTCGCCGTTTGAGTTAAGCGAGTCAACGTAGGCGAGATATTCTTCCTTGGAAGCGAACAAAGGTTTGTACTCATTAATGATGTTTTTCGCGCGTTCCGCGCCGTTTTCAAGCAAAAGAGCGAGCATGGTTACCTGCCATTTCGCGTTTGTTACGCAAGCCGCCTCGGGGTCTGTTATGCGGTAATCGTTTCCGTGGCTGTTGCCCTCACTGCCGCCCGCGTAAGGGTGAATTACGGGCATAACGCAAGAAAGGTCGCCCATATCGGTGCTTCCCGTGCTGAAATAGTTGTTCGGTGTCACCTCGACATCGGGAATGGCTATATCCGCCGCCTCTTTTGCTACCTTTATAAGCCCATCGTCATTGTTAAGCGGAGCGTAACCGGGAATGTCTATTATCTCAATATTCGCGCCGATAGAGAGCGCTGCGCCCGTAAGCGCGCGATTTATCTTTTTGTTGTTCTCAACAATAGCGTCAAAGGTTTTTCCGCGGACGTAGCTTTCAATAATCACCGTCTCGGGAATTGCGTTTACCATATCTCCGCCGTGAGTTACTATCGGGTGGAATCTGATGAGCTCGGATTCCTTGAACGTCTCACGAAGCGAGTTTACCGCGTTTATACCGCAGGTCGCCGCATAGAGCGCGTTCACGCCGTTCCATGGACTTCCGCCCGCATGAGACGCAACGCCCTTGTAGATGATATTCTTGGCGATACAGCCGACCGAGCCTTTTGTTATTGAAAAGTCCGTAGAGGCGTGAACCATAAACGCAAGGTCAACGCCGTCAAAATATCCGCGGTGCAAAAACTCGCTCTTGCCGCCGAAATACTTTATCTTGCCCTCCGCGCGTAGCTTTGAGCGGTATTCTATTTCAAGAAGCTCCTCCGCCGGAACGGCGCAAAGGCGTATTCTTCCGCAAAGACCGTCAAGCATTTCGGGTTCCTTAAGCGCCGCCGCGATTCCCAAAAGCGTAGCGCATTGAGCATTGTGACCGCAGGAGTGTACAGCGCCTGTGGTCGGGTCAGCGTCGGGGTGCGCGGGGCAGATTATCGAATCAAGCTCGCCTAATATAAGTATTTCAGGACCATCGCGCCCCGTATCAAGAACCGTGTAAAATCCTGTAATTCCGTCGGCCTTTACGATGTCGTAGCCAAGCTCGGTGAACTTGTCCTCCATATATTTTGATGTCTTGTATTCCTTGTAACCCGTCTCGGGATTAGCCCAGATGTATCTTTCCGCTTCAAGAATAAGGCTTCTGTGCTTGTCAACAGCGTTTGTTATTTTTTGCATTTTCACCCTCCGCGAATAGTGGTTTTATTATATTTAGAGTATACATTATGTTTTGAAAAAAGTCAATGCGTTATTCAAAAACATCTTTTTTTGAAGTAAAATATGTCTTTTTTATTTAAAATATGTATTTTTTCATTTTTTGATATTGAAAAAGAAAAATCGGTGTGCTATAATGGCTAAAAAGAGCGACTGCTACTTTCGTTTTTTATTACAAAATAAATTTTAAGGTGATAATTATGAAATCTGTAAAACAGGGACAGCTTGAATTTTTGAACTGGGAAATGGGAGTGTTCTTTTATTTCGGAATATACCGAATATTCGGTCAAAAACACTCCGTGGAAGGACGGAACGGGAGACGCTGTGAGAGAGTGCGTCGATTCGAGTTTATCGCGGTGAGACCGTGGGACATAAGTGTATCTGTAATTTCCCGACCGTTTGCACTCAGAAGATAGAGGTCGTTGTGGAAAAAGAACGCGCTCAGCATAAGCTGAACACTATCAATGTTTACTACATAAAGTGAGGTTCAATATGAAAATTTATTCTTATAAGGATGCTCCTATAAAGGTCTTTGGCGTTATTGATTTTGAGAAGAAGCAGAAGATACAGAGACTTCCCGACGAGCTTATCGAGAAGATTCCGAGGCTTTCACACCTCGGCAGACGTTGCCCAGGCGCGCGACTCGGATTTAGGACCGACTCGGAGAACATAAAGATAAAAATAACCTTTGAAACACTCTCCGTTGACGTGGGAATGTCGATATATTCATGCCAGTCCGCAATGGTCTTTGTCGGCGACAGACAAAACTCGCGTTACCTCGGTCTTATAAATCCTAACAATTATGAGCACAAGTGCTTTGAAAAGACCCTTAAAAAGTCAAAGAAGCTTGAAGACGTAACAGTTTGGTTGCCGCGTAACGAAATTATTTCCGACATTGAAATATCCGTGGATGACGGCGCGCAAATGCTCGCCCCCACGCCCTATAAATATTCAAAGCCCATACTTTATTACGGCTCGTCCATAACCGAGGGCGGTTGCTGCGCGTGCGTCACAAACGGCTATAACGCCATGATATCGCGCCACCTTGACGTTGATTATTATAATCTCGGTTTTTCGGGTAACGCCAAGGGAGATATGAATATGGCCGAGTTTATTGCTGGTGTGGAAATGAGCGTGTTCGTGTACGATTACGACCACAACGCGCCTACCGTAGAGCATCTCGCCGCTACTCACGAGCCTTTTTTCAAGCATATCCGTGAGGCACAGCCAGATCTTCCTATAGTCATGATGACACGCCCCGCTATAACCTATACCGATGATCATAAGGCGCGCAGGGAAGTGGTGCGCACCACCTACGAGAACGCACTCAAAGCAGGCGATAAAAACGTTTATTTTATTGACGGCGAGACATTTTTTGGCGACTCCGACCGAGAGCTTTGCACTTTGGACAGAGTACACCCCAACGACCTGGGCTTTGCTAAAATGGCATCGGTGGTCGAGCCTGTGATAAAAGAGATCCTTGAAAAAGAGGACTATACAATAATCAAAAGCCGATAGGGAAACCTATCGGCTTATTTATAGCCTTTCAATGTGTATTTTATCAAATAAATGCTTAATATCCTCATCTCTTGGCGGCTTAGTGCCCTCGGTCATGCAGGCGGCACTTCCAAAGGCTACCGCGGATTTAAGACATTCGTCGGCGCTTTTTCCGTCCTTGAACGCTGCCAAAAATCCCGCAATCGAGCTGTCACCCGCGCCAATCGTTGAGGTCGCCTTGATTTTCGGTGCTTCCGCAAAGAATATTCCGTCACCGCACGCAAGTACCGCGCCACGCGCGCCAAGGCTTATCATCACGTTTTCAATACCTCTGTGGGCAATTTCCTTTGCCGCTTGCGCCGCGTCCCCAATGTCGGTTATCTCCTTGCCTGCATAGGCGATTATTTCTTCCTCGTTGGGCTTTATGAGAAAGGGTGAGCATTCGGCAACGTCGGCAGGAGTAAACGAGCGGGAGTCAATGACAACTCGCAGACCAATAGCCTTCATTCTTAAAACAAAAGCCTTAACGTCATCTATACTTATTCCCTTGGGAATACTTCCCGCAAGCGCCACCGCATCGCCGTTTTCAGCAAGCCCGTTCACACAGCCCTCAACGTCTTCAAGCAGCTTGCGGTCTCCGATAAATCCGTTAAAGCTGAGACGTGTCTCCTTTGCGGCTTCGGTATGTACGGTTATGTTTTCGCGTATAAGCCCTTTAGTCCATATCGCTTCGCAGTCGATTCGATCCGTGACTAAAGAAGCAAGAAAGCCGTCTCCGTTTTCTTCTCCAACGGCAACTATTGCCGTGCTTTCTATTCCGTGCGAGAGAAGCGCGCGTGAGATGTTAACGCCCTTTCCGCCTGCGTCGCGTGAGGTTATTTCGGCAAAGTTCTCGCGCTCGGCGGTAAAGCTGTCGGCATGACAGTGAATGTCAAGCGCGGGTGAGAGGGTTATAGTGATTATTTTCATGTCTTCAATCCTTTTCGTTTGGTTGATTTTATTATACACTCTGCGTGTCCAAATGTCAAGGAATCGGTTGACAATACAATCAAATTGAGCTAAAATTGTGATAATAAACAGCGGAGGGCTAAGCGATGATAAAAGACGGAATCAATAAAGATGACGGAAGAATAGTAAGCTTTCTCATGGTAGGACAGTCCAATATGGCTGGGCGTGGTGACCTTGATGAGGTGCCGCCGATCGTCAGTAAAATGTAAAATAATAAATAAAATAATAAAGGACTGTCGAAATTTATCGGCAGTCCCGTTATTATTACCTGTTAAGCCACCATATCGCGAAATTCAGATATCCCGCGAATGCTACCCATACCGCGTAAGGGATTTGCAAATATCCCGCTAACGGCTTGATGCTTTTGAATGAAAAAATCATTCTCAAAATTATCGCAAACAGGAACAGTAGCCATATAAACGCCAATAGGAACGCGCGGAAATTGAAGAAAATTATGCTCCACATGAAATTCACAACAAGATTTATCGCGTATACCGATAAAGCGTTCTGTACTGCCCCCGGCGCGCTGTCTTTTCGTAGATATACCATCGCGGAGCTTATTCCCATAAGGATATAAAGAACAGTCCATACAATGGGGAAGAGAATTGACGGCGGCGCAAGCGGCGGCAAAGCTATCTCCTTGTAAATATCCATGCTGTTACGAGTCAAAAACGCGGCAAGTCCGCCTACCGCCAACGCGATTAATGCCGAATACACATACGGCTTTATCTTTTTCCACATTTTACCCACCACCTTTTGCAATTATTGTGTGTACTGGGTAAATGCTATGCAAAAACGCGATAAATTATACCTCACACCTCAAATTTTGCCGTGAATTCCCAAAGTAAATTCCACAGTAGGAAAGCAGTGGAATTTAGTATGAGAAATAAGTGGAATTTAATGTGGGAAAAGCAGGATTTAACAGAAAAAGAAGTCGAAAACACGAGAAAAAACTAAAAAAGAGCGCACCT
>JAZRDN010000032.1:0-50775 GCA_045660295.1 Eubacteriales bacterium
AGCAAGCCCCCGCCCTACAACGTTTGTGCGAACATAGTGCTAAAACATTATTAATTATGTGCCGAAAGCAAAGGAGTGTGTGTTCAGCACACGACTGGTGGCAACGACCATGTTGTTCGCACACATATGGAACGCTGACCAATCGCCCGCGCGGGCTTCCGCGCTAAACAATAATTTAGCGCACCAAAAGTAGAGGCGACAGTAATTCCGTCGCCTTTATTTATTCGTAATTTTATTTAACCTTGGTTTTCCACTTGCCCGAAAGGTAGAAAACAATACCTATCCAGAACGGCGTAAAGCCCGCGAGGGCGTCGCCAAGGAAAAAGCCGTAATATCCGCCGTCAAGTATCACACCGAAAAGATATGAAAGACCTATACGCAGGACAATTCCGTCAAATATAGCCGTGGCGAAATTCACCTTATAATTTCCGCTTCCGTTAATAAGCGCGTTGGCGGGTGAACGGAACGCGCTTCCGAAGAACATCAGCACGCCGATGGGCAGGTAGCCCATCGCTATCTCAAGCACCGCCGCCTTGTCCTCTCCGCTTGTGAATATAGAGAACACCGCCTCGGGGAAAACACAAAGAACCGCCGACAAGATAATCGAAATGACCGCGCTTATAGCGAACACGCGCATGAATATCCTCGGCACTCGCTTGTATTCTCCCGCGCCGATATTCTGACCCACCATTGACGAGCCCGCGGCATTAAGCGAATTGGACACGAGATTTGCTATGCTTGCCAGCTTGTTTGCCACGCCCGCAAACGCCGAAACCGTGGTTCCGTAGGAGTTGAGGAAGGAGTTTACGAAGATTTTTGAGAAGGATATCGAGGCGCTCTTTATCGCCATAGGCGTTCCCAGCTTAAGCAGAGCGCCCAGCATGCCCATATCGATACGGACAAAATCCACAGGCTTTACCTCAATGCCGAATGCGGCACGCTTTTTAACAAGAAAGATTGCGCAAGAGACAAAGCTTACACCTTGGCTTATGACCGTAGCAAGCGCCGCGCCGCCCGCGCCCATATCAAGGGCGAGAACGAACACAAGGTCAAGAATAACGTTAAGAATAGCGGCGACACTGATAAACACAAATGGGTGCTTTGAGTCGCCCAGACCGCGCAGTACCGCGCTGACGATGTTATAGCCGTAAATAAAGAACAGACCGAACATGCAAACGGTGGAATAGGCGAGCGCTTCCGAATAAGCGTCGGCAGGAGTCTTCATAGCCGCGAGTATAGGCTCACGGAGCACGAGTCCCACAGCGCTTACAGCCACCGACACCACTGTGAGGAAGGTGAACATGGTGCTTACGAATTTACCGATACGCTCCTTATGGTCAGCGCCTATATACTGGGAGATAATTACCTGCCCCGCGTTGGCGAAGCCCATTGCGATAAGCGTCATAAAGTTGGTGATATCGCCGCCCACCGAGACTGCCGAAAGACCGACCTCACCCATTTTATGACCAACGATTATCATATCGACCATATTGTAGACCACCTGCAACAGGCTTGACAGAAACAGCGGTGTGGCAAAGCGCACAAGCTGCGTGGTTATATTTCCTTTGGTAAAATCCTGTATGTAACCTGATTTCATCTATGTATTCCTCTCTGAATGTTAGTTTTGGGCGTGTGGTTCCCGCTTTTTGAAAAAAGCGGGGCAAAAACTTTTAGCGCGGGGTTATTTGCACCGATATGTGCCTCTGTCGATAATTTGCGACAACTGCATAAAATGTTTAGTACGTAGCCGTCACAATAGCTCCCGCAAGCGTTGGGGTCCCCTTCCCCTAACGCTCCGCAAAGCTTCATTTGGTTCGTTTTTGTCGCATGACAAGAAATGAACAGACCCGCCGACGAGATAAAAAACTACCTATTAATTTTATCACTAAATGAAAAATTTGTCAATCTCAGCACGGAAAGTAACAAAAAAACCAAAAAAATCGCAAAATCTCAAAAAAATTTTCGAAAAACTATTGACTTCAACGGTTTAGCGTGGTAAAATATGCTCATCAAATGCGTTTGAGCAGAAATAAGTAGCCCTTTTCGGACTCTCCAGAAAGTTGTCGGTCGATGCGAGACAATGACGAGGAAAAGCGCGAATACCTTCTGCGAGCAGGGCACCGAAAGCTCTTTTTCCGGTAGGCTGCCACGGGCGTTCCCGTTACAGGACAGGGGTGTATTTGCACCCGTCAAGGTCGATCCCGTAAGAGATTGACGAATTGAGGTGGTACCACGGTTGAAAGATCGTCCTCTTTTATGAGGGCGTTATTTTTTTATCCATTTTGAAATGACTCCCTCACTTGAAATAAAGAATGAAAGAAGGGATTTTTAAATGGAAACTCAAATTCTCACAAGCGTAATGCTGGTAATTTTCTTCGTGTTAATGCTCGTTGTGGGCTTTTATTGCAGAAAACACTCTACCAACGTTGACGGCTTCGTGCTCGGCGGCCGCTCTGTCGGTCCTTGGCTCACCGCATTCGCTTACGGAACATCGTATTTCTCGGCTGTAATCTTCGTAGGCTACGCCGGTCAGTTCGGATGGGCGTTCGGTATGGCGTCCACATGGATAGGTCTGGGAAACGCCTTTATCGGCTCGCTTCTCGCTTGGGTTATACTCGGCAGAAGAACCAGAGTAATGACTCAGCATCTTGAAAGCAAGACTATGCCCGAGTTTTTTGAAAAGAGATACAACTCCCGAACGCTCAAAATCGTTGCTTCGGTTATAGTATTCATATTCCTTATTCCCTACACCGCTTCGCTTTACAACGGACTCTCAAGCCTTTTTGAGATTGCCTTTGACATTCCCTACTGGGCTGTTATCGTGATAATGGCGGTGCTTACGGGTATTTACGTAATTTTCGGCGGATACATGGCTACCGCGATCAACGATTTCATTCAGGGAATCATCATGCTCGTTGGCATAGTTGCAGTCGTTGCGGCATTTCTTAACGGTCACGGCGGATTTTCCGGAGCTTACAACGCCCTCGCCGCAGTTCCCCACGACACTATGAACGGCGCTTTCGCGTCCTTCCTCGGTCCCAACCCCATATTCCTGTTCTTCGTCGTAATGCTCACCTCGCTGGGCACGTGGGGGCTTCCTCAGATGATCGGCAAGTTCTATTCCATAAAGAACGAGGAAGCCATAAACAAGGGTACGATAATCTCTACGTTTTTCGCCCTCATCGTTGCGGGTGGCTGCTACTTCCTTGGCGGCTTCGGCAGACTTCTTGACTCCGACATTATCGCAAGCATCACCACGGCGGAAGGAAAGCTTCTCAACGACAAAATCGTTCCCTCTATGCTGGCAGATCTTTCGCCTTTGATCATTTCTATTGTTATCGTACTGGTGCTCTCGGCTTCGATGTCTACTCTCTCCTCGCTGGTGCTCACGTCAAGCTCTACTCTTACGCTTGACGTTATAGTTCCCGCGGCAAAGAAAGAGGTCGGCGAGAAAAAGAAGATATTCATTCTCCGTCTTTTCATCGTATTCTTCATCGTTGTTTCGGCGCTTATCGCCATAGTTAAGGATATGTTCCCCGGCTTTACATTCATCGCGCAAATGATGGGCGTATCGTGGGGCGCGCTTGCGGGCGCATTCCTCGCTCCCTTCCTCTACGGTCTGTACTGGAAGAAAACAACCAAGGCGGCGGTGCTCACATCCTTCATTTTCGGCGTGGGAATCGAGACCGTTCAGCTTTTCAAGGATTTTGGTCTGTTATCCATAAGCGGCGGACCTCTGGGCTTCGTGTTCACCAACTCGCTCTACTCGGGCGTATTCGCAATGCTCGGCGGACTTATCCTCGTTCCGCTTGTCAGCCTTATTACCCCCAAGCAGAATAAGAACGACGTTGAGGCAATGTTTGAGTGCTACCAAAAGGACGTAACCGTAAAGTCCACCGAGTCCTTGGGAAAATAATCTAACAGACAAAAATCACAGTCAAAGGTGTGGTGATTTCCGCGCCTTTGACTTTACGAGTTTTATTGAAAGGAATCAACTTCAATGCCAATTACCGAAATTTTACAGAAAAACGCGGATTTCTACCCCACCGACGTCAGTCTGGTGGAGATAAATCCCCAGCTTGAAAATCAGACGCGCATGACGTGGCGCGAATATTCGCTTATCGAGTCCAACCCCAACGAGGCGTACCGCAAGGAGATAACCTGGGGCGAGTTCAACAAAAAGGCGAACCGCTTCGCAAATCTTCTGCTCACAAGAGGCGTGAAGAAGGGCGACAAGGTGGCTATACTCCTTATGAACTGCATAGAGTGGCTTCCCATTTACTTCGGTATCCTCAAAACGGGCGCAATGGCAGTTCCGCTTAACTACCGTTACGCCGCAGACGAAATCAAATATTGCCTTGACCTTTCGGACTCTGATTTTATCGTTTTCGGTCCCGAGTTCACGGGGCGCGTTGAGCAGATATGCCACAAGGTAAAGCGCATCAAAACGTGGCTTTACGTGGGTGACGACTGCCCCACATTTGCCGAAAGCTACGACAATCTCGTTTCTTACTGCTCCTCAAAGAGCCCCATGATAAAGCTTACTGACGACGACGACGCGGCTATATACTTCTCGTCGGGCACCACAGGCTTCCCCAAGGCTATCATTCACAAGCACAGAAGCCTTATGCACGCGGCTATGACCGAGCAGAATCACCACTCGCAGACAAAGAATGACGTTTTCCTCTGCATTCCGCCCCTTTATCACACGGGCGCGAAGATGCACTGGTTCGGCTCATTCCTCGTAGGCGGCAAGGCTGTTATTCTCAAGGGTATCAAGCCCGAATGGATACTTAAGACCGCATCGGATGAAAAATGCTCGATAGTCTGGCTTCTCGTTCCGTGGGCGCAGGATATTCTTGACGCAATAGAGCGCGGCGAGCTTAAACTTGCGGACTACGACCTTGAGCGTTGGAGACTCATGCACATCGGCGCTCAGCCCGTTCCCCCCTCTCTTATCAAGCGTTGGAAGAAATATTTCCCTAACCACGCCTACGACACCAACTACGGACTTTCCGAGTCGATAGGTCCGGGTTGCGTTCACCTGGGTGTTGAAAACGAGCACAAGGTCGGCGCTATCGGAAAGGCAGGATTCGGTTGGGAGACAAAGATAGTTGACGAACGCAGAAACACCGTGGCGCGCGGCGAGGTCGGCGAGCTTGCGGTAAAGGGTCCCGGCGTAATGACCGCTTACTACAAGGACGAGAAGGCAACCGCCGACGTTCTCTGTGACGGCTGGCTCTTTACGGGCGACATGGCGCAGGAGGACGAGGACGGCTTCATCTATCTCGTTGACCGTAAAAAGGACGTTATCATCTCGGTCGGCGAGAACCTCTACCCCGTTCAGATAGAGGACTATCTCCGCAAGAACGACAAGATAAGCGACGTGGCTGTAATCGGTCTGCCCGACGCTCGCCTTGGCGAGATAGCAACGGCTATCATTCAGGTCAAGGAGGGCATGGAGCTTAGTGAGGAAGAGGTTCAGGACTTCTGCCTCGACCTGCCCAGATACAAGCGTCCCAGAAAGATAATCTTCGCCGACGTTCCCAGAAACCCCACCGGCAAGATAGAAAAGCCCAAGCTCCGCTCTATCTATTGCGGAGAAAGCGTTGTAGCTCAGCAAAACGAAATAAAGTAATCCCGAAAGGAATTTGTACATATGAAAAAACTGTTGCTTGGAAACGCCGCCATAGCGCGCGGCGCATATGAGGCAGGCGTAACCGTTGTTGCCTCTTATCCCGGTACACCCAGCACCGAGATAACAGAAGAAATTGTTAAATTTGACGAAATCTACGCAGAGTGGTCTCCCAACGAAAAGGTTGCGGCTGAGGTTGCCATAGGCGCTTCTATCGGCGGCGCGAGAGCCATGAGCTGTATGAAGCACGTCGGTCTTAACGTAATGGCAGACCCCGTGTTTACCGTAAGCTACATAGGCGCAAACGGCGGTCTTGTGTTCTGCGTTGCCGACGACCCCGGAATGCACTCGTCCCAGAACGAGCAGGACTCACGCCACTACGCAAAGGCTTCCAAAATCGCTATGCTTGAGCCTGCCGACTCCTCGGAGTGCAAGGAGTTCACAAAGCTGGCTTACGACATCTCCGAAAAGTACGACACCCCCATGTTCATCAGACTTTCCACCCGCGTTTCCCACTCTCAGAGCCTTGTTGAGCTTTGCGAGCGCGAGAACGTGGCTCTTAAGCCCTACGAAAAGAACATTCCCAAGCACGTTATGATGCCCGCAATGGCTATCAAGCGTCACGTTGTGGTTGAGGAGAGAATAAAGGCGCTCACCGAGCTTGCCGAGACCACCGAGCTTAACCGCGTTGAGGAAAACGGCGCTAAAATAGGCGTTATCACCGCGGGTATATCCTACATGTACGCAAAGGAAGCTCTTGGCGACAAGGCTGACTTCCTCAAGCTGGGCATGGTATATCCCCTGCCCGAAAAGAAGATAATCGACTTCGCTAAGAAGTACGACAAGGTGTACGTAATAGAGGAGCTTGACCCTGTTATCGAACAGCACTGCAAGGCTCTCGGCGTAAAGGTAATAGGCAAGGAGGTATTCACTCTCCTTGGCGAGTACACCCCCAATATGATAAAGAAGGCTATTCTCGGAGAGGAAGCTCCCGAGGTAGCAAGAGCAAACGAGCCTATCCCCGTAAGACCCCCAGTTATGTGCGCGGGTTGCCCCCACAGAGGTACGTTCTACGTGCTTAAAAAGCTCGGACTTGTGGTTTCGGGTGACATCGGATGCTACACCCTCGGCGCTGCTGCTCCCCTTCAGTCGGTGGACACCACCATCTGCATGGGCGCTTCGGTAAGCGCGGCTCTCGGTATGGCAAAGGCGCGCGGCGCTGAGTTCAACAAGAAGCTGGTTTCTGTTATCGGTGACTCCACATTCATGCACTCGGGTATCACGGGTCTTGTTGACATCGTTTACAACAAGGGCAACAACACGGTAATTATTCTCGACAACTCTATCACGGGTATGACGGGACATCAGAACAATCCCACCACGGGCTACACTATCCGCGGCGAGGAGACCAAGCAGGTCAACCTCATCGCCCTTTGCAAGGCAGTCGGCATCGAGCACGTTGTTGTAGCAGACCCCTTTGACGTAAAGGAGTTTGAAAAGGTAGTAAAAACAGAGGTCGAGCGCGAGGAGCCTTCGGTAATTATCGCTCAGCGCCCCTGCGCACTGCTTAAGAGCGTTAAATACACGGGTCACTGCAAGATCACAGACAAGTGCAAGAACTGCAAGCTCTGCATGAAGCTGGGCTGTCCCGCGATCTCCATAAAGGACGGCAAGCCCGTAATTGACGAGACACAGTGCAACGGATGCGGTCTCTGCGTAAACGTGTGCCCCTTTGGCGCAATCGAAAAGGAGGAAAACTGACATGACAAAGAATATTATGATAGTAGGCGTTGGCGGTCAGGGTACACTCCTCGCCAGCAGAATTCTGGGTAACACGGTAATCAATGAGGGCTACGACGTAAAGGTCTCCGAGGTTCACGGCATGAGCCAGCGCGGAGGAAGCGTTGTGACCTACGTAAAGTACGGAGAAAAGGTATATTCGCCCATCATCGACGAGGGCGAGGCTGATATTATTCTCGCTTTTGAGCTTCTCGAGGCTTACCGCGCGCTTCCCTACCTCAAAAAGGGCGGAAAGATAATCGTAAACGCTCAGCAGATAGACCCTATGCCGGTTATCACGGGCGCGGCTGAATACCCTGCCGATATCGCCGCAAAGCTCTCGGCAGTGGCTGACGTGACGGTGGCTGACGCGCTTGCGGCGGCAAAGGAAGCGGGCAACGCAAAGGCTGTAAACGTAGTGCTTATCGGCGTGCTTGCAAAGGCTTCTGATATCCCCTACGAAAAATGGGTGGAAACACTTAAGACAACCGTTCCGCCCAAGTTCCTTGACATCAACCTCAAAGCGTTTGACATCGGCTACAATTTATAATTACCGGGGAGACAGATATGAAATATTGGCAAGAAGAACTGGAAACAATGCCCCGTGAGAAGCTCCGCGAGCTTCAAAACGAGCGTCTGGTTTGGCAGGTAAAAAGAATGTATGAAAACGTGGAGCTTTTCAGAAAGCGCATGGACGAAAAGGGTCTGAAGCCCGAGGACGTCAAGGGCGTAGACGATCTCCACAAGCTTCCCTTCTCCTATAAGCAGGACCTTCGCGACTACTACCCCTACGGACTTTTCGCGGTTCCTATGAAGGACATTCGCCGCGTACACGCCTCGTCGGGTACTACCGGCAAGCAGATAGTCGTCGGATACACCGACAACGACCTTGACATGTGGGCTGACTGCTTCGCGAGAATGCTTGTGGCGATTGGCGCGGACGAGAACGATTTCGTTCACGTGGGCTACGGTCTCGGACTTTTCACAGGCGGCTTCGGAGCTCACGACGGCACTGTCAGATTGGGCGCGACAGCTATCCCGATCTCCGCGGGCAACACACAGAGACAGATCCAGACTATGATAGATTTCGGCTCAACAGTGCTTTGCTGTACTCCGTCTTACGCAATGTATCTCGGAGAGGCAATAAACGAGCAGGGGCTTAAAGACCAACTCAAGCTCAAGGTCGGCATTTTCGGCGCTGAGCCCTGGACAGAGGAAATGAGACACCAGATAGAAGAAAGTCTTGGCATTAAGGCTTTCGACATCTACGGTCTTTCGGAAATCATGGGACCCGGTGTTTCCTGCGAGTGCGAACACCAGTGCGGTATGCACGTCTGGGAGGACAACTTTATTCCCGAGATAATCGACCCCGACACGGGCGAGGTTCTTCCCGAGGGCGAGCAGGGCGAGCTTGTTTTCACCACTATCACCAAAGAGGGCTTCCCCCTTATCAGATACCGCACACGCGATATCTGCTCGCTTAACTACGCTCCCTGTAAGTGCGGCAGAACTCACGTCCGCATGAACAAGCCTCAGGGCAGAACAGACGATATGCTTATCATCCGCGGCGTAAACGTATTCCCCTCTCAGATAGAGGAGGTACTTCTTAAGGTCGGCGGTGACATCACTCCCAACTACCAGATAGTAGTCGGTCGTGAGAATAACACCGATACGTTCCTCGTAAACGTTGAGATGAGCGAGGAGATGTTCTCCGACGGCGTAAAGAGCATAGAGGCTATTGAAAAGAACATCACCGAAAGTCTCCGCAGCACTCTCGGAATTGCTCCCAAGGTAAGACTTGTAAACCCCAAGTCAATCGAACGAAGCGAGGGCAAGGCAAAGCGAGTTATCGACACCAGAAAACTTAAATAAGGAGGACAGTTTATGTTTATTAAGCAGCTTTCGATATTTATTGAAAACAAGGTGGGCAGACTTCAGGCAATCATGGACACCCTCAGCGAAAACGACATCAACATTCGCGCGCTCTCCATAGCCGAGACCACCGAATTCGGAATCCTCAGAATCATAACCCCCGAGGTAGACAAGGCTAAAAAGGTTCTCCGCGAGGTTGACGTTATCTCCAAGATAACCGACGTTATTGCGGTTTACATCGACGACAAGGCAGGCGGACTGGCTAAGATGCTAAAATGCATAACCGATGCGGACATAAACGTTGAGTACATGTACGCGTTCCTTGGCAGAACCGAGGGAAAGGCGCTCATGGTGCTTAAGGCAGACAACGAGGCAAAGGCTGAAAAGGCGCTTTTGGCAAGCGGCATGGAGCTGGCAAGCCCCGACATAATATAAAAGCAGTAAAAAAGCTACGGTTTAACCGTAGCTTTTTTATGTTTAATTTTATTCGCTAAATTGTTGTTTAGCGCCCCTAGCGGGGAGCCAATTGGTCAGCGTTCCGAGTTTGTGCAAACATAGCGGTCGTTGCCATCACTCGTCGGCTAAACACCGACTCTTTGCTTGGCTCGCCTTCATAAAATCACATATTTGGTAGTTGACCATATTGTGCCGCAATTGTATATTGAAATACAATGTACAGAACGATAATCTTCCACATTTCGAGCAAAATAAACGAAAAATTTTTATAAAATTCGTTTTTCCTATTTACAAATCGGCGGAAATTGTGTATAATGATTGTGTATAGTCAAAGTCGTTGAACGGAAGGAAAGCGGAAACGGCGTATCAAGAGAGCGGCTCGTGTGGTGCGAGAGCCGTATACGTCAGCCGCCATGTGCGTCCGTGAGACTCGCGGGCGAAGTGCTTCGGCATGCGTAGCCCACGACGGAACGCCCCGTTACGGCGCAATGAGGAGGGCTTGCCCCTCGAATCGGAGTGGAACCGCGATATTGTCGCCTCTGTGTGCTTTGCACGCAGAGGCTTTTTTATGAGGTATATATGAGCGAAAAATTTTACCAAGATTTAAAACAATGTTTTATTGATATAAGATTTTTGCACACAGACGGAAAGGCCGATGCCGACAGGTTGGATGCCGCCATTGGTGTTCTCCGATATTCGCGTAAGCAGATAGACAAAAGGGTCAAGAAAAAAGACCGCGAGCTTCTGTTGTACTGTATCGATACCATGATTGAGATAATAGGCGAACAGAACGGCGAAAAGATTTTTGACTTTGCCGATACAGTTCATAACATTCCTGAAATTTTTCTCGGCACGCGAAATTTTTACTCTTTTAAAGACGAGATAGATACATTTCGCAAAAAATACGGTGACAAATATTTTAAAGAGCTTAACAAAATATATCCGCGCTTTACAAAGAAAATGCCAAAAAACTGGTATGAATATTTCTCTCCGACAAGTGACGATGACTTTAAGTCAAAGCACCCTGTGGGGTATGTACTTTTGGCTTCTCTCGGAATTTTGGGTTTAGTTGGACCTCTTGGTGTGTACTTGACGGCGATCAGTGCGGCAGGAGTGCCGTCCACTAACGGCTGGATAGCCTTGGGCGGATTTGGCTGTTTTGTCTTTGGAGTGGGACTGTTCAACATTGTGGCGGCGGTACTTCAGCAGTATCTCGGACATCTGTTGACGGCGATTTCACTCGGTAGCGGCACGGTAATGGTAGCGGTCAGCCTGCTTATGATATTTGACATTCGGCTTTCGTCGCTTTTTGATCCCGATCTTATATCGCTATATTTTGTGTCGCTTGGCGCTTTACTGTTTACTTTGATTTTCTATCTTTTGTTTAGATGGACAGTCGATGAATGGATAAATCGTAAAAAACATATCAGCCCTTCGAAAATATCACGTATGAAAAAAGGTTTTACAAATTATTGGTGGTATCAAAAACTTCACAAGAGCGTTGGATTAGGAGCCTTCTATTATTTTAATAAGCTCTATACGCTCACGTTTTGTTTAGCTTTTATATCGGCGTTGATTCTCGGACTTGTAAGGACTTTGGCTGTGGTGCCGGTGGTGCTTTGTTTGTTGGTTTTCTTCTTGTGCGGGATTATGAATGTGTTTACGCATATTCAGCATAATCTTGAGGTGTACGGAACACCGATAGTTCTTTTTGAAAGAGATCCAACCGGTGGTATTCATTCTATTTTTACCGACATGTTTTTTATCGGATTTATGTTTGTTTTTATGTATGCTTATCTTACGGCTTCACAGGACATTTTGGGTATCTGTGTTCCACCGCTCTTTTCTCTGATTTTCGGTGATAGATAGAGTTGGCGCGCAAAAGGTTGCGATACATTATTAAGGAGGGCAATTATGGCATTTGAATTTTTTAAGGACATTGACTACAAGGCGACGGCTGTGGGGGTGCTTGAAAGCGCATCGCGGACGGCGAAAAAGCTGGGCAAAAAAGGCGCTGACGCGGCTCGTGACGCCGCATGCAAGCTCAAAAAGCTGGCAAAGGCGGTGGAGGAGGAGATACGCGCCGACATCGAATCGGTAAAACAGCGCGACCCCGCGGCAAAAAACGGCGTGGAGATACTTCTTCTCTACTCGGGCGTGCACGCGATATTCGCTTACCGCGTGTCGCACAAGCTCTATCTCGGCAAGCACTACTTCTCGGCAAGGCTTGTCAGCCAGCTGGCGAAATTCTTTACGGGCATTGAGATTCACCCCGGTGCCACAATCGGCAAGGGTCTGTTTATCGACCACGGAACGGGCGTTGTTATCGGTGAGACCGCCGAGATAGGCGACAACTGTACGCTCTATCAGGGCGTTACCCTCGGAGGCACGGGTAAGGACGTAGGCAAGCGCCACCCCACCCTCGGTAATAACGTAATGGTAGGCGCGGGCGCAAAGGTGCTTGGACCTTTCAAGATAGGCGACAACGCCAAGATTGCCTCAAACGCCGTGGTGCTTGAGGAGATTCCCGCCGACTCGACCGCCGTCGGTATCCCCGCGCGTGTGGTAAAGCGCGGCGGCAGAAAGCTTGACAATATGGACCAGATACATATTCCCGACCCTGTTTCGCAAGAGCTTTGCAGACTGGAGCACAGGATAGCAAAATTAGAAGCGGAGAGAGCGCCGCAAGAAAGGAAATAATAACAATATGCAAATCTACAATTCGGCAACAAGAACAAAAGAAGAATTAATTCCCAACGAGGCGGGCAAGATAAAAATGTACACCTGCGGACCTACGGTCTACCATTTCGCGCACATCGGAAATCTCCGCACCTACATCATGGAGGACGTACTTGAGAAGTATCTCCGCTTCACGGGGCTTGACGTGCTCCGCGTAATGAACATTACCGACGTGGGACACCTTTCCTCAGACGGCGACACGGGCGAGGACAAGATGCTCAAGGGCGCAAAGCGCGAGAAAAAGACGGTCATGGAGATAGCGCAGTACTATACAGACGCATTCTTTGAGGACTGCAAAAAGCTCAACATCAAGACCCCCGACGTGGTAGAGCCCGCGACGGGCTGTATCCCCGAGTTCATCAAGCTCGTAGAGGGCTTGCTCCAAAAGGGCTACGCCTACGAGGCAGGCGGAAACATCTACTTCGACACCGCCAAGCTCAAGGACTACTACGTTTTCAACAACTTTGAGGAAGATGACCTTGAGGTGGGCGTCCGCGAAGGCGTTGAGGAAGACGGCAACAAGCGAAACAAGGCTGACTTCGTGCTTTGGTTCACCAAGTACAAGTTCGACGACCAGGGGCGTTAATGGGACAGCCCCTGGGGCATAGGCTATCCGGGCTGGCACATCGAGTGCTCCGGTATCTCCCTCAAGCACTGCGGAGAGTACCTTGACATCCACTGCGGCGGTATCGACAACGCATTCCCCCACCACACCAACGAAATAGCGCAGAGCGAAGCCTTCCTCGGTCACAAGTGGTGCAACTACTGGTTCCACGTTCACCACCTCAACACCACGGGCGGCAAGATGAGCAAGTCCAAGGGCGAGTTTCTCACGGTCTCACTCCTTGAATCCAAGGGCTACGACCCCATGGTATACCGCTTCTTCTGTCTCCAGTCCCACTACCGCAAGTCACTTGTTTTCTCCTACGAAAACCTTGACAACGCGGCTATCGCTTACAAAAAGCTTATCGCGCGTATCGCGGCACTCCTTAAGGACGGCGGCGAGGTTGACGGCGCGAAATTCGAAGAATACAGAGCAAAATTCTGCGAGGCTCTTGACAATGACCTCAACACCTCTCTGGCGGTAACAGCCCTTTACGACGTTCTCAAGGCTGACACAAGCGCCGCTACCAAGCTGGCTCTGGTTGCCGAGCTTGACAAGGTGCTTTCCTTAAACCTCATCGAGGCGGCAAAGGCAGAGACCGAGAAAAAGGACAAAGCTCCCGCGGCTGACGACGAGTTCACAGCGGAGATTCTCCGCCTTATCGACGAGCGCGCGGCGGCTAAGAAGGCTAAAAACTTCGCCGAGGCCGACCGCATCAGAAACTATCTCCTCGAAAAAGGAGTGACGCTCATCGACTCCAGAGAAGGCACGACCTTTAAAATAAACTAAAAGAGGACTAAAAATGTTATCAACCGTTTACAGCGCGGGGCTTTTCGGCATAGACGGCTTTACCGTCAGCGTTGAGTGCAACTCTCAGCGCAGAAAGCCCGTGTTTGACATAGTGGGACTGCCCGACACGGCAGTCAAGGAGGCAAAGGAACGAGTCCGCGCCGCATGCGAGAACAGCGGAATCAAGTTTCCCTCCCTCGCCCACATGGTGAACCTCGCCCCCGCCGACAAGCGCAAGGAGGGCTCGGGCTTTGACCTCGCCATTCTTGTGGGAATACTCCGCAACGCGGGCGTTATCAAGCCCGATGTTGACCTTTCCAAAAGCATGTTCATAGGCGAGCTGTCGCTCTCGGGCGAGATACGCGGAGTGCGCGGAGCGCTTTCCATGTGCTCGCAAGCCGACTCCGAGGGCTTTGAGCACTTCTACGTTTCAAAAACAAACGCACCCGAGGTCTCGGTTATCCCCGGCATAAAGGTCTTTGCCGTGGAGAACGTGGCAGAGCTGGTGGCGCATCTCAACGGCACAAATCCTATATCCACCTCTTTCTTTGTCCCTGGCGAGGAGACTCCCACGCGGAGCTACGACGTTGATTTCATCGACGTTCGCGGTCAGTATCAGGCAAAGCGCGCCATGGAGATAGCCGCCGCGGGCGGTCACAACATATTGCTTATAGGTCCTCCCGGCACAGGTAAGTCGATGCTCTCGCGCAGACTTCCCACCATTCTGCCGAAAATGGGCTATAAAGAGTCTATCGAAACCACAAAAATACACTCGGTAGCGGGTAATCTCGACGAGCACGATTCGCTTATCATTACCCGTCCGTTCCGCTCGCCGCACCACACCATGAGCGCGGTAAGCCTTGTGGGCGGAGGCGCTAACCCCATGCCCGGCGAAATATCGCTGGCGCACAACGGCGTGCTCTTTCTGGACGAGCTTCCCGAATTCCCAAAGCAGGTGACCGACTCGCTCCGTCAGCCATTGGAGGACAGAAAGGTAACTATAACCCGTTCCGCAGGGCGTGTCACATTCCCCTGCTCCTTTATGCTGGTTGGCGCGATGAATCCCTGCCGTTGCGGATATTACGGACACCCCACACGCCCCTGCACCTGCCGTCCCGACGACGTAAAACGCTATATCTCCAAAATAAGCGGTCCGTTGCTTGACCGCATGGACATACAAATAGAGCTTCCCTCTGTCAGCTATGACGACCTTTCAGCCCCCGACCCCTACGCCGAGACCTCGGAAACGGTGCGCGCGAGGGTCGAACGCGCAAGAGCCTTTTCGGCAAAGCGCATGGCGGCGGACGGCTTTATCTGCAACGCCGAGCTTTCGCCCGCTATGGTGCGTAAGTATTGCGTGATGACCGAAAAGGCGTCGGCGTTCTTAAAGGAAGCCTACGAAACGCTGGGGCTTTCGGCGCGCGGCTACGATAGGCTTCTCCGTGTTGCCCGCACAATAGCCGACATCGATGAGAGCGAGCTTATCACCGACGACCACATCGCCGAGGCGGTGCAGTACAGAAAGCTGGATAAAAAATACTGGGCTTATTAACCGTTGTTCGCACAGCAGCAGTGCTCCAAAAGTTTTCGCCCGCCTTTTTTAAAAGGCGGCGCAGTCAAGGCTGCGGAAGCCTTGTCGCCCTCCGCAGAGGGCGAAAGCTCCTGAGCCTTAAAAGCGAGTCTTCTCTTTTTGGTTCTTTTTCTCTTTCGCAAGAAAGGAAGAGAAAAAGAACAACGAGGTTAAAACTAATTTATGATAAAAAAACTATTCACCAAACACAAAGAAATAATAATGTACCTCATTTTTGGTGTGCTCACCACGGTAGTCGGAATGGGAAGCTATTTTCTCATTCTCTTTGCGGCGCGCTCGCTTGGCGTGTCCGAGACGAGCGGAGCGTACAACGGCGTGCGTATCGCCGCACAGATAATCCAATGGGTGCTGGCGGTGCTCTTTGCCTACTACACCAACAAAAAATGGGTGTTCAACGCCAAGGAAACCGAGCGCGAAAGCGCCAGACTCGCGTCATTCTTCGGCGCGCGGCTCTTTTCGCTTGGGTGCGACTCGCTTGTAACCTTTGGAGTCATTTTCGCGCTCACCGCCGCCAAATACGAGACCCTCACCCTCTCACTGCCACCGGGGCTGAATGTTCCGTTTACCCCCGACCTTTGGGCAAAGCTCGCCGCGGCGGTAGTAGTGATAATCGTAAATTACGTGTTGAGCAAATTTATGGTGTTTAAAAGTTAGTTTTCAAATGGTTTTTGCGTCTTTTAAAAAAGCGCCCCAAAAACTTTTCTTTAGTGGCATTTGTTTGAGTCTGTGCCTTTGTCGGTGATTTGCGACAACTTATAAATTGAAAACAACGCAACAATAACAAAGGCGACGGTTTTTAGCCGTCGCCTTCTTTATATGTCCATTTTATTTAGTCAACGCACCACTTTGAGGGGGTATCTCCCATAACGAAATGCAGTTCTCCGCCCTCGAGTATCTGCTTATGCGTAAGCTTGCAAGCGTTAAGGGGCTTGCCCTGCCATGTGGCGGACTGTACGTAGATGTTTGAGCCGCCTACGTTTTCGCCGGTGACACGGAGATCCTTGCCGTTGCCAAGATGAAAAACTATCTCCTCAACTCTCGTACCGTGAAGATAATAATTCTCGGTAGTCGCGTAAGGGAAAAATCCGCACATAAGGAAGATATAATATGACGACATACCACCGTTATCCTCGTCACCGGGGTAATCGTTCTCAAGAGAAAATCTTGAAATAACGCCGTCAATTACCTTTGCCGCCAGATCGGGGCGCTTGATCTCGTCCGTACAGAAAAGCCAGGGTATGTGGAAGGACGGCTCGTTGGTAAAGTTAAGGTATCCCTCTTTTCCGTGGTCGTCGTTGTAATAGTTCACGCTGTGCTCACACGCCCAAAGAAGCCTCTTGGTAAAGGTCTCCGCGCCGCCCATAGTCTCCACAAGCCGCGGAACGTCGTTGTAATTGAAATATGACGCGTCCCAGCCCGTAGCCTCGTAAAAATGCATATTGTAGCCGCCGTGGGCGTCAAAGCCCTCGGCAAAGCTGCCGTCCCCGTTGGGATTTTGCGGGAAACCGAAAAAGCCCTCGCTTTGGTTATTCATGTTCCATACGTTGAGCCAGTTAGCCGAGCGCGCCTTGTATTTTTGGTACTCAGCCTCGCTTCCCAGCTCCTTAGCCACCTCGGAAACCGCCTTGTCGTTAAAAGCAAAGCCCATGGTCGCCGCGGCGGATTTGAATCTCCACGTATACCCCTTGCCCGTTACGGTCTTGGCATTGCCCGTGACGAAGCCACGCTCTACGTACTCGGCGGAGCGCATTCTTTCGGCGCTGGCAAGCAATACCGCGTAGGCGTCCTCCCACGTATATCTGCTAAGCTCTACGCCCTTGAGATAAGCGTCGGCAATGGCGTTATCCACGTCGTTTCCGCCCTGACCCGCCAAAAACTCCTTTGCCGCCGTATATTCGTCGGCGACAACGATTCCGTTCCCTTCTGCCTCGTTGCGCTTGGCACGGTCGATAAAGGAATCCACTATAGAGCCCATCTTTTCGGGATAGAGCAAGGAATACATCGGGAACACGGTTTTCCACGTGTCCCAAACCGTGTGGAAATCATCCCACGTGCCGTGATCGTTCGTGCGGTCGCGGGGCTGAATGTTCATGTGGTACATTGCCGTATAGAAGCGCCTGAGAAGTGCGGTATCTTCGGTTTTCAGCTCGATAGCGCCAAGTACCCTTTTCCACTTCTCCCTCGCGCTTCCCTTACCGCGCCGTAATCGAAGCTCGGTATCTGCTCAGCAAGCAGTTCCCTTGCCCTCTCGGCGCTGACAAAGGATATCGCTATCTTAACCCTTACCGTCATACCGTCAGACCCGACACGACCGAGTTTTACGTAAGCCCCCAGTCTCTGCAAGCTGTCAGCCTCAACGGCGGTAACTCTGTTGGGGTCAAGCGCCACAGTCTTGTCCCCCTTGAAAACACCGATCTGTGAAAAGTCGGTGTCAAACTCCAAGGCAAAATACATTTGCCAGTCAATATTGTTCCAGTTGCCCGAATACAGACCGCCGCCGTAAATAGCCCTGTTTTTGGGGTCTATGGTGACGCTTCCCTCTTTCATGCAGGCTTCTATATCGAGCTTGCGGGCAACGTCAATGAGAAAGGACGCGTCCTCGCCCACGGGGTACTCAAAGGTGTAGATAGCCGAATTGTGAGCAGGCGTTACCATTGCCTTGATGCCGTTCTCCAAGGAGACCCGATATTCAAAGCATTTGGCGACCTCGCTCCCCGCAAGCGCAAAGGACGCGCGCTTTGCGCTGTCAAGCTCAACACCGCCCACCATAGGCGCAAGCAGATAGTTGCCGTAGCACTTTACACCGCCCGATCCGGATATGTAGGCTTGCCCAAAACCCACAATGGGTTGGTTGCGCAGATAACCGCCGCAGTCCTTTTCCAGCGTCTCGGGGCTTGGGTGTATAGAGCCCGAGGGCAACGTGGGACCCGCCGAGGTAGCGCTGCCGACGCCAAACAAGAGGTCGGTGTATTCCGTGAAGTCTATATTAAGCGACGAAAAAGCTGTCGCGCTCGGGTGCGCTAAGCTCGCCATGGATTTTCTGATTTTCATAACGCTCTCCTTGCAATATTTTTATTAGCATAACACAAAAATTCGAAGTTGTAAATAATTTGAAAAACATTTACAAGCATTTACAAGATTTAAGGTCGAATTTGCAATGCTTGACAAGAAAAAAGCCCCCATGGCGTTGTGTTCTACAGAAGTCACAGCCAAAAAAGCTACGCCAAACGCAATCAAATCGCCTTGGCGATTTGACGCTAGGTTCGAAAATAAGAGGCGCAAGAAAAAAAGAACAGAGTAGCGTTGCTACTCTGTTCTTTTTTGGCTGGGGCACTAGGATTCGAACCTAGGTAATGACGGAGTCAGAGTCCGTTGCCTTACCGCTTGGCGATGCCCCAATATTTTCAACTCTGTTATTATAGCAGATTTATTCCAATTTGTCAACACTTATTTTTCATTTTTTAAATATTTTTTTGAATATTTTTGAAATTTTTTCGTTTGGCTCGGCTTTTTGCTTTATTTTGTGCAAAAAACCACCTGATTATTCAAAAAAGCAAAAATATAGTCTTTTCTTTTCGTTTGCAAAAAATACAGCTCAAATATTACATTTCGAATTTCAATTTAATCATTTTTGATAAAATGAGTAAATTGGCGTTGACAAGCAACAAATTAAATGGTATACTATATTATAGATAAAAATCCCCGATGTGAGGTCTATATGCACGATTACAATTACAAAAACAAATGGCAAAAATTACTTACACCCGAAGTGGTTTCTTTGCTGACGCAAATTCACGAATATAAAGGAGCGCAGACTCTATTTATAGAAGCAAAAGCCGATACGTTGACGCAACTTGTTGAAATGGCAAAAATACAAAGCACCGAAGCCTCAAATAAAATCGAAGGCATTTACACCTCTGATGAACGACTCAAAAGCCTTGTTTCAAACAAAACAATGCCTCGCACAAGAAACGAGCAAGAAATAGCGGGCTACCGCGACGTACTCTCCACCATACACGAAAGTCACGATTTCATTCCCATAAAGCCGTCAATTATATTGCAGCTTCACCGCGACTTGTACAAATTCAGCGGCAAAACAAACGGTGGCTTTTATAAAGGAGCTGACAACGTGATTGCGGAAGAAGACAACAAAGGCAACAGACGCATCCGCTTCAATACCGTCCCCGCATTTGAGACACCCGATGCGATTGATGAAATTTGCTCATCGTTTGACGAAATGTTAGCCGAAACCGATGCCGATCCGCTTCTTATCATTCCAATGTTTATATTGGATTTTCTGTGCATTCACCCATTTGGTGACGGCAACGGCAGAATGAGCCGATTGCTCACCCTTCTGCTCCTATACCGCGCAGGTTATATTGTTGGCAAATATATCAGTATTGAAAAATTGATTGAACAGACGAAAGAAACCTACTACGAAGCATTGCAAGCCAGTTCCTCAAATTGGCACGAGAACAAAAACGACTATATTCCCTTTGTACAATACACACTTGGCATTGTGGTTGCCGCATATCGCGAGTTCTCGTCAAGAGTGAAGCTCATTGTCGCAAGCAATATGTCCAAACCCGAGCGTATCCGAGAAATCATAAAAGACACGCTTGGCAAAATTACAAAAACAGAAATTATGGAAAAATGCCCCGATATCAGCCAGGTCACCGTGCAGAGAGCACTTAACGATTTGGTAAAGAGCGGAGAAATCCTCAAGATCGGCGGCGGACGTTATACTTCATATATGTGGAATCACGGAAAGGATTAAAAAATGATTACAGGCGAACTTAAAAACAGAATAGACGGACTTTGGGATATATTTGCGGCGGGCGGACTTGTTAATCCCCTCGACGTTATTGAGCAGGTAACATATCTGATGTTTATCCGCGACCTTGACGACACCGACAATCTCCGCTCAAAGGAAGCCGTTATGCTCGGACTCCCTCATAAAAGCATCTTTGCCGACAAGGTAAAGGTTGGCGAGCGCGAGATAGACGGCAATCAGCTCAAATGGTCGGTGTTCCACGACTTTCCCGCTGCAAAAATGTACTCCACCGTTCAGGAATGGGTGTTCCCTTTTATCAAAGGCTTGCACGAAAATAAGGACAGCGCATATTCCAAATATATGGACGACGCCATTTTCAAAATCCCCACGCCCCTGCTTCTCGACAAGATTGTAACTACACTTGACGATATCTACGCGCAGATGGCGCAGATCAAGGACGGCGACATTCGCGGAGACGTGTATGAGTATCTTCTCTCAAAAATTTCCCAGTCGGGACTGAACGGTCAGTTCCGTACCCCTCGCCATATCATCCGTATGATGGTAGAGCTGATGGATCCCACCGCCGATGAAATCATTTGCGACCCTGCCTGCGGTACGTCGGGCTTTTTGGTGGCGGCAGGCGATTACCTCAAGGAAAAACGCAAAGAGGAAATCTTCTTCAACAAACAAAAGAAGAACCACTATATGAACGGAATGTTCCACGGCTACGATATGGACAGAACAATGCTCCGCATAGGCGCGATGAATATGATGACCCACGGCGTGGATAACCCTTATATCGAGTATCGCGATAGCTTGTCCGACCAGAACGCGGATAAGGAAAAATACTCGCTTATCCTTGCAAATCCGCCCTTTAAGGGAAGCCTTGATAACGACACCGTTTCTGCCGACCTCTTAAAGGTCTGCAAGACTAAAAAAACCGAGCTTTTGTTCCTTGCGCTGATGCTTCGTATGCTCCGCACGGGCGGACGTTGTGCGGTTATCGTCCCCGACGGCGTGCTGTTCGGCTCGTCTGCGGCGCATAAGGCGATACGCAAGGCACTCATTGACGAAAACCGACTTGAAGCCGTTATCTCCATGCCCTCGGGCGTGTTTAAGCCCTACGCAGGAGTTTCCACAGGAATTCTTATCTTTACCAAGACAGGACACGGCGGTACAGATAAGGTCTGGTTCTACGATATGCAGGCAGACGGCTTCAGCCTTGACGATAAGCGTACTCCCGTGGCAGAAAATGATATCCCCGATATTATTGCGAGATTCCACCTTCGTTTTGAGGAGAATCTGCCCGCTCCTACGCCCGATGGCTTTGTTCCCGAGGAGGCTTTTGTTCCCGAATCAGCAAGGGAACGCACCGAAAAATCCTTCTTCGTGCCCAAAGACGAGATTGTAGCAAACGACTATGACCTCTCAATCAATAAATACAAAAAGACCGAATATAAGCCCGTGGAGTATGCTCCCACCGCGCAGATTTTGGCGGAACTGAATGAGCTTGAAGCCGAAATTGCAAAGGGGCTTAAAGAGTTGGAGGGGATGTTGAATGGCTGAAAATAAAGATAAACCGCAGGTTATCAATAATATTCAAGAACTGAATCTTGAAATTGATTATGATAAGCTTGAGAAAACGATTGAAAATGCAATAATTTCAGCAGAATTAAGAAAAGAACAAACCGAAAGAGAAACCATAAAAAACAAAAAGCTCTCTAAACTAACAACAGTTATACTATATGTTGCTTTAGGTATAGCTTTTATACATCTCATGCTAATTATTGGATTTATTCTTGTTTCCGATTTCGATAGAGTTCCACGGTTGTTTTACAATATGTGTATTTTCGTATTGTGTGGTATATATGCTTTGGTTGTAGATAAAACTCAAAATACTACAAGCGCTCTCAACTTAATCTCTATTATTTTGGCAGTTATATCATTAATTATTGCATATGGTTCATTTGCAGGGGTGTAAAGGAGAAAAAAGATGATTAAACTAGGTGATGTTTGTAAAATTGTATCTGGTTCTACACCAAACACCAATATTACAGAATATTGGGATGGGAATATAAAATGGATTACTCCTGCCGAACTCAATGAAGATAGTTTTTATGTTTTTGATTCAGTTCGTCATATATCCGAGCAAGGGAAAGTCAAAACAGGACTTACATATATGCCTGTTGGCACGGTAATTCTATCCTCACGTGCACCAATTGGAAAGACAGCTATTGCAGGATGCGAAATGTGCTGTAATCAAGGCTTTAAAAACTTGATATGCAGTGAAAAAATCTATAATGAATATCTGTATTTTTTCTTGAAAAACAAGACTGATTTTTTGAACTCATTAGGGCGTGGTGCCACTTTCAAAGAACTGTCAAAATCCATAGTGGAAAATATTGAAATATCTTTGCCGAATTACGAAACACAAAAACAAATTGCGAATGTCATGAGACAAGTCGAAAAATTGATACAATTTCGCAAACAGCAACTTTCAAAATTGGACGAGCTCGTCAAATCCCAATTTGTCGAACTGTTTGATAATAGCAATTATCCGACAGAGCCACTCAATAATAATGTTATTGAGATGTTTATAGGACCGTTTGGCAGTAGTTTAAAAAACGAGTTCTTTGTAAATGAGGAAGATGGTTTCTGTATGGTGTATGAGCAAAAACATGCCATTCAGAAGACGATGGATGTTCCTACCAGATATGTTCCCAAGAGCAAATATGAAGAACTTAAAAGGTTTACCATTTGGGGTGGCGACATTATTGTGAGTTGCCGAGGTACGATTGGAGAAATCTATACTGTTCCAGACGATGCTCCTATGGGGATTATGCACCCATCTATTATGAAAATACGATTGAATACCGAAAAGTATAATCAAAAGTTTTTTGTGTTTGCATTGGAGCAGTACATGGATGAACACAATGCCGAAGCAAAAGGCAGCGGTGTAAAAATGGCGGTTAGTGCAAATGTATTGGGACAATCGGATTTCGTTGTCCCCCCTATGGAAGTGCAAAACCAGTTTGCAGCCTTCGTTGAACAGACCGACAAATCAAAATTGGAAATCCAAAAGAGCCTTGAAAAGCTCGAAACACTAAAAAAAGCATTAATGCAAAAATATTTTGGATAAAGGAGATATAAAATGAGCAAAACGTTGAATAGAGTAATTACAAGCCAAAAACTTCCTGCGCTTTTTTATGGGTTCAAGGTTATAGAATAGGCATTTAAGAAGGAATGGAATTAATATAATAAATTGGGAGAAATATAAATGAAATACGCATTACTTGGAAATGGATTTGATTTACATCATAATTTACCGACAAAATACATAGACATTTTACATATTTTTAATTTTTGGACAAATCATATTGACTCTCAATATGAAAGTATAGGAGAACTGATAAATGCCTTTTTACAAGGAAACTCTGAAATGAGTAATATTAAAGAGATAACAAACAGGTTCCATAATTTCTACAATACAAATAAAGAAAAATTGGATTCTGAGATTATCGACATTTCTAAAACAAAAGATTTTCTCTTAAATTTGAAGAATTCATTTTGGTTTTCATACTTTATAAATGCAAAATATGAGGATATTGGATGGATTGACTTTGAAAGTGAAATACACTCGATTTTGAAAATTTTTAAATATATTCTAGAAAACCATCCTGCTGACTTCACAGTGATTGAAAGTAGCGAATGTCCCAGATTCAAGCTTTGTATATGCGAGACTAACCTACACAATATAAGTATGTGCGAAAATTCTGGCGAAGAAAACATTGTAGTTTTCATTGATAAAACGTTTGTAAATCGGACTCTGTATAAGACTCACGAACCGTACAACGCAGAAGCAATCACTAAATATCTATATGAACATTTGGAAATTATTGAAGAGGCTATTTGCTTTTATCTGAACCATTTCATAAATATAGTTGTTGACACAAACACAAAATCTTCTGCCTTGTCCTTTCTTGAAGATGTTAATGTTGTTGTCACATTGAATTACACAAACACTTTTGAAAAAATCTACAATAATGTCGATAAAAAATCTACAATTTGTCATTATCACGGACAAGCTTCAGATAATAATATTGTTTTAGGCATAAATTCTACCACCGAAGACGAATTAGAAAAAGAAAGAGAACCAAATACAACATTTATTGTTTTCAAAAAATACTATCAAAGAATTCTTAAAAACTGTGATGCTGATTTTTTGCCACTCTTGGAAGAAGAAAGATACAATCTAAATCTTGGAAATTATAAAAAATACAAACAATATAATCCTGACGAATTAATGATAGTTGGACACTCTCTTGATATAACAGACAGAGATATTATTAAAGAATTGTTCTCAATCTGTGGTAAAGTTTGTGTATATTATCATTCAGTCAATGAATTTGGAAAATATATAAAGAATTTAACTCAAATTTTTGGAAAGACTTCGTTTGAGGAAATGAGGAAAATTGGAAAATTAGAATTTGCAAAATTAGGTAAGTACAAATGTATCAACAATTCAATCTGCAATTAGTTATAGGAGAATCTTTATGACCAACTTTGATTTCCTAAAAAACACTCCCGACTTTGCCTCGTTTGCGGACGTAGCAATATCGGCAGAGAGACTTTTACATATTGACGTTGACTCCTGCGTGCTGAACTGCCGCAGGGCAATGGAATTTGCGGTCAAATGGATGTATTCGGTTGACCGTGAGCTAACTATGCCCTATCAGGACACGCTTGTCAGCCTTATGAACGACGACAAGTTCCGCGACATTGTGGGCGACGACATTTGGCGGCGTATGGAGTTCATTCGCAAGCTTGGCAACAACGCGGCTCACGGCGGCAAAAAAGTCACGATTGAACAGGCAGAACTCTGCCTTGAAAATCTCTTTATCTTCCTTGACCAAGTGGCGTATTTCTATGCGCCCGTATACGAGGAGCAACAGTTTGACAAGTCTTTGCTCTCGCTGACTGTGGACGAGGCTCTTTCCTTTGTTCCCAATGTAGACATCGACATAAACAAGCTGATTGAAGAAAACAAGGCGATGAGGGACGAGCTTACAGCACGCCGTGCCGAGCAGCAGCAGACCTACGTTCCCAAGCCCCTTGACCTTTCCGAGTACAAGACGAGAAAGATATACATCGACTTTATGCTTGAGGACGCAGGCTGGACAGAGGGCAAGGATTGGCTGAACGAGGTCGAGCTTTACGGTATGCCCAACAAGAGCGAGGTGGGTTATGCCGACTACGTACTTTTTGGCCACGATGGAAAGCCTCTTGCGGTTCTTGAAGCCAAGCGCACCTGCGTAGACGTTGCCAAGGGCAGACAGCAGGCAAAGCTATATGCTGACCTTTTGGAACAAAAATACGGTCGCAGACCAATCATTTTCCTCTCCAACGGCTTTGATACGCGTATTTGGGATGACAAGCATTATCCCGAACGCAAGGTGGCATCGGTTTACTCCAAGCGCGATCTTGAAAAGCTTTTCAATCTGCACACAATGCGGTCGAGCCTCAAGAACGTGATGGTGGACAAGTTTATTGCCGGACGATACTATCAAGAGGGCGCAATAAAGGCGGTTTGCGAGGCGTTTGACAAAAAGAACCGCCGCAAGGCTTTGTTAGTTATGGCGACCGGCTCGGGCAAGACGAGGACGGTTATCGCTCTTTGCAAGGTGTTGCTTGACCACGGTTGGGTAAAGAATATTTTGTTCCTTGCCGACCGCAATTCGCTTGTTACACAGGCGAAGCGTTCCTTCGTAAATATGCTTCCCGACCTCTCGGTGACAAACCTCTGCGAGGACAAGGAGAATTTTGAAGCGCGTTGCGTGTTCTCAACCTATCAGACAATGATGAACTGTATTGATACTGTCAAGGACGAGAACGAGAAAAAGCTCTTTACTGTCGGACACTTCGACCTTGTTATTGTGGACGAGGCACACCGTTCTATCTACAACAAATACAGGGATATTTTCAATTATTTTGACGCGCCTTTGGTTGGTCTTACCGCAACTCCCAAGGACGAGATTGACAAGAACACATACGATATTTTTGAGCTTGAAACCAACGTGCCGACTTATGCCTATGAGCTTTCTCAGGCGGTTACCGATGGATTCCTCGTTGACTTTACGTCGGTGGAGAGCAAGCTGAAATTTATTGAGCAAGGAATCGTATACGACGACCTTTCGGATGCTGACAAAGAAGCATATGAAAATACCTTTGAGGACGAAAACGGTGAACTTCCCGAAAGTATTGCTTCTTCCGCCATTAACGAGTGGGTGTTCAACGAGGACACCATTCGCCAGGTGCTTCACATCCTTATGCACGACGGTTTGCGTATCGACTACGGCGAAAAGCTCGGAAAGACAATTATTTTTGCCAAGAATCACGAACATGCCGAGAAAATCCACGAGATTTTCGGCAAGGAATATCCTCATCTGCCGGGTTATACCAAGGTCATTGACAACTATATGACCTACGCGCAGAGCGCCATTGACGAGTTTTCCGATCCCAAGAAATTGCCGCAGATTGCCATTTCTGTCGATATGCTTGACACGGGTATTGACGTGCCCGAAGTGCTTAACCTTGTGTTCTTCAAAAAGGTTATGAGTAAGGCGAAATTCTGGCAGATGATTGGACGCGGCACACGTCGTTGCGACGGACTTATGGACGGCAAGGACAAGGACAAGTTCTATATTTTCGACTTTTGCGGGAATTTTGAATTCTTCCGTATGAACAATGGGCGTCCCACAGCAAATCAGATTGCCCTGCAAGGTGCTATATTTAAGTTAAAAGCACAGATTGCTTTTAAGCTACAGGATCTTGCATATCAGACCACCGAGCTGATTGCATTCCGTAAGTCTTTGGTGCACGATATGGTAAGCAAGGTGCGTGAACTCAATAAGGAAAACTTTGCGGTTCGTCAGCATTTGCGCTGTGTAGAGCAATATGCCAATCCCGACAATTACAATTCCCTTACCTACGAAGATACGCTTTTGATAGCCGAGGAGCTTGCGCCCCTTATCACGCCCGACGAGGACGAGGCATCGGCAGTTCGCTTTGACGCATTGATGTACGGCATTGAGCTTGCATACCTTGCAGGCAAAAAGTATTCCCGCGCACGCACCGATCTTTATAAAAAGGTCAGCGCAATTGCAGGTGTTGCCAATATTCCCGAGATTATGGCACAGTCGGAGCTTATTAACAAAATTCTGCACACCGATTATTTGGATTCCGCGGGAATAAACGAGTTTGAGAATATTCGCGAAAATCTCCGTAATTTGATGAAGTATATTCCGAAAATCGGAGTCGTATATATCACGAATTTTGATGACGAAATCCTTTCGACCGAATGGAACGAATCCGAGCTTGAAAGCGACGATCTCAAGAATTACAAGGCAAAAGCAGAATTCTATATCCGCCAGCATCAAGACGAAGCGACGATTGCTAAATTAAAGAGTAACGTTCCCTTGAACGCGGACGATGTCAAGGCACTTGAACGAATTTTGTGGAGCGAAGTCGGTAGCAAAAAGGATTACGAAGCGGAATACGGAGAAAAGCCACTTGGCGAATTTGTGCGTGAGATCGTTGGACTTGATATGGCGGCGGCAAAGGATGCGTTTGCAGAGTATCTGAACAATGTTAACCTTGATGCGGATCAAATTTATTTTGTTAACCAAATCATTGAGTATATTGTTCACAACGGCGTGATGAAGGACATGTCAGTGCTCCAAGAATCGCCATTTACGGATAGAGGCAGTGTCGTTGAAGTGTTCACAGACGTTTCTATCTGGCTGGGTATCAGAAATGTAATTGAACAGATCAATGCAAATGCGGCAGCATAAAATCATTTGGAGGATCCGTCGAAACCACATAAGAGTAACAAATATAACGAAAGGAGTGTGAGGTATGTCAACTTACAGCGAACTTATTAAAAATTTTGAAAAAACGAGAGCATATATGCGCGACTTCTACGTCTACGGTTTCAAAAGCCGTGACGATTTTGCGACAAAAAGCGCGCGCTCTTACGATGACGAGCGACGTCGTATTGAAAGCTGGCTTGGCGACCATATGAGCTTTGTTCGCACTCCCGAAGGTAAAAATATTTTTATATCAATAGACAGCCGTTCAATAAGACACAATCCCTTTTACAACGCGTGGAAAGCCAAAAGCTTCACCGACGGAGACGTAACTTTACACTTTATAATTTTTGATATTTTGTACGAACCTACAATTAAAAAAACTGTTTCAGAGATACTTAAAGAGATTGATGAGAAATATCTTTCGAACTTTGACAGTCCAAAAATGTTTGACGAATCGACAATGCGCAAAAAGCTTAAGGAATATTGCGAAGCAGGCATAATTATAAGTGAAAAGGAAGGAAGAAGCGTTTATTACAAAAGAACAGAAAATACTGACCTCTCAAATCTTAACGATACACTTCACTTTTTTTCAGAGGTTGCCCCTTGCGGTATTATAGGTTCATTTATCCTCGACAAAACCGATGCAGACACTGATGCCTTTACCTTTAAGCACCATTACATAACGGGCGCAATGGACAGCGGAATACTGGCATCACTTTTCACCGCAATGAAGCAAAAGTGCACGATAACCGCCATCAACCTGAGTCGCAAAAAGAATGAACCCGCAAGAATACGAGTCATACCGCTACGCATTTTTATCAGCGTGCAAAACGGCAGACAGCATCTTCTTGCTTACTACCCCGAATATAACAGAATCGCATCATTTCGTCTGGACTACCTTTCGGATATAAAGATTGAGGAGCCATCCCCGCGTTTTGACGAGTTAAGAGAAAAGCTTGACGAAATGCAAACTAAAATGTGGGGAGTAAATACCAAGAGAAATCGTGACGGTATGGCGGAGATTGAGCACGTAGAGTTTACGGTAAAGGTTGAGAACTTTGAAGATTATATCGTAAGACGCCTTGAACGCGAAAAACGAGTCGGCAAAGTAGAAAAAATAGATGACAACACCTACCGATTTATTGCTGACGTTTACGATACAAATGAGATGATCCCCTGGATAAGAACATTCATATGCCGCATAACAGAATTGACTTTTTCAAACAAAGCCGTCGAAAAAAGATTTAAAGAAGATCTTAATACCATGTATGACATATACGGTATCGGAAAGGAGAGCGACGAATGATATTTAACGAGCTTTATTCCGCATACTACAATGCGATCGCCGCTATTATTACCAAAATAATCGATGGTGAAAAATCCGAGAAGGAGCTTCAGAACATTGTTATTGACCATGCTTTTGGCGAAAGCGTGCTAACGATAATGCCTGCATTGAAAAGCGGCAAGTGGCAGCTTGTATCTTCGGATATGACTACAGCTATCGAACACAAGCCCACAATGCCCTTGACATTGCTTCAAAAGCAGTGGCTCAAGGCTATATCTCTTGACCCGAGAGTAAAGCTTTTCGGAATTGATTTAAAGGGGTTAGATGACGTTGAACCGCTTTTTACCCCCGACGATTTTTATATCTACGATAAATATTCCGACGGAGACCCTTTTGAGAACGAGGGATATATAGAAAGATTCAAAGTTATACTCAACGCCATAAGGCAAAAATCGCTTGTCAAGATAGAAATGACGGTAAAAAACGGGAAACGAGTGTTTGGAGCGTGTCAGCCGTTGAGACTTGAATATTCGGAAAAGGATGACAAATTCAGAGTCGCCACGAAAGGATGCGTGCTGTTTAAAACCGTAAACATGGCAAAAATCATAACTTGTACGCCCTATAGCGGCAATCTGCATTATGACGGTGAAGAACACATATCAAGACACGAGACAATGACAATCAGGCTTGTTGACGAGCGAAACACCCTTGAGCGCTTTATGCTCCATTTCGCTCACTTTGAAAAGCAAGCCGAAAAACTCGATGATATCCATTACCTCGTAAAAATAAAATACAGCATTGATGACGAACCCGAAATGGTCATAAGAGTGCTGTCCTTTGGTCCCACGGTCAAAGTAATAGGTCCCGAGCGATTTAAAAATTTAGTAATAGATAAGCTAAAAAAACAGATAAACTGCGAACTCAAATGAGAGTTCGCAGCTTTTTTTCCGTGAAAAAGACGGAAAAAGGTGGTAAAATCTACTTGCAATCAAATCAACGAATTTTTTGAAAAAGAGGTGATGTTATGAAAATAATTCAGTCGGGTGCTACATATACGATTTACGGAGACGGGATTCAGACATATGAAAGACTGCCTGCACGTACGTATTCTATCGAATACGATAAAATGTCAGGATGCTATCTGTCGGGGCACACGGATATAGAGGTAAAAGAAAAGACCTACGGAATTCAAAACCTAAAGGTAAACAAGGTAATAAGTTCGTTTCAGAAAAGTGATAGAAGCCTTGGCGTTATACTTAGCGGAGATAAAGGCATAGGTAAGTCTATGTTTGCAAAGCGTCTTTGCGTTGAAGCCGTGGAATGCGGTTTGCCCGTTATTTTAGTCGATGCCTGCCTTCCCGGACTTGCGAGATTTATCGAGTCTGTCGAGCAGGAATGTCTAATTCTTTTTGATGAGTTTGACAAGATTTTCCGTTCAACCGATGAAAAGGACGACCAGGCAAGTCTGCTCAGTCTGTTCGACGGAACTGCGGGCGGTAAAAAGCTTTATGTGGTAACTTGTAACGAATTGTATAAGTTAAATGATTACATTGTAAACCGTCCCGGTCGTTTTCATTATCATTTCAGATTCGAATACCCCTCGGCGGAAGATATTCGGGAATATATGACCGACAAGCTTGAAGAAAAGTATTACGGCGAGATCGAAAAGATTATATCCTTTTCAAAAAGAATCAATTTGAATTACGACTGTCTACGCGCAATCGCGTTTGAGTTGAATTTGGGCGTCGGATTCAAAGAAGCGGTATCTGATCTTAATATGTTAAACGTCAATCCCGAAGAATATGATGTTGTTTTGCATTTTGAAAACGGTATTACACTACATCACTTCCGATACAGAATCAATTTGTTTGACAATGAAAGAAGCTATTATTGGATTACGATGTACAACGAAGCAGGAATAGCTGTGATTGATGTTAGATTTGATAAGGTAAATCTTATGTTTGATAGCGCTCGAGGACTCACCGTTATTCCCGCAGAAGGATTGCAGTTGGATTTCGAAGATTACGATGAGGACGATGCAAAAACCAAACCTTATAAGTTGTTAAAGCCCTCATATATGTCTTTTACCAAATGCAACGTAAAAAATCTGCATTACACGTTTTAATTTTGGAGGTGCAATATGAACTATTTAGAAAATGTTGGCTTTGGTTCACCTTCTGAGGAGGATTTTGAAGCAATCGTTGGCATGACGTGCCGTGACGGAAAAGCAAAGGTGGGATATTACGGATGCCCATATCTTAATCTCGAACTCGGTGATGTACAGTTAATCGCAAGAACGCAAAGTATCAACGAAAAAAACGCCCTTGAGGTTGCGGGCTTCGACACACACGCTGTTGGACACGCTGTGTGGGAATTTGCGGTTTCCGATATGGATATTGACGTTCGTGGAGGCGATAAGTGTGCAAAGCGTGTTATGGCACGCAAGTCTTCAGACCATACCGGTATGGCGGTCGTTAATTTAGTCAACGCAGATGTACTGCCAAGCTTTTTGGAAGATGATGTTATAAAGGCTCAAATGATTGCGTTCAGCGAGTTGATCCACTATTACAAGGATGAAGACGAGTATGCTGAGTCGGTTGAGGAATCGCCGCACGGCAAAAAGTTTTTGCTGGGCGAGGGTAATGTATTTCCGGGTGGCTTTTTATTCAATCATTCGCTAAATAATCCCGAAAACGGCAAGGATCAATATTCCGATAATATGGTAAATATCAGAGGACGTGTAAAATCGCTTTCTATTGGCAAAATGGAATTTGGCGAGGAAAGCATTGAGGCATTTATACGTGCTACTATAGATACCGAATTCGGAGAGCTTGAAATTGTTCACACCGCTGATCAAGTAGAGAAATGTGAACGCGACAATATACGGGTCGGCGCGGTGGTTTACGGTGTGTTTGTTCTTTCGGGTGACGTTGCCATATACGAATATAATAATGGCATTGTCCTTGACGAAAAGAATAATCTGGCGTTGGTTCGCTACACCCTGCAAAAAGGAGATCCCGAACGCCTAAGGTTTGCTTTGTCTGAAACCGCAGAGTACGTATCGGATGCTTCTGATGCCATATTTAGCGGCGCTGACGAAATCATCGAAAGGTTCAAATATGTAAGAAAGTCAAACCCCGACACCAAATATTTTGCGCAAATGGCGACTATATCCTCTGTTGATGACGGAGACGGCGAACTTCCCTATTCCGCAGGACAAAGGTGTATCGTGCTTTCGGAAGATGAGGAAGATAATTACGTTTCTATCGTTTTTGTTGACGTAAACGATAGCGGACATATTCAAAAAATACATATTACCGATGAGGGGCGTTATCACTTCAAAATCGATGAACCTCCTCACTACGATAATCCTTTAGAGCGTTTTCGGTTTCCTGAAAACGTGGAAGAGTCAATGCTTGGCAGAGCGAAATTTCACGCGTTCATAGACTGTGAATATTCGCTTGAAGATGTTTTTGCGCGCAAGGAGTGTTTGGAAGAATATAAAAGCAATGCAGAAGAAATCACGGCGGAATTCGTCGGCAGAGCAACCGATGAGCTTCTTTCAAACGTATTCGGATATTTGTTCGCAAAATCAGCCGAAAATGGCTACAACAAGCGCAACCGACTGCCAAGTGTTTCTTTTAAAGTATCGAAGGCTCTTTTGGAGACATATGATACAGATTCCGATGAGCCGATTGCTCATAAATTAAGCGAGGCACATGAATTGGGAAAGCAGTTTTTCAAGGATGTGATGATACATTGCGGATACGAGGAGAGTCGTGATCGGTTGAATAAAGTCTTGATGGACGCGTTAATCTTTGTTCAACAGTTGGGAGAGATATATTCCGAAAAAATTACATAAGTTCTGAAACGTTTTTCCTATAAGAATATTAACTATTGGTTACACCAGATTGGAATGATTGAGTGGAGAGAATGGGAAAACGGAAAAATCAAACACTTTCCAACTGCTCAAGGCGAAGAAGTTGGACTTGTTTTGAAGATTTGGGAAAATTACGGCAGAAAATTACCCGTCATTTACTTTTCGTAGGAGGCTGAACGCTTTATTATTGACAACATAGAAGCAGTGATAGCAGCCCCAAAAGGAACAAACGGTTAATACAAAAGATTTTTGCTATGCAGTCGCAAAAGCCTGCACCGAAGTTCTTAAAGAATATGGCTTCTACGGCTACCGATATTCCACAGAATATGACTATTTTAAAATTCACCATCTTTTATATATTAAGTCCTTCGCCTTAGGAAACTTTGATGCAATCGAACTACATTCGGACGATGATAGCTACGTTTGCCGAACTTCGTTCGAGAAAGAAATGGAGCTCTTGATGTTTGATATGTAATGATGATATGGAGATTATAATGAACAAATACGAAAAAGAGCAAACCGAAAGATTTGAAGGCGTATATACCCCCGAAGAAATAGAGCTCAACAAAAAGCTATATGACGAATGCTCAAAAAAACATATAAACTTCTCAATCGTCGAGGAGTTACTCAAGCAAGGTGCCGACCCACTTGGCGGTACAGAGACGTGCGGTTGGGGATTGATTGATCACATATATGAAGAAATCGTATGTGACTCACAAGATAACGATAGCGTTGATCTGCCAAGAATTACCGAATTGTTCTTAAAATACGGAATGGATGTGGACAATCCGAGGATTGCTTACGATAATTCAAACAGTATCAACCCGCTGTGGGCTTTTTCCTTTATCACCAATGAAAATGCAATTTTCGCATTAAAAATGCTACTTGACAATGGTATATCGGCTGAGTCATTTGGAGAATTTTGGGATCACGCAACCCTCGATTTGCTGAATATTTATTGCGGTGATCCCGTAAACGACGAATTCTGGAATTATGAATGCACGTGGACGCTAAAAATGATAATGTTGGGTGCATCTTATGACCACATTCTTAAAAATGATGAGTATTTGCGCGATTTCATCGGCTGTTCATATAACAATTACGACGTACATAATTTCAGAAATTGGAATAATTACTGTTACGAATTCGACACTTCCCGTTGCGACAAGCATCCGGAATTGTATAAATCAGTGGTGCGAATCTACGAAATCGAAAGCAAAAATGAGGTCTGGAAGATCGGCGTTTGCTTAAAAGAGGGGGAATTTTAAAACAACAAAATAATTTTCAATTATATCTTGCCATATTTCGCAAACAACGTTGAAAAAATAGAATTTTTGTGATACAATAAAACACAAGTAAAAGAATCAAAACAGCACCGCTTCATGGAAAGGAACGAGGAAATGACAGAAATTGAAAAAATCCAATACGCAAAAAACTTTATTGATAAACTTGCAAATGGAATAAATCCTCTGGACAACACCCCAATTCCCGAGGATGATATCACAAACCACGTCCGAATTTCGCGTTGCTTTTTCTTTGTTTCGGATGTTCTCCGACAGGTTATTGACGGAGGATTTGGTAAGCCGCCCAAAAAGGTATCCTCAAAACCTAAAAAAGCCCCCTTTTCAGCAACACCCGAGCAGCTTGAAGATTATGAGTATTCTAAATATCCTATTTCCGCGACAGCAATAGCAAGAAAAATAAATTGGCTTATACAAGATATCAAGGACAAAAAAATGGAGAATCTTTCTCATCGTAAAATTACTCAATGGCTAATAGATATTGAAATGATTGAATGGAGAGAGTGGGAAAACGGAAAATATAAAAGATTTCCAACCCAAACAGGCGAGGAGTTCGGCCTGATCCTAAACATTTGGGAAAGCTATGGCAGACGCAATCCGGTCATATATTACAATGAAGAAGCACAAAAATTCATTATTGACAACATTGAGGCAATAGCGGCAACCGAGGTGAAAAAGGGAGATGGTCACAATCACACTATTGACAGTGATGAGGAAAATAGCGACAGCAATGAGGGCGATGACGAAGTCCTTGCGGGTGATATTGAATAATGCGTCATTATATGTGTGAATGTCAAATATGCAAAACACAAAACAATTTGTTGTTTTCGCAAGAACCATATCCAAAAATCGGACAGATATTTAACAGCACCTGCAAAGTTTGCCATCAAACAACGGCGAAAGGAAATCCCCGCGGGTGAGTTCAACGTCAAGCCCACAAAAAAGGCGGTATCGTCGGGAAGACAACCTCACGATACCGTCGCCCTGACGGGTTGCTATATCTCGCTGGACGGCGAGGAGATTGAATCCTTCAAAGCCTACGTAACAATCCGCCTCAAGTACATAAACGATGCATTGACAATCCCCCAAGCCGCCTCCGCTATAGGCTACTCCCCAGGCACAGTGCTTGAACACATCGAGAAGAAGCACATCGAAGCCGTCAAAATAAGCGGCAAATACATAATCGCCAAAACCTGCCTCGTCGATTTCCTCGCCGGCGACACCGCCTTCGGAATCGTCAATAAATCAAATTGGCTCATAAATACGATATTGAAGTTCAAAGAAAATTGATAAAATCAGCCCCACCAAACGGTGGGGCTGGGCATATGGGCTACAAAAAACGAAGAGGAATCATCAGATTCCTCCTCTTCTTTTTTACATATCAAACAACAATAGCTCTAATTCTTTTTCAAATGATGACGCGTCGGCACGACAAATGCCGTTTGGTGTACTGTACACTTCTTCCAGTTTCCGCACCTCCATTGCATCAAGAGCATATGCCTTGACAAAAAGCAGTTCATCCATTTCAAAATAATCTCCAAGATATTGCATTCCCGTTGAACAAAGATAACCTTTGAAACCATATTTCTTAATAGCCTCTGTGCAACCTCTTGCCACGGCGTAACAAAGCTCTCGTCCGTCAATCGTGTAATGATACTTTCCTCTGCGGCAATCAATTTCAATGTCAACAGGGTCAGAAACACCAATAGGCAACGGGGCATCCGTAAAACACCTTCGCGTTAATTTGATGTATATACAACTTCCCTCCTCATCCCAATATACATTGTTGGTAATAATGTGCATATTTTCATCGTTGTCGTGGGGATATTCGTGATGAAACTCCTTAATCCAACGCATACGGAAGAGATGTTTGTTCTCCTTTTCCTCATATAGGCAAAATACCGCCTTTAAAAAAGAAGAAAACTGATCTCCCATAACGCAACTCGGATAAAAATAGTGGTTATCGCCACCTATCCTAAAATGGACTCTCAAAAAATCACCATCGCAAGGAGTCAGCCTGATTCGTGTTTCACAATTTCTCTTATTCAGTTTCAAAAAATCACCTGTGCCATATCGGGCACGCAACCACAAAGTGGCGCATCAAAGAATAACCCCAACGCGGGATCCATTACGATTTTATCATATCAACACCGTTTTGTCAAGCACTTTTCCTTCTCGATGGCAAGAATTTTGAAATCGTCAATAAATCTAACTGGCATATGAATACGATATTGAAGTTTAGAGGGGAATATTGAAATCAGCCCCACCATTTGGTGTGGCTGTGCCTTGTATTATTTTTATAGAGATGCTTCCCATTCTCTGTGCATATTAAACCACTTTTCGCTATGTGCGCCAAGCGCACCAATCTGCCGAGGGTGTGCAAGTGGCAGAACTTTAATTGTTTTTCCTTCAATCAAAACCTCTGTCGGATTGCCGTACCCATAGAGCTCCACATATTCTCCGAGTGTGGAAAAAGGAACATCCGCTACTTTCTTGAGATACTGCGCTATCGGAATATCACCGAGCAAAACAAGCAGATTTGCCTCCGAGCGCATCAGCTCATCCGTAATCTCCGCGCTTCTTTTTTGGTCGCAGAAGGTAGAAGGACGCGTAGGAATAGTAACGGGATTGAGCGAGTATTCTTCTATCAAGGGAATGTATTTTTCCTTCAACGCCTTGACCTGGCTTGGATTGAGACGTGTTTCGGGAAGACAATCGCAAAGCCATGCGTCTTTTCTTGTAAATCCAAGAGGGGCAAGAATGTTTTCATCAAGTACTTTTGCGGACGGTCCGTTTAATTGCTTTCCTGCCGGTTCAAGGTATCCGAGTTCAGGCGGTATAGAGATTTTGCTGATGATTGCTTTTGCTTCCTCTTCATTTCCGTCCCAAAAAATTCTCGGTTCTGATGCCACAGCTAAAGCTTGACAAATAATCTGTCCGTCCAACTTCCACCTTGCATGCACAGCACTTGCATAGACTCCAAGAACAAAAACTTTTTTAGGCGACGTATCTTCTTGGACTAACGGATGTAACTCCTGACCGAATGGAAACAAATATACCATCACTTTACCTCCTCTATGATTGATTCTTTTGTCTAAAAAAGCCCCGAAAGATCGGGGCTTAATGGCGGAGGGTGTGAGATTCGAACTCACGTGGGCAGAGCCCAAACGGTTTTCAAGACCGCCTCGTTATGACCACTTCGATAACCCTCCGTAAATATGATGCAACAGCGTGCATCATATTTACGGAGCTTAAGCGACGCGGCTCGGCGAGCTTCGCTCGGCGATACCACTTCGAATACCCCACCCGAAGATCGACAAGCTCGCTTGTCAGGCGCAGGGTGTGGGTATCTTCGCCAATGGCGAAATAACCCTCCGTGATGCATACTGTGAACATTTTTATTTAATTTTTAGATTTTTGGTTAGATTGCTTGTTTTTATGCTTTTTGAAAGCACCGACAAATATAGTCGCCGCGCGTCGCTCGTGTTTGGGCTTATGCGCGCGAACAACCAAGCGTACGATTTGAATTATACCACAAAAGCGTTCAATTGTCAATACAAAAATCAAAAAAATCTACTACTCACAAAACACTTACCAAAACGCTTCGCATATATATCAAGCAGAAAAACATTTTTCCCCGCCCGTCAAGCATGTCAAAGGCTTTATGGCTTGCCGAGCATTGACATTTTTACCAATAACGGCTACATCAATATGTATAAAACACTGAAAAGATTTTTTGTTTACAGAATACTCATAAAACTTTATCCGCGTAGTGTTACAATGTATATAATCAGAAAGAATCGGTTTGGAGGTACGCGAATGAGGAGTTAGTTTTTTGTGGGGGTGTCGCTTTTTTGGGAAAACCGGCATGCAAGCATGCCTATACGAATTTGGTTTTGCGGCTGAACACCGCAAATTTGCTTCGCAAATCCCAAATTCTAAGCTCCGCAAAAAACATTATTAATTATTCACTGAAAGTAAAGGCGACGGTGTTTAGCCGTCGCCTTGGTTTGCGAGTGATATTTTTTATCTTTTTGCTGTACTTGGTACGCTGACCTATCAGCCCCCACGCCAGTGGGCTGACCAATCGGCGGCGGCGCCTTCGCCGCTTTTATTTTCTCTTAATGAGCTTCGCTTTGAATCCGTTGCCCACGCCTGCGGCGTTGGCATCGTCGGTGTCTATGTGCATCTCAAGGCGGAAGTCCTTATGCGCGCGTATCTGCACGTCGTAGAAAAGGCTTCTTCTCTCGCCGCACAGCTCTACGTCGGCGTACTCGCCGTCAACCACGCCGAAGCGCTCGGCTTCCTCAAGGCTCATGTGAATATGGCGGTTAGCTATAATACAGCCCTCGTCAAGCGTTACTATTCCCTTCGGTCCAACGATGGTAACAGGCGCAGAGCCCGCTATGTCGCCCGACTCTCTTACGGGGGGCTTGACCTTAAGCGTATAACTATCGGTACGCGATATCTCTACCTGAGACTTCTTTCTCTCGGGTCCGAGCACTCGCACGCCCTCGATAGCGCGCATGGAAGGACCAATAATAGTAAGCTGCTCCTTGCAAGCGAACTGACCCGGCTGGGAGAGGTCCTTTATGGGTGTGAGCTTATAGCCCTTGCCAAAAAGGATATCCACGTGCTCACGCGAAAGGTGAATATGGCGGTTGGAGATACCCACGGGGATATCGCCCTCCTTGCCGCCTATCTCGCCGACTATCTTATCAACGATAGCCTTTATCTGTTGTTCGTTAAGTGTCATAAGTCACCTCATATAATTCTAAAGCTGTCTGCCATAACGCATCTGCGCTTTCTGGTAAAGGAACGCGCCGAGGTTATTCCCTCGCCTGTGGGACCCGCGATAGTAAACGTGGTATGTCCCTCTCCGCCGAAGCCTATGCCCGCGTATGAGGGTGCGTTCTTGACGAATATAGTGGTCTCGACCGCTCTGGCAAACGCCGAGAGGTTGTCGATATTCTTAGAATGCATATGAGCCGTATGTCTGTTGCCGTGCTCCGCCTTGACCGCAAGGTCAATAGCCTCGTCAATGTTATCAACTCTGACGATAGGAAGAATGGGCATCATAAGCTCTTCCTGCACAAATTCGTGGTTGAAATCGGTCTCGCAGATGATGCAACGGATATCCGAGGAAACCGAAACACCTATCTTCGCAAGCAGAACAGAAGCGTCTCTGCCCACGCAATCGCGGCTGACCGTCTTGACCTTCTTGCCCGCTTTGTTGGTCTTTTCCTCAAGAACTATGGTAGCAAGCTTGTCTGCCTGCGCCTTGGTTATAAGGTAAGCGCCGTTCTTCTGCATCTCGCGGATAAGCTGGTCGGCGATATTGCGGAAAGCGAAAACTTCCTTCTCAGCGATACAGGGAAGATTATTGTCAAAGGTACAACCGTCGATAATATCCTTGCCCGCCTTTACGATATCAGCGGTATCGTCAACGATAACAGGGGGATTGCCCGCGCCCGCGCCGATAGCCTTTTTGCCCGAGGAGAGCACCGCCTTTACAACACCGGGGCCGCCAGTGCAGACAAGCAGCTTGATCTTGGGATGAGACTGCATGATAGCCGCGCTGTCAAGTGTAGGCTTATCCATTGAGCAAACCAACACCTTGGGACCGCCTACCGCCGCCGAAGCTCTGTTAACAAGGTCAACGGCGTAATTAGACGTGCAGATAGCATTGGGGTGGGGATTGAAAACCACGCCGTTACCTGCCGCTATCATACCGATAGAGTTACAGATAACCGTCTCAGAGGGGTTTGTACTGGGAGTGATAGCGCCGACAACTCCGAAGGGAGCCATTTCGGTAAGTGTAAGACCGCTGTCGCCCGTCTTTGCCTCGGACACGATATCCTCTGTACCGGGGGTCTTATTAGCAACGAGAATATGCTTGAGTCTCTTGTGGTCAACACGACCCATTCCCGTCTCGGCAACGCCCATCTCAGCCATAATGGGGGCTTCGGCAAGCGTGAGACGTCTTATCTCGGTAATAATCTTCTCTCTCTGCTCCACAGTCATGGCGCGGACTGCCTTGTAGCCCTGCTCTGCCGCGTCTATCGCCTTGTTCATATCGGAATAGATTCCGATGAGCGCTCTGCCCTCGTATGTAGTGGAGGTCCACTTCTTATCGGGAGTCGCCATGCCGTGTACTATATTTTCAACAATTTTTCTTATTTCAGCTTCACTGATGTTTGCCATAGTATTCACACCTTTCGCCTATATTCAGGTTTATTCGTTTACAATTTTCTCCGTGTCAAGAGCGATCATATATTCCTCGTCGGTGGGAATGATCCACACAGCGACCTTGGAATTCTCGCCGCTGATATCCTGCTTCACGCCACGGGTGAAATTCTTGTTCTTTTCCTTGTCTATCTCGATGCCGAGGTAGGAGAGATTATCACAGACAAGCTCGCGCATCTGCCAGTCGTTCTCGCCGATGCCCGCGGTAAACACAAGCGCGTCAAGACCGTTCATCTCGGCGGTATAAGCGCCGATGTGCTTCTTTATGGAGTTAGCCAGCATCTTCATAGCAAGCATAGCTCTCTTATTGCCCGCGTGAGCCTCTTCCCAGATGTTTCGGCAGTCGTTGGAAACGCCCGAGATACCGAGAAGTCCACTCTTTTTATTAAGTATAGTCTCCATTTCCTCGGGGGTATAGCCCTTGGTCTTCATAAGATAGGTAACTACCGTGGGGTCAATGCTTCCCGAACGAGTACCCATAACGATACCCTCCTGAGGAGTAAATCCCATAGAGGTATCTATTGCCACGCCGCCGTCAACGGCAGTAACCGAAGAACCGTTTCCAAGGTGGCAGGTGATGACCTTAAGCTCCTCGGGGGCTTTTCCCAGAGTCTTTGCAAGCTCGGTGCTGACGTAGCGGTGCGACGTGCCGTGGAAGCCGTAGCGGCGCACCTTATCCTGCTCGTAGAACTCGTACGGAATGGGGTAAATATATCTGAAATCCTCGATATCCGAATAGAAGGAAGTATCGAAAACCGCAACCTGAGGCACGTCAGGCATAAGCCCAAGACAAGCCTTCATGCCCGCGATAGCGGGAGGTCCGTGAAGCGGATTGATAGGAACTATCGTCTCAAGATACTTGATGACCGCCTCGGTTATCTTAGAGGACTTTTTAAGCTGCTCGCCGCCGTGAGCCACACGATGTCCAACCGCGTCTATCTCTCCAACCGACTTTATAACTCCGTACTCCTCAGAGCAAAGCAGGTCAAGAACTCTCGAGAGCGCCACGCTGTGGTCTGTAAGGTTCGTTTCCTCGTAATATTTGTCGTCACCCTTCTTGTGAGTAACCGTTCCGCCGTCGCCTATGCGCTCGCAAAGACCCTTTGCAAGCACCTCTTTTGTATCCATATCAAAAAGCTGATATTTAAGCGATGAGCTACCCGCGTTCAAAACAAGTATTTTCATGATGTTTCCTTTCTGTATCAATAATAAATCAATAATAAAGCTCTATTCCCTTTTCTTCAAAGAGACGCTTCCATTTGTCGCTTGGCTCTATGTCGGTAACGACCATGTCGATATCCTCAAGCTCACCAAGTCTGACAAAGGAGATTTTGTCAAATTTCGTATGGTCTACGGCAAGTATGACCTTTTTCGCCGACTTGATAAACGCCTTTTTAAGCGTTGCGTAGGTCTCGCGTCCGTCGGTCATTCCCTTGTCTATGTCAAAGCCCTTGCATGAGAACACGGCGTAATCGGCGTAGTATTTCTCAACTACCTCCTCTGCCGCCCCCCCGAAGAAGGACATCGACTCGCTTCTGTACATACCGCCCGTTGAAACTATGTTCCAGTCGTGACCCTGCGGAAGGTCAAGCAGTATCTCCACAGAGTTTGTCACAAGCGTAAGGTTGTGCTTTGAAAAGATGCTCTTGACGGTAAACAGCGCCGTAGAGCTTGAGTCAAGCAAAAGGCTGTCTCCGTCCGATATAAGCGAGCCTATTATCTCGGCGATATATTTCTTTCCGCTTACGTTGGTCTGCTTACGCACGGTGTACGGAAGCTCGCTGGTCATATTCTCGTTTCTGACGGCGCCGCCGTAGGTTTTTTTGGCGTAGCCCTCACTTTCGAGCCTTTCAAGGTCGCGGCGGATAGTCTCCTCCGTCACCTCGTATTTTTCGGCAAGCTCATTTACGACGACCTTGCCGTCCATCATCAATTTCTGGAGAATTTCTCCCCTTCTCTCTATCGGCAGCATAGGCTTACAATATCGAAGCCCAAAGGCTCTTGTCGGGGTTGGGTATCACCGAGCTGTCAAGGAAAAGTCCGTTTTCTCCAACCTTTGCCTTAGCTGTGTCAATTGCCGCGGAGACCGCCGCGACGTCGCCTGTAATAAGCATATAAGACTTTCCGCACATTCCTCTGGCGATACGAAGCTCGATAAGCGAGACCGCGCTGGTCTTTGCCGCGGTATCAGCCGCGACGATGATAGCGGGTGCAGAGAACGTTTCAAGCACGCCCAGCGCTCTTGCGCCCTCTACATTCGCGCCGCCGTAGATAGCGGGGAAAATATCGTCGTGGGGATTGCCCAGCACGAAGGAGTCGGTCAGCTTTTCGCCAAGCTGAGCCTTTGCCGCGTCTATCGACGCTCTTATAGCCGAAAGCTCGCCGCCGATAAGCGTGATGTACTTACCAGGACAGACCACCGAGGACTGCAATATCTCTATATTGGCGGTCTTTACCATAAGGTCAGCCGCGGTAATGCCCGCGGAGACGGTCTGGTATTCGACCATTCCGATTGCTTTATTTAACATAATTAACCGTCCTTAAAATCATTTTTCGATAACGACGTAAGTGTCGGTAACCTCTTTTACCTTGCCGTCAAAGGGAGCGTGCACCGAAACGCCCAGCTTATCGGGCGTGTAGCTTCCCACAAGGTCGCCCGCCTTTACGCTGTCTCCCACCTTCACCGCGGCAACAGCGGGAGCGCCGATGCCCTGAGCAAGCATTAGCTTTATGCTCTTACAGGTGATATCCACGTCCACAAGCGGAGCGGGGATATCGTATTTGGAAAGCCCCATTCTGGAGATAAGCCTTGACATGGGAACGCGTCTGTACTCTATGGCGCTGTCCACGGGCTTAGCCTCAAGTCCCTTCTTTGGAGCTACGCCGTTTTTGCGAAGCTCTGCTCTGACCTCTCCGATAATCGAACGGGGGTTCAAGCCCTGACCGCAGGAGTACATCTCGCAAAGTCCGCAAGAGGAGCAGGAGAATGTTCCCATAAACGCCGAAACGTCAGCGGACACTCCGCTTGCCACCGCTCTCATGACCTTATGGGGCTCGATGGGGTGACCCAGAAGATGTCTGGAACAGAGGTCTGTGCACATTCTGCACTGACAGCACGCCGCCATAGCGCGCTTTGTGCTTATGGTTATAGGAGTAAGCCTTTTCTGTACGATATAGGCGTTCTTTGGCATAACGAGAATAGCGTTGGAGTTCTTTGTCACCACGTCGCTTGTTGAGGAGATACGTCCCGTCATAGGACCGCCCGCGATTATCACCGCGTCCTCACATGTCGTTCCGCCCGCAAGTCTGATAAGCTCGCCGTATGTAATTCCAAGAGGAACTTTCAGTGTGCAAGGGGTCTTGACCTCGCCCGCGATAGTGATAAATTTATGCGTTACGGGCGCATTCTCTTTCCACGCGCGGTAGAGGTTATAGACAGTCTCCACGTTATAGACCACGCATCCCACGCTGATGGGAAGCGCGCCGGGATTTACCACCCTGCCCGTCGCCTCGTAAACGGTGACTATCTCATCTCCCGCGGGATATATCTCGGGAAGATAACATATTTTTATTTTTTCGAACTCTCGGAGGCAAGCCTTTACCGCCTCAATCGCCTCTGTATATGCGGGCTTTACCGCCACAATTACCGAGGACGCGCCGAGGGTATCGGCTATTTCGCAAAGAGTCGTCATTATTTCCTTTGCGTAACGCGCGAGCACCTGTCTGTGGAGCTTGAAAAGAGGCTCGCACTCGGCACAGTTGAGAATAACCGTGTCAGCCGTGGCATTGAGCTTGGCGTACGCGGGGAATCCCGCTCCGCCCGCGCCCACGATGCCCGAGTCGCGCATTATTTCGCTTAGCTTTTCAAATTTCATGCTTTATCCTTAGAATAACAAATTATACTTTTTACACTTCGTCAACTATACCTACGATAGCCGCGTCAACGGGGGCGTTTTCAAGCCCACAGCCGATTCTTGCCGCACTGCCCTCTGCCACAAGCACCGTTTCACCGATGCCCGCGCCTACGTTGTCTATGGCAACAAACTCGCCCCGAGCCTCCATATTTTCAAGAGGACGGACGATCATCAGCTTCTGACCGATAAGTCTTTCATTTTTTCTTGTGGAAACTATGCTTCCAACTACTTTTCCGATAATCATTTTTCACAGTTCCTTTCAATTATTTTTTGAGAACCTTGTGCCGCGCGTCAATTTTTGATACGTCGCACAAAACTCTCTTTGTATCAATTTTCCGTTTGTAACTTCCCGTTTGGGGCGGTATGACCGCCCCAAACGAAAGTCAGCCTTACTTAAGTACGGGAAGAATCTTCTCCACGTCAGCGTGAGGTCTGGGAATAACGTGAGTAGCGATGATCTCACCAAGGTTGCCCGCAGCTACAGCGCCTGCCTCAACAGCAGCCTTAACAGCTCCAACGTCGCCGCGTACCATAACGGATACGAGTCCCGAACCGATCTTCTCAGTACCGATAAGGGTTACGTTTGCAGCCTTTACCATTGCGTCAGCAGCCTCGATTGCCGCTACAAGACCTCTGGTCTCAACCATTCCAAGTGCTTCAAGTGCCATTTTTATTACCTCCGTATATATTTTTAAATTTTAAACCTTTTACAAAACGATGATTAATCGTCAGTTTCTTATTTCAAGCTGGGAAGAATCTTCTCAACGTCAGCGTGAGGTCTGGGGATTACGTGTACCGCAACAATCTCGCCGAGCTTGCAAGCAGCGTTGCTTCCCGCCTCGGTTGCAGCCTTAACAGCTCCAACGTCGCCGCGTACCATAACCGATACGAGTCCGGATCCGATCTTCTCTGTGCCGATAAGTGTTACGTTTGCAGCCTTTACCATTGCGTCCGCAGCCTCGATTGCCGCTACAAGACCTCTGGTCTCAACCATTCCAAGTGCTTCAAGTGCCATAATTATTAGCCTCCGTAATTATTTTTTAGTTGTTTTTTTCGGGGTCGTGCCCGATGCTTTCGTTGTTTTTTTAGCAGGCGCTGTTGCTGTTGCAGTCGCTTTAGCCGTTTCCTTTACGGGCGCCTCGCTTGCCGCCTCTTTGACGGGTGCTTCTTCGACAGCGTTCTTTTTTTCAAGACGCTTTGCCGAAAGCAACGCCATTTTCATTGTCTCGGGATGCGGATTTGCGATAACGGCGTGCGCCACAGGCTTTTTTATACATGTCGCGCAAGCGTTCTCCACAGCCGCGTTTACGGCTGAAACGCTTCCCGTGACGATAAGCGTTACAAGTCGTCCGCCCAGCTTTCTTTCCCAGCTGACAAGCGTTACGTCGGCGCTCTTGCACATAATGTCAAGCGCGTCAACCGCCGCTACGACTCCGCTTACCTCAACAAATCCAAGTGAATTCATAATTTCTCCTTATGTCTTACGCAAGAGAAGGAAGAATCTTCTCAACGTCAGCGTGAGGTCTGGGAATTACGTGTACCGCAACAAGCTCGCCGAGCTTAGAAGCAGCCGCGCTGCCTGCCTCGGTAGCAGCCTTAACTGCTCCAACGTCGCCACGTACCATAACCGATACGAGTCCGGATCCGATCTTCTCTGTGCCGATGAGAGTAACCTCTGCTGCTTTTACCATTGCGTCTGCCGCCTCGATAGCCGCTACGAGACCTCTTGTTTCTATCATTCCAAGTGCTTCAAGTGCCATTTTCTTTATTTCCTTTCTTTATTTAACACATTTAACTCAGTTTTTATCAAATGCGTTTAATTTTAACATTTTTTCGGTGGATTCCTCCACGTTGGCTATGACGTGCTTACTTACCACGCCCGATACTCTTGCCGCCGCCTCTGCCGCCGCTTCAACAGCCGCGTTTACGTCCGAAACGCTTCCTCTGAACTTTACGCAGACGATAAGCGGTACGGGGAGCGCATCGGCGTTACCGGGTTTGTTTTTGTCAAAATGCTCAGCGGTAACGTTTGCCGCCTTACAGCCCGCGTCAAGAGCCACGAAAGCCGCCGCAAGTCCAAAGACCTCAATAATTCCCGTTGCCTGTGCCATATTCAGTCACCTTAGGGGATAATAGCGATCTTCAAACCGTCCTGACGGAGGTTTGTTTCGAGCGCCTCGTTTGCTTCGGCAAGATGGAATCTGTGTGTGATAAGCTTTTCAAGCGGAAGTCCTATTGCCTTCGCGCGCTTGAGGAAATCAAAGGTGGTGGCGTAGTCGCGGAGAGTGTATACCCACGAGCCAACCGTTGTAATTTCCTTGGAGCAGATATCGAAGTGGGGGTTTATCGTAGCGTCGCCGCCGTTGATAAAGAAGCCCAGCTCGCAAAGTCCGCCGCCGTTGCGAATAAACTTATAGATGTTCGCGTGTGCCACGGGCGAGCCTGTGCACTGGAACGCGAAATCGGCATAGTAGCCGCCGAAGGATTCCTTAACCGCATCAGCCAGCTTGTCGCGGTCTGCGTAATTCTTGAAGTTTACGGTAGCCGTAGCGCCCATAAGACGGGCGAACTCAAGTCTCTGCTCGTTTCCGTCAACCGCCGTGATATTCTCTATACCCATCGTGCGGAGCACCGCGATACAAAGAAGTCCGATAGGACCGCAGCCCTGAACCGCTACTCTGGAGTTGAAGCGGAGAATGTCGGTGGTCTTTGCTCTCTCAACCGCGTGGATAAGCACCGCCGCGGGCTCGATAAGTATTCTCGAATCGAGGTCGAGGTTGCTTACGTTAAACACGGTAGAGCCGCCGCGGATAACTATGTAGTCGGCGTACCAGCCGTTGAGGTGGATATCGTCGTCGGGAAGAAGTCCGTAAACGTCAGCGCCGCCCACGTTCTGCTTGTTAAGGTCGAACATGGTAATGTCGGGATTGTCCTTGAAGATCATACAGGTAACGACCTTGTCGCCAATGCCGAGAGGCTTGCCTGCGCTGTCCTTCTTAACGTTCTTACCCATCTTTACGATCTCGCCTGTTCCCTCGTGTCCGAGAACTACGGGAATAAGCCCGAAGGGGTCGCGCTTAAACTCGTGAGCGTCGGTTCCGCAAACGCCGCAACCCTCGACCTTTACGAGGATGTCGTCGTCACCAAGCTCGGGAATGGGGTATTCCTTGATCTCGAAGCGTTCTTTTTCTGTCAGAATAGCCACGCGCGAGGTCTTGGGGATCTCGCCCTGCGCGCACTTGCAGGAGCTTCCGCCCTTCATGCCCGCAACGACTTCTCTGACAATGGCTTCGATTCTTTCTTGTTCTGTCATTGTTTCTATCCTTTCTGTGGATTTTTAAGCGAAAAATTCTTCAAATATCTTTTTTCCGTAAGCCGAGAGCGCCGTGTCCTGCTCAGCGCTTCCGCCGCTGACTCCAAGGCCGCCGAGAATTTTCCCGTTCAGCTCAAGAGTGTCGCCGCCGCCGAAAATGACTATCCTACCGCCGTTTGTGTGCTGTATTCCGTACAGCGGGCCGCCCGGCGCGGCAAGAGTCGCCAGCTTTGAGGTGGGCATCTTAAGCGCCACCACGGTGTACGCCTTGTTGATAGCGATGTCACGGCTTGCGAGGTAGGAATTATCCATGCACTCGCAGAGCTTGAGGTTTCCGCCCTCGTCGGCAACAGCCACCACGGCGTTGACTCCCATTTCGCGCGCCCTCTCCTCAACCTTTTCGGCAAGGAATTTGGCATCGGAAAGCGATATTTCATCTATCCTTTTCTTTTCCCGTGTAGGTACGCCCTCGCTCTTTACGATTTCTCGCACGGCGTCGCGCACCAGCTTTTCAATATCGGTACTCATAAAAGGCTTACTTGCCCATTGCGGCAAGAACCTTCTTTGTTATCTCAGCGATAAGGTCGCTGTCGTCGGAGCAAGATCCGCCGCAAGAACCGCCACAGCTATGGCAGCTGGGCTTGCCCGCCTTTGCGTTGGGGCAAATGTCAGCGGGGTGCTTACCCTTGAGACCGAACTGACGTCTGATCTCATAAAGTCTCTGTACCTGAGACTCGGAAAGCTGCTTGGGACCGCCGAGCATCTTGGACTGGTAAAGGAGCTGAGCGTAGAACTCAAGAGACTCCATCTTGTGGTATGCGTTAAGGAGCGAATCCGAGAAGGAAAGCGCACCGTGGTTTGCAAGAAGAACTGCATCGTAGTACTGAAGGTGCTTGGAAACAGCATCGGGGATCTCCTCTGTGGAGGGTGTACCGTACTCAGCGATCGGAACACAGCCAAGAGCGATTACCGCCTCGGGCATGATGGGCTCTGTAAGCGGAATACCCGCGATAGCAAAGCTTGTTGCGTAGAGGGGGTGAGCGTGAACGACAGCCTTAACGTCGGGACGCTCCTTGTAAACTCTCATGTGCATCTTGATCTCGGAAGAAGGTCTGTAGCCCTCGTTAGCCTGGATAACGTTACCGTTTGCGTCAACCTTACAGATAAATTCGGGGGTCATGAAGCCCTTGGAAACTCCTGTGGGGGTGCAAAGGAATTCGTTGTCGTTGATCTTTACCGAGATGTTACCGTCGTTGGAGGCAACCATGCCGTGATCGTAGATTCGCTTACCGATCTCACAGATCTGTTTTTTGATTTCGTACTCTGTCATTTTTAAGTATCTCCTTTGTTTGATTTGTTTTATGTTGTTTTTTCATTGGTTTACAGTTTAATAATACCACTTTATTACCTATTTGTCAATAGTTTTTGCAATATTTTTGTGGTTTTTATTTGTTTTTGCGCTAAAATTGTGTGGTTTTTTCTTTTTTTGCGCTATTTGAGGTATTCAAGAAGCTCATCTATTCCCTGTCTCGTTTTAGACGAGGTGAAAAATATCCGCTCACAGCCGCATTGCAAGAGCCAATCCTCGGCAAGCGCGGCATTGGCATGCTCGTCGTCGCACTTGGTGACTATGCCGACAACGGGGCGGTTAGCCACGGGAGCGCAGGCAGGTGGGAAGATGCAATAATGCTCGGTAGCCGACACCACCAGCGCCACCACGTCAGCCTCATAGGAGTAAACCGCGAGCGCGCCGGCCAGATCCTTTCCCTCGGCGTACTCACCGGGGGTGTCCATAAGGTGGTCGGAATAGTCGACACACTGCGTTTTGCGGTAGACAAGCTCCTCACCCCTGAGAGCCTCGATAAGCGTGGTCTTGCCGACCTCGCTCCTGCCCATAAAGATGATTTTCTTCATGTTTTGGTTATCTCGCAGACGTTGAAGCCCAGCTTTCTCTCGGCGTATTCGACCACCGCCGCCAGAGCCGACTCGACCTCGGAAACGCTTCCCACGGTAATGAGAGTGCCCGAAAATCTGTCAACAAATCCTATCTCCGCGCCCGACGATTTCATGGCAAGGTCGGCGGCGATAATAGCGTACTCGCTGGGACACATGGTGACGATGCCGATAGCCGACTTTTGCGAGTAGTCCACGGTTGGGTCAAGACCCAGCTTGCGGTAGAGCGTGTCGTCGGGATTGGCAATGATGTGAGCAAGCGTTATCTGCTTACCCGGAACCGTCTCCTGAATTATCCTTTGTTTGTCTTCGTATATGTTACTCAATTTATCACTTCCTTTCGGCAAAGTGGTGTGTTCGCACAAACCCCGCAAGCCCCCACCGGCGAGGTGGCGCCAGTCAAGGGCGCGTAGCCCTTGTCGCCGCGCGCACGCGGCGAAATAACTCTGCGGCGTTTTTCTTTTTGTGAGCTTTTTCTTTTTGCGCCTTTTGGTTCAAAAAGAAAAAGCGGATTAACGGTTTACGCCTTATAAAATTGTTGTGCAGTACATTTGAAAGTTAGTTTTTACCCCATTGTTCTTTCTTTGGCACAAAAGGCGCAAAGAAAGAACCAAAGAAACGCCGCTTGGGGCGTTTCGCTCGTTGCGACGAGCGAGACAAGGCTCTGCCTTGTCAATCCGCAAGCCTTTAAAAAGGCTTGAGCGAAACTTTTCTGGCAGGGTGCGGTGCGTAATTTATCCGCCAATAACCGCTTTAAGCCCTTCTTGTTCAGCGAC
>JAZRDN010000033.1:0-13179 GCA_045660295.1 Eubacteriales bacterium
TCAAGTGTCATATGCTTGTTTCGCTTTTCGTAGTTCATAGTCTGGAACCTCCTTTTCCCAGACTAAATTCTACCACAAAATCTTTCCCACACTAAATTCCACTTCAAATTCCACTGTGGAATTTACTTTGGGAATTCACTCCTCAAATTTTGCCCTCGGCTTTGATAAAAGCTCTATTGACATAAGCGGCTTTTTGTGATATAATTACATAATATAATAACAAATGTGTTGTGTGTATTTATAAAACTTTTTAAGTGAAAACTGAAAGGGATATTTGATATGGAAAAAGCAATGAAAAGAATTCCGCTTGCTACGCCTACAATGCACGGTGAGGAAATGGATTATGTAAAGGAAGCCTTTGAAAAGAACTGGATCGCTCCGTTGGGCTTTAATTGCGATAATTTTGAAGATGAAATGGCAGAATATCTTGGTGTCGGTATTGATAAGCCGTATCATGCACTTTCACTTTGTTCCGGTACTGCCGCATTGCATCTTGCATTAAAATTGGCAGGGGTAAAACGCGGCGATGTGGTGCTTTGTTCGGATATGACATTTGCGGCAACAGTAAACCCTGTAAGCTATGAAGGCGGAAAGCAGGTGTTTATTGATTCCGAGAGAGATACTTGGAATATGGACCCTGTGGCGCTTGAAAAGGCCTTTCGAAAATACCCTGAGGCTAAAGTGGTTATGCTTGCTCACCTATACGGAACTCCCTCTAAAATGGATGAGATTTTGGATGTGTGTAGAAAACATAATGCGATTCTTGTAGAGGATGCCGCGGAAGCTCTTTCGGCTACATATCACGGCAAAGAATGCGGAACCTTCGGAAAATATAGTGCCGTTAGCTTCAACGGAAATAAGATCATTACAACATCTGGCGGCGGTATGCTTATTACCGAAACCAAGGAAGCGAGAGATAAGGCTTTCTTCTGGGCAACTCAGGCAAGAGAGCCTGCGCCTTGGTATCAGCATGAGGAGATCGGATATAACTACCGTATGTCCAATGTTGTTGCAGGAATAGGGCGAGGTCAGCTTAGACACCTTGAAGAACATCGTGATTTGAAAGAAAGAATATACCGCAGATATGAGGACGCGTTCAAGGATATCCCTGTGACCATGAATCCGTATGAATGTGATATGAAGCCGAATTTTTGGCTTTCCTGTATGCTTATTGATAAGTCGTGTAATGTTGACCCGATGAAAGTTATGGGAAATTTGAACGAGGCTAATGTTGAAGCGCGCCCTATCTGGAAACCCATGCACATGCAGCCTGTGTTCAAGGGCTATGACTTTGTTTATGTAGAGGATTCGCCAGTAAACGAGGATATTTTTGCTCGCGGACTTTGTTTGCCGTCGGATATAAAAATGACAGAGAAAGAACAAGAGCTTGTAATAAAAGTTGTTAAATCTTGTTTTTGAGGTTACATAAATGTACGCGAAATTTTTTAAAAGAATTATTGATTTTACTCTTTCACTTTTTGCTATCTGTGTGCTTTCGTGGTTGTTACTTATATTGACAGTGGTTGGCGCAATCGTAATGAAAGGTAATCCGTTTTTTACTCAGCTTCGCCCCGGAAAAGATGAAAAAATATTTAAACTGGTCAAATTTCGCACCATGACTAACGCCAAAGATTCGGACGGCAATCTGTTGCCCGACGAAAAGCGCCTTGTCGCTTATGGAAAGTTCCTTCGAAGCACATCGCTTGATGAACTTCCCGAGCTTATAAATATACTTAAGGGTGATATGTCTATCGTAGGACCAAGACCGCAATTGGTTCGAGATATGGTCTTTATGAGTGACGAGCAAAGAAAACGCCATACTGTTCGTCCCGGACTTACAGGCTTGGCGCAGTGTAACGGCAGAAATAATATGAGCTGGGAAAGGAAGTTTGAGTATGACCTTGAATATATAGAGAAAATTACTTTTTGGGGTGATATAAAGATCATATTCAAAACGGCAATTAAGGTTTTTCAGCGTGACGGTATTTCTGAGGAGGGAATGGCAACGGCGGAGGATCTCGGTGATTATCTTCTTCACAAGGGTGAGGTAGATAGAGCTGATTATGACAGTAAACAGGCTGAAGCAAAAGAATTGATTAGATAAAATATTTTTGTAAAAGTCCGCGCCCTCCGCGTACTTTTTTGTGCCGTATAAAAAGTGCAAATCGAAATATTATTTCGGTTGACATTGCGGCACCGTTGTGGTAAAATAGTAACAGACGGTTATTGAATGATAGCCCCGTTCCTTGTGCGTGACCTTAATGACGATAAAAAGTGGTGGTGCCTTTACAAGCAAAACGGCGTGTCAATGTCATATTCTTACGACCTTGAAAACTGGACGTATCACGGCAAAACGCCATGCGGCGAGAACGTATGCGCTCTGCGCGACGGCGATAGCTATCTTATTTTCCATTCGCCGCCAAACGGTATTGGTGTCCTTCGCTCCGAAAATCTTACCGATTTCCGTGAAGAAGGCGAGCTTATAACTCTCGGACAGGCAAAGTGGGATTGGGCACACGGAAGAATAACCGAGGGATTTGTTCTCGACTTGAAAGCTCACCCCGACTACGGCAAATATATTATGTTTTTCCACGGCTCGGGTCCCGAGGACGAGGAAACGATGTTCGATTTCAACGCAAGCATAGGAATCGCATGGAGCGATGATTTGAAAAATTGGAGTTGCTAGGAGGAAATGTGAAAAAGAAGGTTTGTATCATATATACCGGCGGAACTATCGGAATGATACCTACAAAGCAGGGATATGTTCCCCGCGCAGGTTACCTTGGTGGTGTTCTTGCCTCAATTGACGATTTGCAAAATGAAAAAGTCCCGGAGTGGGACATGATAGAGATGTCGCCTCTGCTTGACTCGTCAAATATGACAGTGCACGAGTGGAATAAAATAGCCGAGGAAATAGAGAGAAATTACGACCGTTATGACGGTTTTGTGGTGCTTCACGGTACTGATACCATGGCGTATACCGCCGCGGCGCTCTCGTTTATGCTTGAAAATCTGTCAAAGCCCGTGGTGCTTACAGGCTCTCAGATACCATTTTGCGAGATAAGAAGCGACGCACGCGATAATCTTATAACCTCGCTTATTATCGCTGGAGACGGCAAGGCAAATGAAGTCTGCCTTTATTTCGGCGGTAAGCTGATGCGGGGCAACAGAGCCACAAAATATTCAGCCGACGGACTTATTGCCTTTAAAACTCCAAACTGCCCATATCTTGCCGATGCGGGGATTGATATAAAATATAGCGAGGAGCTTTTGCGCGTGCCAAGCGGTGAATCGCTGGCGGTAAAAAGGCTCGTGCCCGTTCCTATAGGAGTTATAAAGGTCTTTCCGGGCATACAGTTTGACCTTTTCGAGTCGATAATGACCGAAAAGCTGAAGGGAATAGTTATCGAGACCTTTGGCGCAGGCAATATTCCGGGTGACGGAAATTCGCTTCTGCCAATAATCAAAAAAGCCTTTGCCAACGGAACTGTTATTACAGTTTGCTCTCAGTGTCCGCAGGGAACTGTGTCTCTCGGAACATACGAGACAAGCAGTAGTCTTAAGGCGGCGGGCGCGGTAAGCGGTTATGATATGACCACCGAGGCGGCGGTGGTTAAGCTTTATTATCTTTTTAGCTGCGGATATGACGGCGATACTGTAAAACGCCTTATGGAAACCAATCTTCGCGGCGAGCTTTCAAACTGAAACGGAGAAAAAACATGAGCTTAAAAGTGAAAAAAATAATAATCAAATCCGTGTCAACCGTGCTTGCGTTTGCGGTGTTCATAGCATGCTATTACGTTCTTTACCTTTATTGCGGATATCAGCGTGTAAAGGATAATATATATTTGACCGATATAACCGACGAGACCGAAGTCGGCGCTCCGCTCGGTCAGGAGATAACGCTGATGACCTATAACATTGGATTTGGCGCTTATAGCAGTGATTATTCGTTCTTTATGGACGGCGGCGAGCACGCCCGCGCCTATTCAGCCGAAGCGGTTATGGAAAACCTCGGCGACGCCATAAACGCAATTGAAAACGAAAACCCCGACGTTGTACTGTTGCAGGAGGTCGATATCGACGGAACACGCAGTTATCACATTGACCAGACGGCAGAAATTTCCGAGCATTTCGAGGGGTATGACGACGCAACGGCGGTTAATTACGATTCTCCGTATTTCTTCTATCCCTTGCGACAGCCCATAGGGAAAAACAAATCGGGAATGATGACCTTGAGTAAATATAATATTTCTTTGGTGCGTAGGCGCAGCCTGCCTGTTGAGGATTCGCTTTATAAGTATCTTGACCTTGACCGTGCGTATACCATGACCAAAATTCCAACCGTTGGCGGAAAGAATTTTCTTGTCTATAACGTGCATCTTTCGGCGTATACTTCCGACGGAAGTATTGCCGACGAACAGCTTACAATGCTTGTGGAAGATATGATGTCACAGTATGCGAAAGGACATTACGTGGTGGCTCTGGGCGACTTCAATAAGGATCTTCTTGGCGACTCCTCGCTGTATTTCAAGCGGACCGAAGGTGAATTTACCTGGGCTCAGCCTATAAACACCGAGCTTATTCCCGAGGGAATGAGGATTCACGCGGCTACAAATGCCCCCTCTTGCCGCAACGCCGATAGCCCCTATCGAGATGACGGTACGGATTTCGTGCTGACAGTTGACGGAATGTTGGCAAGTGACAACGTAGAGGTGGTTTTATGCGAGACGGTAGACACCGATTTTAAGTGTAGCGACCATAATCCCGTGAAGTATAAAATAATACTTAAAGTTCCCAAAAAAAGTCAATAACAAAAAACGGATAGCTTAGGCTATCCGTTTTCTATTCAAATTAAAGTACGTCAGCGATGTCGTAAATAAGTCTTTCTGTCTTGTCCCAGCCAAGGCAGGGGTCGGTGATAGACTTGCCGTAAACGTTTTCGCCGATCTTCTGACAACCGTCCTCGATGTAGCTCTCGATCATAAGACCCTTAACCAGCTTCTTTACCTCGGGGTTGTAACGGCAGCTATGAAGGATTTCCTTGGAAATACGCACCTGCTCAAGGTACTTCTTGCCCGAATTGGCATGGTTTGCGTCTACTATAACCGCGGGATTCGCGAGTGACGACTTTTCGTAGGTCTCGGCAAGGTGAATAAGATCCTCATAATGGTAGTTTGACATCGACTGACCGTGCTTGTTTACGTATCCGCGGAGAATAGCGTGGGCAAGCGGGTTGCCTGAGGTCTCTACTTCCCAGCCGCGGTAAATGAAGGTGTGGGAGTGCTGTGCGGCGGTAATCGAGTTCATCATGACCGAGATGTCTCCGCTGGTGGGGTTCTTCATACCAACGGGAATATCAAGACCGCTGGAGGTAAGTCTGTGCTTCTGATTTTCAACCGAGCGCGCGCCGATTGCCACGTAGGAAAGAAGATCGGAAAGATATCTGTAATTTTCGGGGTAGAGCATCTCGTCAGCGCAACCGAAGCCTGTCTCGGCAATGGCTCTCATGTGGAGCTTGCGGATAGCAATTATGCCCTGAAGCATATCGGGCTTCTCGTTGGGGTCGGGCTGGTGAAGCATGCCCTTGTATCCGTCTCCAGTCGTGCGGGGCTTGTTGGTGTAGATTCTGGGGATAATGATTATCTTGTCGTTTACCTTGTCCTGAACCTTGCGAAGTCTGGAGATGTAGTCGATAACAGCGTCCTCGCGGTCAGCGGAGCAGGGACCGATAACGAGAATAAACTTATCGGACTCGCCTGTGAATACCTTTGCTATTTCCGCGTCAAGCTTTGCTTTGTTTGCGGCAAGCTCGGGAGAAAGGGGATATTCTGCCTTTATATCCTGAGGAATAGGGAGTTTTCTTTTGAAATTCATGTTCATTGTATGTGTGCCTTCTTTCTGTAAAACGGTTAAATTGCGTGGGTCTCGTCAAAGCTACCCGCGACCTTGAGCTTGTCACAACATTCGGCAAGCTCCTTAAGCATTTCTTCGCCCTCTGGGGTGTAGGGGTTTCCGTCACCCTCAATGTAAAAATAGTATTGCCATGCAAGACTTCTCATAGAGCGGCTTCGGAGCGATTGCATGTTAAAGCCGTGCTTCGCGATGATGTTTACGCTCTTAGCAAGCGCGCCCGCCTCGTTCTTGACCGTGAAAACAAGTATGAATTTTTTCTTGCTTGCGGTCTGCTCGGGGGCTCTTGAGAATATAGCGAAGCGGGTTGTGTTGCTTCGCGCCGAGTTTATAGCTCTTTCAATGACCTTGAGTCCGTATAGCGCGGCGGTCTCCTCGCTGGCAATTGCGGCAATGTGCCTGTCGTTCTGCGTAGCGACGTGTTGCGCCGCGAGAGCGGTGTTAGCGTACTCGGTCTGATTCATGTTGTGGCTCTTGATATAACTCGCGCACTGTGAAAGCGCCTGCGGATGGCTTACAACGTCTGTGATATCCGCAATGGTAGCGTCCTGCGTGCCAAGCAGATTTTGGATTATAGGTAGCTCAAAGACTCCGTTTATGTAGAGTGAGCCGGAGAAGATAAGGTCCATGACCTGACCTACCTCGCCTGCGAAGCTGTTCTCGATAGGAAGCACAGCCGAGTCGCAGATACCGTTTTCCACCGCGCGGTAAGCCTCCTCAAAATCTCCGTAGGCAATGTGCGATGCGCCCGGGAATATACGCGTGGACGCGATATGGGCAAACGCCCCCTCAATTCCGCTGTAGGCAATCTTCATGCCGTTCTGAATACGGCTTTGATAGCTTCTTGAAATCGAAAGGACGTGCTTCATAAATCGCACGTAGTACTCCTTTAATTGGTTGTCCTCAAGATATGTTGAAGAATTTTCAAGTACCGCTTGGTCGTGCTTGGGATCGTTTACGGGGATTCCGTTTTGACATTTGTAGTCGGCGATATCCCGTACAAGTCCCATTCGGCGTGCGAACAGCTCTGCCATTTCGCGGTCAATTTTTTCAATGTGGTTCTCAACAGTCGATAGCTTGTTATTCATGATGCAGCTCCTTTCTTAACATTTTTAGATGAGGTTTATTATATCACTTTTTTTCTTTAATTTCAATAGTTTGAGCGTATTTTTATTGCTTTTTTTGTTAAGGTTCAGTGATTAAAATCCACAAAAGGAGTTGACAAAACTATTTCATTCGTGTATAATTACATATTGAACAGTTAACCTGTTCAAATAATTCATAGAAAGGAAAACAAATTATGAAAAACTATGTAAAACTTATTGCGGTAGCACTTGTTGCTGTAATGCTCCTTGCCACTCTCGTAAGCTGTGGTTCTTCCTTCGGCGGAATCAAGAAGAACTTCGAGAAGAACGGCTATGAGTACGTTGAGAATGATGACGGAAACGCCATTTTCGACGCATATGTAGCAGAGCTTGAGGAAGGCGAGATCTCCGTAACACTTCACGTGTTCAAGGGTGTTCCCGCTGAAGATGAAGAGGACAAGGGTCTTCTTGGCAATCTCATCGGCAGCATCGCAAGCGCTATTGATTACTGCGGCGTTATCGAGTTTGGCTCCGATAAGGATATGCAGAAGGCACTTGCTGACAATGAGACTCTTAAGGGTCTTATCAAGGACGCGCAGGATTCCGATCTTGTAAACGGCAACTGCATTCTTATCCCCGGTGTAAACTACGAGAAGCAGGTGGAGATTTTTACAAAGTCCAAGTAATTGATAATTTTATTACATAAAAACCGTTGTCGCATCGCGACAGCGGTTTTTTCTTATACTTCTTTAAAAAATTCTACCTGCTCACCGTCAGGACCCTTTACGAAAGCGATGTTTATGCTTATCTTTTCGGGAGTTGAGTCAAGGGGAACGACCTTGGGAAGAATGTGAGGAGTAGCGCCTGCGGCGATTGCCGTGTCGTATGCTTTCTGCACGTCGTCAACCTTCATTGCGAAGTGAACCCACTTTCCGCACTCGGCAAACTCGTCGCCGCCGTTTGCGAAAAGCTCTATGCGTCCACCGTCACCGATGTCAAGCATCGCGATGGTCTTTTCACCCTCGCCCCAGCGTACGACCTCCTTGAGACCGAGCGCCTTGTAAAAAGCGAGCGATTTTTCAAAATCCGCAGCCTTCAGACCGATGTGATGAAAGCCCATGCCTGTAATAATATCGTTAGCCATGCTGTCTACCTCTCATTTGTTTATTCCGCTTAAAAAGCTCTTGAGAATTTCGCTCTTGGGAGCACCGAAAAGCTCCTCGGGAGTGCCTTGCTCCTCGATTATACCGTTTGCCATAAATATGACCTCGTCCGAAACGTTGCGCGCGAATTCCATCTCGTGGGTAACCACTATCATCGTGCGCCCCTCATCGCGGAGCTCCTTGATAACCTTTAACACCTCACCCGTAAGCTCGGGGTCAAGAGCCGACGTAGGCTCGTCAAAGCAGAGAATATCGGGCTTCATCGCGAGCGCTCTCGCGATAGAAACTCGCTGTTGCTGACCGCCCGAAAGCTGACAGGGATAAGCGTCGCGCTTTTCGGAAAGTCCTACCGAAGCCAGAAGAGCCTCGGCGTTTTTCTCAATATCCGCATACATTTGCTTAAGCTCTGATCCGTGAAGCTTCTTTGCTTTCGCTTCTTCCTTCGCGCGGAGCTTGGGAGCAAGCGTGAGATTGTCTATTACCGAATACTGGGGGAACAGGTTAAAGGATTGGAACACAAGTCCGAAGCTCAAACGGTTCTCGCGTATCTGCGCAGCCGATTTCTTTGTGTGATCCTCGGCGTCGAAGATGCAGTTTCCGTCAACAGCTATCGTGCCCGTATCGGGCGTTTCAAGAAAGTTCAGACAACGCAAAAGGGTAGTCTTTCCGCTTCCCGAAGAACCGATGATAGAAAGCACCTGTCCTTTTTCAAGCGAGAAGTCAATGCCCTTGAGGACCTCAACCTTGCCGAACTTTTTGGTTATACTTTTAACTTCAAGTAATGCCATGTCTCACCCTCCTTAAACCTTGTAGTAAGAAAGCTTTTTCTCGAAGAATCCGAAAAGAAGCGTAAGGATGCCCACAAAGGCAAGATAGAATACAGCCGTGTAGAACAGAGGCCAAATGAGACCGTAAGCGGCATATTCTTCAGCCGCCTTGATAATTTCCACGACCATAATTACTCTCGCAAGCGCCGTGTCCTTGACAAGCGTGATTATTTCGTTTGACATGGGGGGAATAATACGCTTAACTACCTGCATGAGAACGATCTTGAAAAATATCTGCGATTTCGTCATGCCAAGCACCTCGCCTGCCTCATACTGACCGCGTGGAATTCCCTCAATGCCGCCTCTGTATATTTCGGAGAAATAGCAAGCGTAGTTTATAACGAACGCTACTATGACCGCGTTGAATCGTGTGAAGAAGGGCATAGCCCACAAAAGTCTCGGAACGTAGAAAACCACGAATATCTGGAGCATAAGCGGAACGCCGCGTATTATCCAAACGAAAACCTTTGTGACGTACGCAAGAGGCTTGAACTTTGACATGGAGCCGAAAGAGATCACCAAACCCAAAGGAAGCGCTAACACAAGTGTTAGCGCGAAAATCAGGCAGGTTGATTCAAATCCTTCAAGCAAGCTTAGCGTTACCTTCAAAAATGATGACCAAGTTATTGCCATGTTTGTTTCCTTTGTTTGAATTGATTACTCGATAACTTCAACAAGCTCAACTGCGTTCTCAAAGCCATACTTTGTAGCAAGCTCTGCGATCTTGCCGTTCTCGAAGAGTGTCTTGATAGCCTCGTTTACCTTAGCGGTAAGCTCGCTGCCCTTTTCGAAACCGATAGCGTAAACTTCGGAATCAAGAACGATAGAATCAACAATCATAAGGTCTGTGTAGTCGCCCTGACCGCAAACGTTCTTCGCGAGAACGATATCCATAACCGCGAAGTCAACAGCGCCCGACTTAACCTCAAGGAATGCCTTGTTTTGTGCGGGGTACTTCTCAAGGCTTCCGCTCTCGCCGATTACAGATGCCGCATAGCTTTCGCCTGCGCTACCGCCCTCAACGCCAGCCTTCTTGCCTGCAAGGTCAGCCTCTGTCTTGATGGTCTCCGCGTTATCAGCCTTGATAACTACGCACTGCTGGTTGAGCATGTAGCCGTAAGAGAAATCAACAAGATCGGAACGCTTTGTATCAACGCCGTCTATCTTATCAGTGGAGTTAGCGGTGAAGCCGTTCCAGATGCAGTCGATAGTGCCTGCCTCAAGCTCCATGTACTTCTGACCCCAGTCGATTTCCTGGAATTCAACGTTCATGCCGATTATCTCGCCAACAGCAATAGCGAACTCGGACTCAAAGCCTGTCCAGTTGCCGTTCTCGTCTTTTTCGTTCATGTTTTCGAAAATAGTAACACCGCAAACAAGAGTGTCAGTGTCAGCCTCGCCGCCGCAGCTTGCGAAGCAGAAGATAGCGCTCATGATCATAATAAGCGCAAGTGTGAGAGAAAGAATTTTTTTCATGGTAGTGTGTCTCCTATGTAGAAAATGAATTGTTTAGCGCTTTACCGTGATAAAGCATTACTATAATACCACATTAAAACGCATTTGTCAATAGTTTTTTTAAAAAAGTATGTATTTTATTTTAATCAACCGAAATATAATAAAATGTATAACTTTATAGGTGATTATGTGAATTTATCTTTTGGTTCTTGACAAAAGCTTCCTAAAATTGTATAATCATTATGTCAGTTAAGACAGGAAAGGGGATGATGATTTGAAAAAAAACGAAAAAATTCCGATTCCCGAAAATTTGAAGAACATAAAATTCAAGCATACAGGTATAAAGGTGCTTTATGCGGTTTTGGTAGCAATGGTTGTTTTTACGCTTGTACGCTCGGCAATACGCGCCGAATATAATAATGTATTCTTTTGCGTGCTTACTCTTTTGTTTTTTACTCTGCCTACACTTGTGGAGCATAAATTGAATATACATCTTCCCAACGTATTTGAGGGCTTGGTGCTGATGTTTATATTTTCAGCCGAGATACTCGGTGAGATAAACTGTTACTATGAAAAAATACCGCATTGGGATACCGTCCTTCATACGGTAAATGGCTTTATATTCGCCGCATTTGGCTTTGCGCTTCTGGATATAATCAATCAGAACGGAAAAATAAAATTCAAGCTCTCGCCAATATATCTTGCTCTTACCGCCTTTTGCTTTTCTATGACGACAGGCGTTTTCTGGGAGTTTTTTGAGTATTGCGCAGACCTCTTTCTCGGTACGGATATGCAAAAGGATACTTACGTTAACTATATAAACACCGTCGTTCTTGACCCCGAGCATATGAACCGAGTCGTAAGCCTGCCCGATATCAGCGAGGTTATAATAAGGTACGGCGACGGTAAAGAGATAGTGCTCGACGCGTATCTTGACGTGGGAATTGTCGATACTATAAACGACCTTGTTGTCAACTTTATAGGCGCGGCTGTGTTTAGTGTTATCGGATTCTTTTACGTTAAGAAAAGGGGGGCTGGAATGATAGCAAAACAGTTTATTCCTACCCTTAAGGACAAATCCGATGAAAGTACAGAGGAGACAGACGAATAAAAAATGCGGCTTTGCCGCGTTTTTTTGCATAATTTTGGTGAAAATAAGGTCTGTTTTCCGCAAAAATAAAAATTTTGAAAAAATATTAAAAAAATTCAAAAAAGGTCTTGATTTTTTTACGAAGATGTGGTATTATATTAAAGTCGCAGTACGGAGAGGTGGCTGAGCTGGTCTAAGGCGCACGACTGGAAATCGTGTTAAGGCTAATACCCTTACGAGGGTTCGAATCCCTCCCTCTCCGCCAGACGATGCTGGTATGGCTCAGTCGGTAGAGCACGTCATTGGTAATGACGAGGTCATCGGTTCGATTCCGATTACCAGCTCCAAAAAGCACCTAACGAAAGTTAGGTGTTTTTTATTTTTATCAGGTGCTTTTTGCTGTGAAAGAGACAGAAGAAAAACAGCATAAACATAATGACGCTGTACTCGGGCGTAAATATCGAGGAAAATACCGCCGCCGTTCCTGCGGGGGTAAAGTGTGCCAAGTGTGAAAACGCAACCGCCGCCAACGCGCAAAGCAGACCCTGAAAAAGCTTTTGCACGAAATATCTCGTAAAGCTCTCCACACGGTCGGCTGTCAAAGCCATGGCTTGAAGGTGAACCGAAAATCCGCTCCACCCCACCGTGAAACCGCAGAGCGCCACACCGAAAGCTCCGCCAATGCTTGCACTTGCCTTTATTCCCGCGGTAAGCTCAAGCAGACTTCCCGCAACTGTCCCCGCATCGCTTGAAAATAGCTTTTCCGATATGCAACCGATGATGCAGGAAAAGAACACCACGTAAGCGCACAAAACAATTATCGCTCCTGTTGAAGAGGATATCGCGTCGGTAAGTATTTGGGAAAGATTTTTCTTCTGCGGTGCGGACGTGGGCATAAATTCATATTTGCTCTGCACTCCCTTTTTAAAAAGAATTCCCGATATAAGCGCCGATAAAACTGCCGTCACGTACATAAATATGCCAAAGCTCTTGCTTGAAAAAAAGCTCTCACCCATAACCCCCACGATGAATCCAAAGCTTGGGATTCCGCAAAAGCCCACGGCGTGTCCAAACTCGTCCTTTGATATCTCTCCGTTGTCGTAAAGCGAAACGAGCGCCCGTGTACCTATGGGAAATCCGAATATCAAGCCCGCCGTGACCGCCGCAAACGACTTGCGCGAAAGTCCCCAAAGCCTCGGTACTCGCTTGCCGATAAGCCTTCCAAGAAATTCAAGCGCGCCGCACTCGCACAACACCTCGGATACAACCATAAAAGGGAACAGCGACGGTATGACCGTCAAAAGACAGGTCTCAAGTCCCTTTTGAATATAGGATGCCGTTAACGCCGAGTTTTTTATAAAAAAAGCCGCCGTAAAGATTGCCGCCACAGACGGCAGAAAAAATTTTTTGTTCATTTGTAAACTCCGTAGGCATATATATTATTACAAGTTATTACAAGCTTATTGGCGAAATAGCTCAATTATTCTTTGGAGGACAAATGAAAGCTACGAAAAAAGAAAAAAACAGCCGCGCGGGGATGCTTGAAAGAATGAGCAAGGGGCTTGATATTGATTGCGATATGCTGTGCCGCGGCTTTTGTGCCGAGCTCAGAGGGCGTAACCGCGTCGAAATATGCGGAGTAAGAA
>JAZRDN010000034.1:0-5792 GCA_045660295.1 Eubacteriales bacterium
AGGTGCGCTCTTTTTTAGTTTTTTCTCGTGTTTTCGACTTCTTTTTCTGTTAAATCCTGCTTTTCCCACATTAAATTCCACTTATTTCTCATACTAAATTCCACTGCTTTCCTACTGTGGAATTTACTTTGGGAATTCACGTCGACCCGCCAAGAGCCCAAGAAAGCCCCCTAAAAAAACACTTTTTAGCAAAAAAGCCCTTGACAAATTTTCTCGGCTGTGATACAATCGTTGTGTATAATAATATGTTGTTTAACAAAGATATTTGATAGAGGCGCATTTCGCAATAAGTAGCCGTAAGGGAGTCAAACACATAAGGTTTTGGACGAAAAAATATCGATGTATGCTTCCAAAAAAATACTTGCAATATCTTATATTGCTTCGTATTTTTTCGTTGCCTCCCTTCGCTATTTTTCGTTCAAAACTGCTTCGCACCCTTCGGCGAATAAATTTTTGATAGATTTTGGCGCGATTGGTCGCAGTGGAGTACCAACTCCACAAGACTAAGCGCGACGAAAGATACTAAAATTTATCGTCGCAGGGCTTGTGGGTTCGTCTCCCTTACGGCTATCCCTTATCTACGGGCGCACGACCCGAGGGCGAAAGGTGCGGATGCCGAGGCGGTCGATTCTGTGCGTAAATCGGCTTGCCGGTTGTGCGGAATAACATCTGTACGACTGTCGTCACCCGACGGAGTGCTATCTGTCTTGATTTTCCCCAAAGCCGTAGTTGGGGCGTATTGCAAGTACAGTGACCGTCGTGTGGTCACTTTTTCTTTGTTAGAGAGGAGTTTAACATGAAGAAAACAGTATTTACGGGAGCGGCTACCGCCCTCGTCACACCCTTTGACGAAAACGGAGTCAACTACGAAAAGCTTGGCAGACTCATAGACTGGCAGATAGACAGCGGCATTGACGCTCTCGTTGTGTGCGGAACGACCGGTGAGGCTTCCACCATGACCGACGACGAGCACAGAATGGTTATCGACTACTCTGTAAAGCGCGCGGCAGGCAGAGTCCCGGTTATCGCGGGTGCTGGAAGTAACGACACCGCTTACGCTCTCGACCTTGTAAGATGCGCCGAGCAGTCGGGCGCTGACGCTATGCTTGTGGTAACTCCCTACTACAACAAGTGCACTCAGACAGGTCTTATCAAGATGTTCACACAGATAGCCGACGCAAGCTCCAAGCCTATCATTCTTTACAACGTCCCCTCGCGCACAGGCGTAAACATCACCCCCGATACATACGCTATCCTTGCCGAGCACGACAACATCGTAGCTATAAAGGAAGCGGGCGGCAATATCTCCCACGTGGTTGAGACCATGGCGAGAATAGGCGACAAGATAGACCTTTACTCGGGCAACGACGACCAGATAGTTCCCATTCTCTCTATGGGCGGTAAGGGCGTTATCTCGGTGCTTTCCAACCTTCTCCCCGCGGAGACATCCGAAATGTGCAAGGCGTTCTTCCGCGGCGACGTAAAGAAGGCGGCTGAGATGCAGTGCCACTATTTCGACCTTGTAACGGCTCTTTTCTCCGAAGTCAACCCAATTCCCGTAAAGGCGGCTATGGCGGCTATGGGATATTGCGAGGACTACCTCAGACTTCCTCTTACACCTATGGAAGAAGGACACAGAAAGGTACTCTTTGACCTTATGCGTAAGGAAGGACTTATTAAATGAAAATTGTAATTAACGGCGCGCTTGGCGCAATGGGAAAGGTTCTTACCTCACTTTGCGAAAACGGCGTGAGAAACGCGGAGGCGACGGCTTTGGTAGACCGCCTTGGCGGAGAAGGTATTTATACAGATATATGTGAGTTTAAGGGTGATGCGGACGTGCTTGTGGACTTCTCCCACCACTCCTGCGCCCCCGCTCTCTCAAAATACGCGGCCAAACGCGGTATGGCTCTGGTTATGGCGACCACGGGTCACAGTGACGGGGAGCTTGCGGCTATCTACGAGGCGGCAAAAAAAGTTCCCGTGTTCATGTCGGCAAACATGTCGCTTGGAGTAGCGCTTCTTGCCGAGCTTGCCGCCAAAACCGCGGCGCTCTTCCCCGATGCCGACATAGAGATAATCGAAAAGCACCACAACCGCAAGCTGGACGCTCCCAGCGGAACGGCGCTTATGATAGCGCGCTCGATTGAGAACGCGCGCGGAGAGACGAAATTCGTCTACGGCAGACACGGACAGCAGAAGCGCGAGACGGGCGAGGTTGGCATCCACGCGGTACGCGCGGGCAACATCGTGGGCGAGCACGAGGTCATCGTGGCTACGGACTCTCAGATAATCACTCTCAAGCACGAGGCGCAGAGCCGCGCGCTCTTTGCCGAGGGCGCACTTGCCGCCGCTGATTTCATATGCGGCAAGCCCGCGGGGCTTTATACGATGAAAGATATAGCCAAGGCGTGAACGCCTTGGCAGTGCTTAGTGCATAGTAGTTGGAAGGACGGTCAAAATGAAAAAGATGTTACATGATAATTTGTCGGTAAACAAGGCGGGGCATTTGTGCTTCGCGGGGCTTGACACTGCCTTGCTGGCGCAGAAGTACGGCACTCCCCTGTTTCTTATCGACGAGGACAGGATACGCCAGAACGCGCGGACTTATATAAACGCCATGCGCAAGTATTTCGGCGGCGATTCGGGTCCCCTGCTTGCCAGCAAGGCACTCTGCTTTTCGGAGATATACCGCATAGCGGCATCCGAGGGCATGAGAACAGATATTGTTTCGCCGGGTGAGCTTTACATTGCCCACAAGGCAGGCTTTCCCATGGCGCGCGCCTTCTTCCACGGCAACAACAAGACCGATGAGGATATAGCGTACGCTATCGAGTGCGGAATAGGCTACTTCGTTGTGGACAACAAGGAGGAGCTTGAGGAAATCGACCGCGCGGCAATGAAGAAAGGTATAAAACAGAAGATACTTCTCCGCTTGAGTCCGGGCATAGACCCCCACACTCACGCCAAGATATCCACGGGAAGCGTTGACTCCAAGTTCGGCTCGGCAATAGAGACAGGACAGGCAGACGACATGGTAAAGCATGCGCTTGACCTCGAAAATGTCGTTCTTGAGGGCTTCCATTGCCACATCGGCTCACAAATCTTTGATTGCGAGCCCTTCTGCGACGCGGCTGACATCATGCTTTCTTACGTTGCCCACGTCAATGAGCTTTGCGGCATGGAAACCAAAATCGTCAACCTCGGCGGTGGCTTCGGTGTTCGCTACGTTGACGAGGACCCTTTCATCGACTACGAGGAAAACATAAAGAGCATCTCCACACACATTAACGCAAAGTGCCAAGAGCTCAAGATAAAGAAGCCCTGTATTCTCATGGAGCCCGGACGCAGTATAGTTGCCGACGCGGGGCTGACGCTTTACACGGTAGGCACTGTCAAGACCATCACCGGCTACAAGACCTACGTTTCAATAGACGGCGGCATGACCGACAACCCCAGATATGCGCTTTACCAGTCGAAATACACCTTTGAGATAGCTAACAAAGCTACCGAGGAAAAGCCTCTCTCCTGCACGATAGCGGGAAGATGCTGTGAAAGCGGCGACCTGCTCGGAGAGGACGTAAGGCTTCAAAACGCCGAGCGCGGCGACATTCTGGCGACACTTGTTACAGGCGCGTACAACTACGCAATGTCCTCGAACTACAACAAGATTCCACGACCGCCCGTCGTTGTTATAAGCGGCGGAGTTGACCGCGTGGCTGTAAGGCGAGAGACCTACGCCGATTTAGCAAGGCTTGATACATAAAATATTAAAAGGGGCTGTTGACGGAATGCAACAGTCCCCGATTTGTTTTTGCACGCTGAATTATTGGTAACACCGCCGTCAGGCGGGCAAAAATCAACACTATTTTTCAAACCCCGATGACCCATGGAAAAAACAGGCTTGACCCCGTCGGCGTACAGAAAAAGCCAGATAACGCCTTGCGGCCGCGGGGCTTGACAAACGAGCGGAAATATGGTAAAATGTACTCCTTATAGTATATTAAAAGAAAGAAGGAAAACACAATGTCCAATATATGGCACGATATATCGCCAAAAAGAATAACCGCCGAGGACTTCATCTGCGTGGTGGAGATATCCAAGGGCAGTAAGAAAAAATACGAGCTGGATAAGGAGACGGGGCTTATAATCCTTGACAGAATTCTCTACACCTCTACACACTATCCCGCCAATTACGGATTTATTCCGCGTACCTACGGCGACGACAACGACCCGCTTGACGTGCTTCTGCTCTGCTCCGAGCCTATTGAGCCCATGTCGCTGGTCCGCGCGTATCCCATCGGAGTCATCTCCATGATAGACAACGGAAAAAACGACGAAAAGATAATCGCTATTCCCTTCAGCGATCCCAACTATAATATTTACACGAACATCGACCAGCTTCCCACCCACGTCTTTGACGAAATGCGTCACTTTTTCTCGGTCTACAAGAATCTTGAGAACAAGACCACCGCGGTTGACGAGGTAAGCGACCGCAACGAGGCGATAAAAATAATCAAGTCCGCCATAGACAACTACATCGAGCATTTCTGCAAATAATCGGCATGGAACCAAAGGATTATATAGTAAGTAAAATCGAGGGCGAGTACGCCACACTTAAAGATTTAAGCACCGGCGACGAGCTTTTTATCGCCATGGCGCTTCTGCCCGGGGGCGTTGACGTGGGCACAAGGCTGCACTACGAAATGCTTGAATATACAATTTGTCAATAAAACTCAAAATTAACTGTTTTCGAGGTAAACCATGAACGCTCAACAAATTTTCGGGCAAGCACAGTGGATAGGCGCTCCCGAGGGCTCGGACGTATGGCACTAAACAATAATTTACCGCACAAACCATATACCAAAAGCAAAGCCTCCCGTGTTTAGCGGGAAGCTGATTTTACGAGTGATGTTTTTTATCTTTTTGCTGTACTTGGTACGCTGACCAATTGCCTCCCCGGCAGGGGCGCGAGGACAAAAAGAAATGACCCTTGATTGCTTCTTTACGCAACCAAGGGTCACTTCTGTTCACTCTTGATATCTAACATCTTTTGTTATCCTCTCTTTCATCAGACTGCCTTTCGCTTCATAGCCGCAACGCCTAAAACGCTTTCTACTTTTTTCTCTACCGAGAATACCACTTGTTTTCTGTTTGCGTTCCTGTTGCAAAAAGGTGTGGGGTTTTGACTTTCCAAAGGCTTTTTTACCAACGCCGACCTGAGCTTAACTTCCGATTACTCCTGTTAACAAGACTCACTGATCTATTTTTATGCGTCACACCGCCGTGTTTTTCTACCCTTTCTACCTGCTCAAATCGCTTGGTTCTTGGGTCGCCTTTTTGGAAACGAAGTCGTGAAGTTCAACTTGCCATTGGACTGTACCTTCCTTTCTTCACTTGTAGTATATCACATTTCGAGCCAAATTGCAATTGGTATTTTGTAAAAAATTCACAATTATTTTTTGTTCAAAACAGAGAAATTTGCGCTTTTCCACAATTTACTCTTTACAAAGCTCACATTTTTGTGATATAATAGTTTTATAGTGTTGTTGTTCAGCACCGACGGACGGACAACAGGCGACGTTCCGCGCCCCACAAACGGTTGCCCTTGCCCCAAAGTTTTTGCGGCAACAATTCTCTCGGTGAAATTTAATCGTGAATTCCCAAAGTAAATTCCACAGTAGGAAAGCAGTGGAATTTAGTATGAGAAATAAGTGGAATTTAATGTGGGAAAAGCAGGATTTAACAGAAAAAGAAGTCGAAAACACGAGAAAAAACTAAAAAAGAGCGCA
>JAZRDN010000035.1:0-69487 GCA_045660295.1 Eubacteriales bacterium
ATCCGCACCTTTCGCCCTCGGGTCGTGCGCCCGTAGATAAGGGATAGCCGTAAGGGAGACGAACCCACAAGCCCTGCGACGATAAATTTTAGTATCTTTCGTCGCGCTTAGTCTTGTGGGGTTGGTACTCCACTGCCACTACTTAGACCAAAATCTATCAAAAATTTAATCGCCGAAGGGTGCGAAGCAGTTTTGGACGAGAAAATAGCGAGGGTAGGCAACGAAAAAATTTGCGGCGATATAAGATATCGCAAGGATTTTTTCGGCAGCATACACCGTTATTTTTCGTACAAAACCTTATGTGTTCGACTCCCTTACGGCTAACCAGTGTTTAAATGCTTCAAGGAGGTGTATCTAAATGGCAGTACCGAAGAAAAAAGTATCTAAAGCTCGCAGAGACAAGAGACGTTCTAATAATTGGAAGCTCGATTTACCCGGAATGGTAAAGTGCCCCAAGTGCGGAGAGTATGTACTTGCTCACCGTGTATGTAAGGCATGCGGTTCCTACAACGGCAAAGAAGTTGTAAAGAAGGAAGCGTAAATTGCGACTTACAAAAAGAGACTCAACTATCTGACTTTGTAGTAGGTGGTTGAGTCATTTTTGTACAATTTCATTTGAAAGGGAAGTATAATGAAAAATAAACTTATAAAAATTGTGGCGATTCTTATGACGCTTTGCTTCTGCGTGTCACTTGCGGCTTGCGGAAATGACGTAGACAGTGACGAGGGTGATACATATTACGAAATGGATTATACCAAAGAAAAACTGGATAAATATATCACGCTCGGTCAGTATAAGGGGCTCAGTGTCAACGCCCCCAGAACGGTAGTAACAGAGGGTGAGATAGATGCCGAGATACAGAGCATCGTTGACCAGCATACCAAATACGAGCCTTACGACGTTCACGTTACCGACCGCGAGACGGTAGCGGGAGACTTTGTGAATATAAGCTATGTGGGAACTATGGACGGCGAGGTGTTCGAGGGCGGAAGCTCGGACTCGGATAGCATCGTGCTTGCGGAGAATAACGGATATATAGACTGGTTTGAGGACGACCTTTATGGCATAATGCCGGGTACTACCGTGACCTCTACAAACAAATTCCCCGATGATTATTATGAGGAACTTGCGGGTAAAGAGGTATCATTTGAAATAACCTTGAATTATATCGCGGGTCACTATACTATCCCCGAGGTTACTGACGAATTTATTTCGGAAATTACGGGCTTTGAGAGCGTGGCGGCTTACAGAGAACATCTTCGCAAGTTGCTTCAGGAGGAATACGACGCCGAGTATGAGCTTGAAAAATATCAGCTTATGTGGGCGCAGGTGCTTGAAAACGCGACTGTGATAGAGCTGCCCGAAAGACAGGTCATGTATTACTATACCTCTGAGCGTAGCGTCTATGAGGTCTACGCCGCCGAAAACGGATATACCTATGAGGAGCTGCTTGAGCAGGTTGGTATTACCGACGAGTATATGATGGAGGTAATGCAGGACCGCGTTAAGGAGGAGATAATTTTCTACTCCATAGTAAAGGCTGAAGGTATCGAGGTAACGCAGGAGGACTATGCTAACGGTCTTATTGAGTATGCCGCGGCTCAAGGAATGTCCGAGTCCGCGCTGGTTGAGGAGTACGGAGAGGAGTATATCAAGGAATGTGTCCTTTTTGATAAGCTTATGTATGCCCTCGCTGAACAAACGACATTTGTAGAATAAAAAATAGGCTGTACCGAAAAAGTACAGCCTTTTCTATTGAAGATGTTGGGCTAAAACAAAGGCGACGGCGTTTTGCCGTCGCCTTGAATTATGTGGGATGGTTGTTTTCAGCTACGCTTGGTGCGCTGACCGTTTTGCCGTCGCGCCTTCGCGATTTAGTGGTATTCGGGAAGCCAGCCCTTGTGAGCCTCAATGAGGTCGTCGCGGAGCGCGTCACACATCAGCGAGTCGCCTATGACGTTCTTGGCAAACACCGTGCTTCCAGCGCCCATAAATGTGATTTTTCCATAAAATTCGTCCTCATTGCGTTAATTTCCAAAAATCTGTTGATTTTTTTGTTTTCTTGGATTATAATACAATTATATAACTGCTTTGATGCTTGAAAATATAATTATATTGCCTTTTTTAGAGGTTACATATATCATTGACTTGCGTGTCCGTAAATCAATAGAATTGCTTGAGGAAGGGATTTCCGTAACCGAGGCGGCACTCTCATCGGGCTTTTTCGATTCAAGCTATTATACCAAAATGTTTAAGCGCTATATGAATTGTACGCCCGGAGAGTACGTAAAGAATATTCGCTGATATTGCTAATTGTTTACAAAAATACGGTTGTATTTTTCCTCTGATTGTTGTATTATAGAAATGATAAAATTTATGGAGATGTGACATGTTCGGATACGTCAAGGCTGATAAGCCTCAGCTCAGAGTAAGAGAATATGAATATTACAGAGGCGTGTATTGCGGTCTTTGCCGTGCGCTTGGAAAATGCGGCGGTCAGTGCGCGCGCATGACGCTGAGCTACGACTTTGCTTTTATGGCGCTTGTCCGTATGGCGATAGAGGGAAGCTCGCCGTCTTTCAAAGGTCGCAGATGCTTCGTTCACCCCTTTAAGAAGCGCCCGATGGCGGAGATAGACGGCACGCTTGAATTCTGCGCCGCCGCGTCGGTACTGCTTTCCTATCATAAGCTGCGCGACAATATTTCGGACGAGAGGGGAATAAAGCGCTTCCGCGCCCGAGCGGCAAGCCCGTTTTTAGCGGTTATGAAGCGCAAGCCTTCAAAGAAGTATAAGGCGCTTGAAAATAAAATGCTAAAATCGCTCTCCGAGCTTGCCGAGCTTGAAAAATCAGAGCTTGAGCCGTCGGTAGACCGTCCCGCTGAGCTTTTCGGAGAACTGCTTGCCGATATCATGGCAGAGGGGCTTGAGGGAAGCGGCGAAAGGATAGCGCGCAAAATAGGTAAGCATATCGGAAAATGGATATACATTGTCGATGCCGTGGACGATTATGAGGAGGACGTGAAGCGCTCGCGTTATAACCCCATCGTGGGCATTTGCGGTAAGGATGGCATTTCCGAGGATATGCGTGACCTTCTTAAAAACGCGCTGACGGGCGAGCTTGTGGAGGCTGAAAAGGCCTTTGACCTGATAGAATACCCCGACAGTGATATAAAAGAAATAATTTCGAATATAATCTATCTCGGTATGCCTAAGGCGGCAAAAGAGATAATTAACAAGTTAGATAGAAAGGAAGCTAGTGTCAATGACAGACCCTTATAAAATACTTGGGGTGTCGCCTGCCGCCACCGACGACGAGGTGAAAAAGGCGTATCTTGCCTTGGCGAGAAAGTACCACCCCGATAAATATACCGATACCGACCTTGCTGACTTGGCATCCGAAAAAATGAAAGAGGTCAACGCGGCGTATGAGGAAATACAGAACATGCGCCAGAACGGCGGCTCGCAGACAGGGAACGCCTATGAGCAGGGCGGATACAGTGGAGCTTACGGCGGAAGCCGACAAAGCAGTGACAGCCGCTTTGCCGAGATAAGAAGGCTCATCAACATGGGGTATATCGACGAGGCTGAAAGAAGGCTTTCGGAAATGGGTATCCCCGACCGTACCGCCGAGTGGAAGTTCCTTATGGGAACAGTGTGCGTCCGCAGAATGAGATATGCCGACGCTGAAATGCACTTTAATAACGCTTGCAAGGACGACCCGTATAATATCGAATACCGCATGGCGCGCGATAATCTTCGTAACCGCACCGCGGGATATGGCGGAAGCTATCAGACGGGCAATGTGGGCGGAAACGGGTGCGACTGCTGTAGCTCGCTTATTTGCGCCGATTGCTGCTGTGAGTGTATGGGCGGCGACCTTATCAGTTGTTGCTGACGGGGGAGCAAGATGAAAAGAAAAACTCCCGTCAATAAAACCCGTGCTCTGGCGCTTTGCTCGGTGTTCTCGGCGCTTGGTGTTATAATTCTGTATATGGGCGCGCTTGTGGAGGTGCTTGACCTTTCAATGGCGGTGGTGGCTTCGCTTCTTGTGATAATAGCCGTTATTGAGCTTGGCGGAATGTACCCATGGCTTATTTACGCCGTTACATCGGCGCTCTCATTGCTTTTATTGCCAAATAAATTTGCCGCCATAGTCTATTTTGCCTTTGCTGGCTTTTACCCCATATTGAAAGAGAAGATAGAGCGCATCAAGGGGTTTGTATGCCTTGCTTTAAAGCTTGGAGTGTTTAACCTATGCCTGCTTGCTATGTTTGGCGTCGCCAAGGCGCTTACCTTGCCGCTTGTTTTTGAATTTTCCGTATGGATAATTGTCATATCGCTTAACCTCGTTTTCGTTTTTTACGATTTTGCGCTTACAAGGCTTATCACCGCTTATATTTACGTCTGGCGCAAAAAACTGAAAATTGACAAATGGAAATTGTAAGCTGTATTGACAAAATCTAATTTTAAGAGTATAATTTTATCAACCGCTGAAATCACATAACGGAGGGAATAACAATGGTAAAAATAACTGTAAAGATCGAGGGCATGATGTGCCCCATGTGTGAGGCGCACGTTACCGAATGTGTAAAGAAAAATTTCAAGGTGAAAAGCGTTGTTTCTTCTCATAAGGAGGGCGAGACTGTTATAGAAGCCGCCGAGAGCATCGACCATGCCGCGCTTCAGAGCGAGATCGAAAAAACTGGCTACAAGGTGATTGAAATTTCCGAAGTGGTCTTGGCAAAGAAAGGCTTTTTCGCCTCGTTGTTTAAGAAATAAAACCAAATAAAAAAACAGGCACTTTTAAGTGCCTGTTTTTTTATCATTTCAATCAGCCTGCCACGTTTGTGGTATCTGTAGTATCGTCATCTGCTACAGGTGCTTCGGTCGTAAGCCAGCCCGAGCTTGCGTAGCAAGTTACGTTGTTGTAAATAACCTTGCTCCACACTATGCCTTCCTCGTCAGCTTCCTTTGCGATGCCGATGCGAAGAAGTTTTGTTCCAGGAGCAGCCGTGTAGAGAACCTTGCTTTCAGAAGCGCGAGTGGGAAGGGTACGAAGATTAATTCCATCTTCTACCGCCACGCCGTTGTGCACGGTCTCAACGTAAACGTATTCGTTTACCACTGTAAAGTCATCTTCCTCCGGCATATCTTGTGGTTTTGTCTCGGAGAGATAAGTGGTGCTTGCGTAGCAAACCTCACCATTGTAGAGCAGTCTGCTCCAGATAGTTCCGAATTCGTCCTCTGTGGTGGCAATGCCTGTTCTGTCAAGCTCTGTTCCGTAGGGAAGATATACAACCGCATCAGCACTTGCCGCGGGCTTCTTTCGAAGATTCAGCGAGCCTTCGGCAACGATGTATACTGTGTCTGTCTTGTCATCAAACTCAAGCGGAGCGTGTGTGGTAAGATAATCTGAGTGTGCGTAGCAAGTCTCACCCTTGTAAGAAATCATGCTCCACTCAGCGTTGTATCCAATTCTGGTGACCTGTTCGCCCTCGTTCATAAAGTATTTTGGCTCATTATTTAAAGTGGAGGGCACTGTGCGAACGTTGAGTGTCTCTGTTCCGTATACGTAAACAGTTTCGTTTACCTCGGTGAACTGGGGACCCTGAGGTTCGTCAGTTTCGGGAGCAGTGCCGCTTGTTTCACTTGTATCCTCGGTTTCATCGCCTGTGTTTTCGGGCTCGTTGGTTTCGGGTGTATCTACAATGGGATCGGTGTCGTTTGTGCTTGAGTCTTCCGTGTCTACGGGAGGCTTACAAGCAACGAGGGAAAATATCATAATGAGTGCGAGTGCAAGAGCTAAAATTTTACGCATCTTCATACTTCCTTTCTTTTAGAGGTTTTCTTATAAAAATTATACCACAACAAAACTACACTGTCAAGCAAAAATATGCCTCAAAGCGTAAAAATTTTTATTTTTCGATATAACTTTTCAAAAATTTCACAGCTTGCGCGTAGCCCTCAAAGCCCAGACCGCAAATAGTCTTTACCGCCACCATTGACACGTAGGAATGTTTTCTGAACTCCTCGCGTGAATTGATGTCGGAGAGATGCACCTCAACCGTGGGGATAGACACCGCCTTGAGCGCGTCAAGAATCGCCACGCTTGTGTGGGTGTAAGCGGCGGGATTGATGATTATGCCGTCAAAAACGCCGTAAGCCGCCTGTATTTTGTCTACAATAGCCCCTTCGTGGTTTGATTGGTAAAGCTCGACCCCAACGCCTTCCGCGGTACAGGCGTCCTTTATGAAGCTACGGAGCGCCTCGAAATTCTGTGAGCCGTATATGTCAGGCTCGCGAAGCCCGAGAAGATTGAGATTTGGACCGTTTATTACAAGAAATTTCATAATTCACCTCAACTGTTGTGATAAAGCTTGATTATTTCGTCCGCCGTTTCCTCAAGCGGGCGGTTGTTGTCTACCTCTATGTCGCAGAAGGCGCGGTAAAGGGGAAGTCTGCGCTCGTAAAGCTCGTGAAGATCGGTCGTCTGCGAGATCGGTCTGCCGTCGGTGGGCAGATCGACTATGGCGCGGTTTACGTAGAACACCCTGCCATTCTGACAAAGCGGCTCGCGGTTTTCTGGTCGGGTGACCACGCCGCCGCCGGTTGCGATTATCTTTCCGCTCTGCTTGCCCGCCTCGCAAACGCAGGCGTGCTCAAGGGCGCGGAAATAGCTCTCGCCGAATTTAGCGAATATTTCGGGGATTGTCATTCCCGCTTTTTTTACTATTAAAGCATCGGTGTCTATGACCTCACGCCCTGACTTTTGAGAAAGAAGCTCGCCAAGCGAGGTCTTGCCGCAGCCGGGCATTCCGATAAGCACTATGTTTCCTGTCTCGGCGGCGATCATGTTGGTTATTCTGTCAATTTCGCTGTCGTCAATTTTCTTGTCAAGGAATATCTCGCAGGCGCGCTTTGCCTGCGCTACAAGCATGCAAAGACCGTTGATGCAGGGAATACCCAAGCGCTCCGCGTCAAGCAGAAATTTGGTCTTTGCGGGGTTGTATATCATGTCAAGCGCACCCTCGCAGGCGGGGAAATCCGCAAGATCGACCGCCGACGCGCCGTTTTGGGGGTACATTCCCACAGGTGTAGTGTTTACGATGACCTCGGCGTCTCTGTGCTTGTACAAATTGCTGTAATTGTCCTTTCCGCTTCGCGAAATCACAATGACCGCCCTTGCGCCTCTGTCGGCACAGACCGTGCGCGCGGTCTCCGAAGCGCCGCCGCTGCCGAGGATCAGCACCTTTTTGCCCTCTATCCTTATTCCGCTTTTGTCTATCATGTAGGAAAAGCCGAAATAGTCGGTGTTGTCTCCGCGCAGACCACCACTTTTGAGATGCGTTATCGTGTTTACCGAACCGATGCGCTTTGCCTCGTCGGTTATTTCCTCAAGATATGGCATTACGGTCTTTTTGTAGGGGATAGTGACGTTCATTGCGTCAAATCGGTCAGAGGCGAGAAATCCCGCCACGTCATCCACGGGCATTTCAAAAAGCTCGTAGGTGTAATCGGCAAGCTCTCGGTGTATCTGTGGAGAAAATGAGTGTCCCAGATGCTCACCTAAAAGTCCGCATTTTATCTTTTTCATGTTTTACCTCGGTTTATTTGCCGTTTTTTGCGATAAGCTCGTCCTGATACGCGCGGGACTGCTTGAGGATTTCAAGATATATCTCGTGGGTATAGCCGCTCATATCACCCGAAAGCCAGGCTATCTTTTCAAGCAACGCCGTCTCTCTTGCTTTGTCAAGCACCGGCATACCGTTTGCTATCTTGTAAGCGGCTACCTCGGCGCTTACGCCCATGCGCAGGACAAGAAGCTTTACTATCTCGCGGTCAAGCGAGTCTATTTTTGTTCTGAGTTCACTGATTTCCATTTTGCGACGCCTTTCTTTGCTTTTTTGAATACTGTATAAGGTAGATTATCGAGACTAACAGCACCGTGGGGAATACAGCCGAAATTACGAACGAAAGCTTAATGTCTCCGCCGAAGGCGTCGGCAACGCTTCCCGCAATAGAAGGTCCTATCATGCACCCGAAGTCACCGAGAAGCGCCAGAAAAGCAAACATCGAAACTCCGCCGCCCTGAATCATACCCGCCGCGTTGCTGATGTTGCCCGGCCACAGTATGCCTACCGAGAGACCGCAGATGCCGCACGCCAGAAGCGAGATCATCGGAAACGGAGCGATTGCCGCCGTCAGATATGAGGCTATGCAGAGCAGAGCGCTGAAAAGAATAAATTTTTTCAGACTTATTTTAGAGCTGAACCTTGCGTAAAAGACACGCGCCGAGCCCATGAGTACCGCAAACACGAAGGGACCGAGCAGATTTCCAAGCTCTCTTGAAACTCCGAGTCCGGCCTCGGCAAATGCCGCCGCCCATTGTGCCATGGTCATTTCCGCCGCGCCCGATACTAACATCATTATGCCAATGACCCAGAATATCTTGTTGCCAAGATAGCTTCTGCCGTTCCCGTCGGGCTCGTCCTTGGGAAGGGGGTAGAGGGGAACGATACAGAAAAGCACTGCGCCCGTGATAGGAATTATTGCCCAAAGAGCCGAGAGGATTCGCCAATGCTCAATTCCCACGGTTGAGAAATATACGGTCGAAAGCAAAATAACAACCGCCTGCCCCCAGCAATAGAAGGAGTGCAAAAGGCTCATGTATGATGACTTTTTCTTTGGCGGTGTGGGACAAGCCTCGACTATGGGGGTGATAAGCACCTCAACGAGACCGCTTCCGATACTGCTTACCACCGTTGCAAGCATAAGACCAACGTATGGGGGCATGATAAACGGCAAAAATCCCAAGCCCGAAATGCCGAGAGCGGTGAGTATGTGCGCCGCGGTTATAAAGAAGCGGACGTTCATTTTTTCAGAAAACCTCGCCGCCAGCAGGTCAACTAAAAGCTGAACCAGAAAGCAGACCGCGATAAGCGAGCTTATTGCCGTCAGCGAAAGTCCGAACTGCGTGCCGAAGGTTATGTAAAGCAGAGGCGGAAAATTAATAGTGAGCGCTTGCGTGGCATAGCCCACAAAGCCCGCCGAAATGGTTGATTTGTAGTTTAATTTCATTTTTAGTTTGCCTTTTCGTCAAGTATTGCGTCAAGTATTGCTATAGCCGCCGCCGCTTCGATTACGGGAACGGCGCGCGGAACGATGCAGGGGTCGTGTCTGCCCTTGATGACCAGCTTGGTGTTTTCGCGCCTTGAAAGGCTTACGCTGTCCTGCTCCTTTGCGATAGACGGAGTGGGCTTTATTCCCACACGGAAGATTATCGGCATGCCGTTGCTCATTCCGCCCGAGATACCACCGCAGTTGTTGGTGCGAGTTCTTATTTTATCACCGTCCATGAAGTATGGGTCGTTGTTCTCCGAGCCGAAAAGCTCCGCAGAGCCAAAGCCCTTGCCAAACTCAATAGCCTTTACCGCGGGGACTGAGAAGATGATTGAGGAAATTCTGCCCTCAAGTCCCGCAAACATGTGCTCGCCTACGCCAATGGGAAGCCCTATAACGGCACATTCGATTATGCCGCCTACCGAGTCGCCGTCCATGCGCGCGGACTCAATGACCTCTTGCATCCTCTCACCTGCCATAATGGAAAGGGTGGGGAATTCGTGCTCCGAAAGGGTGTCAAAGTCCTTTTCGTTTACCCCGCAAGGGTCAAACTCGATATCCTTTTCGCCCTTGACCGAATATATGTGCGCGGCTACCTTTATGCCCATTTTTTCGAGTATTTGCAGACAGATGCCGCCTACGATGCACATGGGGGCAGTGAGTCTGCCCGAAAAATGTCCGCCGCCGCGCAGGTCTACGCCCTCGCCGAATTTAACACGCGCGGGGTAATCGGCGTGAGAGGGGCGGGGAACATCAACGAGATTTGAGTAGTCGCCTGAGTGCATGTTGGAGTTTCTGATGATTGCCTTGAACGTAGTGCCGTCAAGGGTGGCTGTTCCGGAAATGTCATCGCCATCGGGGCAAACGCCCGACAGGAATATCGGCTTGTCAGCTTCCTTTCGAGCGGTGGAATATTTGTTGTTACCCGGCGCGCGGCGCTTCATAAAGGCAAGCAGAGCCTCAACGTCAAACTCCGCACCCTTTGGAAGTCCCTCGGCTATAACGCCTATTTCGGGGTCGTGAGAGCCGCCGTATATAGAGATTTTGAGATTGTTTCCGTAGGTAGTAGCCATTTTTCCTCCTATATGAGTTGCGCTATATCAATGCTAAAATCATTTTTAAGCATGTCGTGAAGCAGCTTTACGGGCAGACCGACCACGTTGAAGTAGTCGCCCTCAATGCCCTTTATCCACATTGACGCAAGCCCTTGAATGGCGTATGCGCCCGCCTTGTCGTAAGGCTCGTCGGAATTTACGTATATTTCCTTGTCGGAGTCCGACAGTATATCGAAAATAACGTGCGTGGTCTCGCTTGAAACCACCGCTTTTTCGCGCGTGATAAGCGCGATTCCGCTTATCACGTCGTGCTTGCTGCCCGAGAGCATGTCAAGCATGCGCTTTGCGTCGCTCTTGTCGCGGGGCTTTCCGAGGATTTCTCCGCCGCACGCCACTACGGTGTCCGAGGCTATTATAAGCGTGTCGTTGTCCTTAAGAATATCCGCAACCGCGCGCCCCTTGCGCATCGCCAACTCTTCAACGTAGGCGCGAGGGTCGGTAAGGGCGCAGTTTTCGTCTGTGTCCGCGGTGATTATTTCAAATTTAATACCCAAGTCGGCGAGAATCTCACGCCGTCTGGGGGATTTTGATGCCAATATAAAATTCATTGCTAATTTCCTTTGCTCAATTTCTCGAAGGCCTCCCAGAATTTCGGGTAGGATTTTGCAACCGCCTGCGCGTCGCTTATTGTTACCTCACCGTCGCAGACCGTAGAGGCGACAGCCGCCGCCATAGCTATTCTGTGGTCGTTTTCGGCGTGTACGCTTCCGCCCTTCAAATTTGGCTTTCCGTTTATGATAAGTCCGTCAGCGGTCTCTTTTATGTCAGCGCCGAGGGCAGAGAGCATGTTTGTTACCGATATAAGTCGGTCGCTTTCCTTAATTCTCAGGCGCGACGCACCGTAAATAAGCGTTTCGCCATCACTTACCGATGCCACTACCGCCAATATCGGCACAAGGTCGGGAATCTGCGTGGCGTCTATTCTGATTCCGCGCAAGGGGCGGTGCATTACTGTTACTTGGTCGCCAGACTCAATAACGTCAGCGCCGAATTTTTTCAAAAGCTCAAGAATCCTCATGTCGCCTTGGCGAGAGCCTAAGTTCAGCGAGGTAACCGTAACAGGCTTTTTGCCGATAGCGCCCGCGCATAGCCAGAAGGCGGCGTTTGACCAATCGCCCTCGACACGCAGGTCAGCGGGCGCGCGGTAATCCATACTCACGGGTATCTTGTATTTAGCGTTTTCGCCGTTGTCTCGGTTTGGATATCCTTCCTCAAAGTTTACGCCAAACTCGGCAAGCGCGTCAAGCGTCATATCTATGTATGGCGCAGATTCTATGTCTCCCGTCAGCGTAAGTGAGCTTTCAAGCTCCTCCGCGGGCGCGCCGTTGTATTTGTAGATAAGAGGAAGCGCAAACATAAGTCCGCTTACAAACTGCGATGATATATTTGCGGCGACAGTGTAGTCGCCGTGGCGGAGAGCACCGCTTGTCAAAAGGGGATTTGTGCCTTGCGGCGACATTGACATTCCGCCCTGCTCAAGCTCCTCGAACATGGGCGAGAGGGGTCTTTGGGGCAGTCTGCCGTGCATAACGAAGGTGGCATCGGCACCGATAGCCGACGCTATTGGAAGCAGGAAACGGAGCGTTGAGCCCGACTCGCCGCAATCAAGCACAGCGCCGTTGTTTACTCGGCGTATGGGGGTGACGTGATAAAGGTCGCCGTAGCGCACGATATCCGCGCCCAGAGCGTTCAGACACTCGGCGGTGGCGCATATGTCGGCGTTGGTGTCCTCGCACACTACGTCGCTTTCGCGGTCGGCAAAGGCGGCACAGATAAGAAGTCTGTGCGCCATTGATTTAGACGATATTGCTTTTATTTTGCCCCCCAGCGTGGGGGCGTTCAGCTTTATTTCCATGTTAAAATTCCTTTTAAAGTCCCAGCGCGATAAAATCGCGGATATCATCGGTGCTCATATCGTGAACGTAGCTATCACCGATAGCGCGGGGAAGAATAAATGAGATAGTTCCGCCCATGCGCTTTTTGTCGCCCGCGGCAACCGCTGCAAGCTCGTCCGCGGTGAATTTACAGCTTGTGGGAAGCGAATAGTCGGCAAGCATTTTTTCTATTTCCGTGGGAACGGTTGCCTCGCAAATTCCCGATTTCGCCGACGCGCGTGCTACGATAGCCATGCCGATGGCCACTGCAGAGCCATGGGATATCCCGAACTCGGAGCATATCTCGACCGCGTGTCCTACCGTATGTCCGAGATTGAGCAGACGGCGCTCGCCGTGGTCTCGCTCGTCGCGGTTTACTATGTCTCGCTTGTTCGAAACGCAGTTAGCGATAATATCCTCTATCTGCGGTTTTATGGGCTTTTTCAGCTTCTCAAAGAGAGGCGCGTCGTTGATAACGCCGTACTTGATGACCTCAGCGCAACCGTCGGCAAAGATGTCGGCAGGGAGCGTGTCAAGAGTCTCGTAATCGCATATAACAAGGCTTGGCTGGTGGAACGAGCCAACAAGATTTTTGCCCTCGGGAATATTTACAGCGGTCTTGCCGCCCACAGAGGAGTCAACCGCCGCAAGCAGTGTGGTGGGTATCTGAACGAATTTGATTCCGCGCAGATATACCGCCGCCGCAAAGCCCGTAAGGTCGCCCACAACTCCGCCGCCCAGGGCGATAAGAAAGTCGGAGCGTGTCATGTGATTATCAGCAAGGAAACCGAGAAGCGCACCGAGGTTTTCCATGCTCTTGGAAGCCTCGCCGTGGGGAATAACGAATTTTATCGGCTCATAGCCCGCATCCTTGAGCGACCTTTCAAGCGCCGCGCCGTAAAGCGCGTCAACCGTGTCATCGCTGACGATAGCCACGGCGTGCTTGCCAAGGTTCTCCATGCAGAGCCTTCCCACGTCCGCGAGTAATCCCTTTCCTATTATTATATCGTATTTTATTGATGCTTCAACCTTAATCTTTATCATTTGCCGTCTACCTTTTCTTTAAGAATCCTGCCCTCGCGGAGAATGTTGCGCAAGCGCTCAAAATTAAACAAAAATCGGAACCCTCGGTGTTTTTACCGATAGATTCCGCAAATTAAACTTATAAAAATCCATCAAAAAGCACCTTTATTATCAGTTGTTATAGTAATAAAGGTAAAAATAAGATTTTGCGAAAATCGAAGACTTCATAACAAACCTCATTAAAACTTTTGATACAGTTAGTTTATCACCTTTTTTGTTGATTGTCAATAGAATTTTTCATTTTTGGCAATCTGTCAAAAACAGCCATTTTAAGAACGGATTTTTTGGTTTGTTTGCACAAATAAACAAGTCGGCATTTTGGCAAAATGACTTGACAAAAGCGCTCGTATATGTTATAATAGTCAAAATATTATTTTTTGGAGGTAGATTATCTATTATGGAACCTGACAGTATAGCGAAGATAGTATTTATTGCGATACTTGTAGTATTCAGTGCATACTTCTCGGCTACCGAAACAGCGTTCTCCACACTCAACCGCATCAGGTTGAAAAACGCAGCCGACAACGGCGACAAAAAGGCGGGCAAGGTCTTAAAGCTTGCCGAGAACTACGATAAGCTCATTACGACGGTGCTTGTCGGTAACAACATCGTAAACATTCTTGCTTCTTCTATCGCAACCGTGCTTTTTATAAGCATATTGGAGTACAACAATCTCGGTTCTACGGTGTCAACAGTCGTTATGACAGTAGTGGTTCTTATTTTCGGCGAGGTTTGTCCCAAGAGCCTTGCTAAGGAATCACCCGAAAAATTCGCGAAATTTTCCTATCCCTTTATTTCTTTCCTTTGCGTGGTATTCGCTCCCGTATCGGCTATTCTTATAGGAATACGTAAGTTGGCATCTATGCTCATTAAAACCAAGGACGAAAACGTTATCACAGAAGAAGAGATACTCACATTCGTTGAGGAAGCAGAGCTTGAGGGCGGTATCGACGAGCAGGAAAGCGAGCTTATCCGAAGCGCGGTAGAATTCAATGACCTCGAAGCGCAGGAAATACTCACTCACCGAGTTGATATTGTCGCAATAGCCGACGACGATGAGCTTGAAAAGATAGACACGCTTTTCCGCGAAACAGGCTTTTCCAGACTTCCCGTGTATAACGATACCATAGATAATATTACGGGTGTAATTCACCATAAGGACTTTTATAACAACGTAAAGACAGGTGAACGCACACTTGACGAGATAGTTAAAAAGGTTGTCTCGGTACATAAATCTATCAAGATAGGAGACCTTCTCAGACTTCTCCAAAAAGACAAGAGCCATATTGCGGTGGTCGCTGACGACTACGGTGGAACGCTGGGTATTGTCACAATGGAGGACATTATCGAGGAGCTTGTCGGTGAGATATGGGACGAACACGATGAGGTGGTCGAGGAGATAGTACAGCTTGAGGAAAACAAGTACAAAATACTCTGCACCGCGCCCATAGATAAGGTTTTTGAGTTGTTTGATATTGATGAAGAAATTGACGAAGCGTCGGTCGGCGGCTGGGTCATGAGCGAGATGAACAGGATTCCCGAGGAGGGCGAGACGTTCAGCTACAAGAACATCGACGTTGTCGTAACCAAGACCGAATCCAGACGAGTTGTTGAAATAGAAGCAACTGTCAATCCCATAGACGACGAGGACACTAAGGAACCGTCGAAGGAAATTGACGAATCCAAGGCAGAAAGCGAAGTCAACAGTTAAAATATTGAGGCGTGAGCAATGCTCACGCCTTTGTTTTGCGCGCAAAAAAGGAGCTGAATTTCAGCTCCTTTTTTATTTAGTTGTCTTTTTTATCGTCGCTATCGGAAGAATCTGTATTTTCATCAGAGCTTTCGGGTTGCTCTTTTGCCTGTTCTCTTTCGACCTTTTGAACTCTGCCATATTCGTCGATAACGATGTCAAATTCTCTGTCGTCCGTGCGTTCGTGAGACTCAGCTTCAGCTGCCGCTTTTTCGGCTTCTTCCTTCTTCTGCGCCTCAAGCTCCTGGGCGCGCTTGGCGTTTTCCTCCCTACTCTTGCGCTTCTTTTCGGCTCTCATTTCGTCAAGCTCTTCAATTGTGGGATTGCCCTCCATTGCCGCCTTGAACTGATCGCTGTCCATTATCTCGTACTTCACAAGGAAGTCGGCGATAAGGTGAAGCTTTTCGATGTTTTCTTCGAGAGTCTTTATGGCAAGGGCGTATCCGTCGTTTACAAACTTCTGTATCTCGGAGTCTATTATTGCCGCCGTAGCCTCGGAATAGCTCTTGTCAGCCGAGAAGTCTCTGCCAAGGAACACCTCGCCCTGCTCGGACGCATAGTTCACAGGGCCAAGCAGGTCTGACATGCCAAGCTGTGTTACCATCTTCTTTGCGGTTGCCGTAGCGCGCTGAATGTCGTTGGAAGCGCCGCCCGAAATGTCGTCAAAAATAATCTTTTCCGCCGCGCGTCCGCCAAGAAGCATCGCAATCTTTTCACAAAGCTCCTGCTTGTAAACACTGTATCTGTCCTCGGCGGGGGGATTGAGCGTGTAGCCAAGCGCCTTTCCGCTGGGGATAATGGATATCTGCTGAACGGGGTCCTGTGTGGGCATGCAGTAAGCGAGAATCGCATGTCCCGCCTCGTGGTATGCTGTCTTTTTGCGCTCGGAATCCTTTATCTTCATCGATTTTTTCTTGGGTCCCGCGATGACCTTGATAAACGCTTCACTGATATCGTCAGCGCCGATAAGAGTCTTGTTGCGTCTTGCGGCAAGAAGGGCAGCCTCATTAAGCAGGTTTGCAAGATCAGCACCCGTAAAGCCTGCCGTGGTTTTTGCTATTTCCTTAAAGTCAACGCCCGCCTCAAACTGCTTGTTTCGGCTGTGGACCTTGAGAATTTCCTCACGTCCCTTGATATCGGGATAGTTTACCGTTACCTGTCTGTCAAAACGACCGGGGCGCAAAAGCGCGGGGTCGAGAATATCGGGGCGGTTTGTCGCCGCGATAACTATAATGCCCTCGTGAGAGCCAAATCCGTCCATCTCCACAAGGAGCTGGTTGAGTGTCTGCTCACGCTCGTCGTGACCGCCGCCGAGACCCGCGCCTCTGTGACGTCCAACCGCGTCAATCTCGTCTATAAAGATGATAGAAGCGGGGGCTTTGCGCGCGTTGTCGAACAAATCGCGCACACGCGAAGCGCCGACACCCACATACATCTCAACAAAATCTGAGCCCGAGATAGAGAAGAAGGGAACACCCGCTTCTCCCGCAACAGCCTTTGCGAGCAAGGTCTTACCCGTACCGGGAGGGCCTACGAGAAGCACGCCGTGGGGAATTTTCGCGCCAAGCGCGGTGAATTTTTCAGGCGCCTTGAGGAAATCAACTATTTCCTGAAGCTCTGCCTTTTCCTCGTCAGCTCCCGCTACGTCGGAGAAAAGAACTTTGTTTTTATCGTTTGTGGGCATCTTCACGCGAGCCTTGCCGAAGGAATTGAGCTTGCCGCCCGCGCCCTTGCCTGCCTGATTCATCATAACTACCCAAAGCACGATGAATACTATTATAATAAGAACGTAGGGGAGAATGCTTGCCCACCAAGGAAGCACAGGCTCGGGCAGGTAGTCGTATTTCTCCAGATTCGTATTGTTCTTTATATATTCCTCAACAAGAGACTGGAAAAGAGAGAGATTGCTGAGCTGATATTCGACCTTGACCAGCTTTGCGCTGTCGTATGTGAGGAGCTTTCCGTCCTCTCCGTAGGTCGCGCCCTCTCCCGCTACCTCCATTGTAAGGTAATGGTTTTCGTCAACCTCGAAATTGATTACCGCGTCCTTTTCAAAATAGCCGATAACGTCGCTGAGAATGGGATCCTCGGTAGTTTTGTTGTTTCCCATCAGCGCGGCTACCGAAAGTATTATCACGGCAAACAGTATGATGTAAAAAATTATGACCTTGAAGTTATTCTTCATTATAGCCTCCTTTGGCGGTTTTATATATTAGGTCACCTCTAAAAACTCACGCGAGGCGAGCGGCGAGGGGATTTTTTGTCAGTCTAAACAAAAATTCGCGCGTATAGTTGACCCTATGCGAAGAATTTTTGTGACGAATGACGTAAAAAGCACCGCCGATTCGTCCGTCGTTGAGCTTTTAGATGTGACCTATAGCTCACATTAGCATATGTGAAAACTAAGGATTTTATCCTGATTTTTAATTGTAAAAGAAGGTGACCTCCACAAGGTTGTCTTTTTTGTTTTCTCCGTCGCGGAGCGCGATGTTCGGTATCCAGACTATGCCGTCTTGGTCACAAAACACGGGGAGCGACGCTCTTTCTTCCAGTGTCAGCTTCTTTTCGCAATAAAGCTTTTTCAGCTTTTTGTGCACGCCGCCGTGAAGAATTTTGTCTCCGTCTTTTTTGGGGCGCGCGTACAAGCCTTCAACTATTGTATCAGAAGATATGAAAGCTATTGTTGATTTTTTGTAAATATTTTTCAGTTTATCGTGTATTTTATCTGAATTTTCGGTGTTCCTTATGAAAACAGCCGCGTCTATGTGGGGAATAAGGTTTTCGCCAAATCCGAGCCGCAGACTGTAGGCTATGCCGTCAGACTTTTCTTCCTGTGTGAGCACGACGTGACCGCTTTCAATTACCGCTCTCGTTTTATTGGGGAGAGACACCTCTGAATGGGGAACACGATTTTTTGCCAGCGAAAGAACGTCGGATATGTGCACCGTGCTCACTTCAAAAAACTCGTTAAGGATCAGCGACACCGTACGCGCGGCAACCGCTCTGTCAAGAAGCGCGAAGCCGTCAAGTGGCAGAGAATACCTGTCGTCAACCGAGTCAAGGTACTCACGGGCACAGCTTTCGATAAATCTGTCATCGCCTTTGATAAGCTCGCTCATTCTGCCGATGTTTGAGATGGCGTTTTCGTTTATCTTCAAAAGCTCGGACAGAATATTGTTCCTTATTCTGTTGCGCGAATAGGCAACGTCGGTGTTGGTTCCGTCGGTGACGTATTCAATGCCGTTTTCCTTGCAGTAAGCGAGAATTTCGTCCTTGCTTGCCTTCAGCAGAGGTCTTATTATCCTGCCGCCCGAGAAATCACGAACGGCGGGGATTCCGCAGAGTCCGTGCAGACCGCAGCCGCGCGAGAGATTGAATATCACCGTCTCGGCGTTGTCGGTGGCGTTGTGCGCCGTGGCAAGCAGAGGGATAGAGTTCTCGCGCATTATCTTTTCAAAAAAGCCGTATCTTACCTCGCGCGCTTCTTCCTCAAGCCCGCGTTTGTGCTCCTTGGCAAGCGCGGGAACGTCTGCCTCAAGCAGATAAAAGGGAAGCGAGTAGCGCTCCGCCAGACCGCGGCAAAAATCGCGGTCGCGCTCGGCGTCCAAGCCGCGTATCATGTGGTTTACGTGAGCCACCGAGAGCCGCGCGCCGTTCTTTTGGCAGTATTCATTGAGTGCCGCAAGCAACGCGGAGGAGTCCGCGCCACCGGAAAGCGCAAGCAGAATAGGGGTGTCGGGCGGCATTTCCGAAAGAATATGCGGAGCGGTGAATTTTAGCTCTAATGACATTTTACTGTTCTTCAAGGCGATCCTCCGCCTTGGTCATAAACTTGGTGTATCTTCCTATCCAGCCCATTTCGACCGTACCGGTAGAGCCGTGACGGTTTTTCTGTACGATGACCTCGGCAACGCTGGCGTCCTGAGAGTTGGCGTCGGTCTTGTAATATTCGTCTCTGTAGAGGAACATTACCACGTCGGCATCCTGCTCGATAGCACCCGAGTCACGAAGGTCGGAAAGCATAGGCTTTTTATCCTGACGGGATTCGGGTCCTCGCGAAAGCTGAGTACAGCAGATAACGGGAACGTTAAGCTCCTTAGCCATTATCTTAAGTGAACGCGATATTTCCGAAACCTCTTGAACTCTGTTGTCATTGTGTGAATCACTCTGCAAAAGCTGGAGATAGTCTATGATAACGAGACCGAGATTTTTTACTCGTCTGAGCTTTGCTTTCATAGCGGTTACGGTGACGCCCGTGGTGTCGTCAATAAGAATGTCGGCGCTCGCCAGCTTTGAAGAAGCCTCGGCGATCTTGTCCCAATCGTCGGGCGAAAGACGACCTGTACGCAGGTTTACGCTATCCACCATAGCCTCACTGGAAAGCACACGGGAAACAAGCTGCTCACATGACATTTCGAGTGAAAACATGCAAACAGTCTTTTTGGTCTGAATAGCAACGTTTGTACCTATATTAAGACAGAAACTGGTTTTACCCATACCGGGACGCGCACCTACGAGGATAAGGTCGGAATTACCCATGCCCGCAAGCATGTTGTCAAGTCCCGAAAATCCTGTTTTTGTACCCGAAACTTCGTCGGGTCTGTCCTGAAGGTCCTTAAGGTGTCCGTGAACGTCCACAAGAACCTCGCGGATATGCTTAAAGCCCTTGGTGTCACGCCCCTGAGCGATAGAGAATATCTTTCTCTCTGCGGCGTCGATGATGCTTTCAACCGAGTCCTGCTCGCTGAAAGCTGTTTCCTTTATTTCGTCGCTTATAACGATAAGCTGGCGCAAAAGGCTCTTTTCCTTGACTATTTTTGCGTAGTCCTTGATGTTGAGCGCACTGGGAACCGCCTCGCATATGGATTTGAGATATTCCTCGCCGCCCGACTTGTCGTATATACCCTTTTGGACCAGCATGTCGATAAGGGTTACGATATCTATGTCGTGATTAAGCAGGAAAAGCTCGTGAATACCCAGATATATCTGTCTGTGCGCCTCCTCGTAAAAGTCGTCGGCGCTTATGATGTCGGCGACGGTGTTGACCGAGGCGGGGTCAATAAGTATAGAGCCGAGAAGCGATTGCTCGGCGATAAGCGAAAAGGGAAGCTTTGGGGTAAGCTCGTCGTTCATTTTCGTTAAAATTCCTTCCTGAAATTATGAGGGATCACTTGTCGGAAACGAGAAGATTTATCTTTCCGACCACGTCGGTGTAGAGCTTGACCTCAAGCTCGTACTTGCCGTAAGCCTTGATAGGTGTCGGAATGTTGATCTTTTTCTTGTCAACCGTTATTTTGTGGGAAGCCTCAAGCGCGTCCGCAACGTCCTTTGAGGTGATAGAGCCGTAGAGCTTTCCGTCAGCTCCGCTCTTGGATACCAGCTTTACGATGATTCCCTCAAGCTTTGCGGCAATTTCCTTGGCCTGCATTGTCTCAACCTCTATCTTGTGCTTCTGGGAAGCCTCCTTGTTCTTTACCTCGTTAAGCGCCTTTGCGTCTGCGGGGATAGCCAACTTTTTGGGGAGAAGGAAGTTTCTCGCGTATCCGTCCGAAACCTCGATTATCTGGTCCTTTTTGCCCTGACCTTTTACGTCCTGTGTGAGAATAACTTTCATTTTTGTATTTCCTTTCTGTTGTTACGTGTATTATTACAGATTGTCAAGATACTCGTCTATGGCGTTCTTCAAACGCTCAAGAGTCTCTCGCATATCCTTGCTGGGCACCTGTGCGCCCGCGATGTTGAAGTGTCCTCCGCCGTTCAGCTTTTCAAGGATAAGCTGGACGTTCACCGCACCGTTTGAGCGCGCGGAGATGTGAATGATATTGTTTATGGGAACGAGAGCGAAGGACGCGTCTACGTTCTTGACCGTAAGGAGCTTATCAGCCGCCTTTGATGCCGCGGTTCTGTCGTCACCGCTTCCGCTTCCGGGGCTGGTGGTGATAGCGATGGTGTCGCGGTAGATCATGACATTGGAGTTGAATTTAGCCTCCGCGCTGAAGTCGTTGAAGTCCTCATTGAAGAATGTGTAAGCGATCTCGGAGTTGCCGCCCTCGCCGCGCAGATAAAGTGCCGCCGCAAAGGTACGTACTCCCGTGGAGCGTGTAAAGTTCTTGGTGTCTACCATGATACCCGAAAGCATTACGGTGGATTCTTCATTGGTAAGCGTTCCCACGGGGAGACACTGCTCAAGAATTTCTGTGACAAGCTCGCACGCCGAGGAAGCCGAGGGGTCGATGTAGTTTATAATGGGCTGCTTGTTGAGCTCCGAGGTCTTTCTGTGGTGGTCGATTATAACAAGGTTGTGCGCGTTTTCGGCAATCGCCGGTTCTTCGAGAATGGCGAAGTTGTTAGCGTCCACGACGATAAGCAGGGTATCGGAGCGTATAAGGTCCATACCGGTAGCCGAGTCAACGAAAATGTCCTTGTAGGCTTCAAGCTCCAACAGCTTTTCGGAGCAGTTTCCAAATGAGTTATTGAGAGTCTCACGGTCTGTGTTGAGGATTATCTTTGGGGAAACGCCGCAGTGCATGCAAAGCCTCGCAACGCCGACACATGAGCCTATCGAGTCGAAATCGGGGTTTTTGTGCCCCATGATGAGTACGTTGCCCGAGGTCGAAATGAGCGAAAGAAGCTGATTTGCGATAACTCTCGCCAGTACCTTGGTGCGCTTCTGGATATTCTTCGTGCGTCCACCGAAGAATTCAAGTCCTGTTTGTCCGCGGAGAGCGACCTGGTCGCCGCCGCGCTGAAGTGCCATGTCGAGCGCGGTCTGCGCGCCAAGCTCAAGCTCAGCCATGTTTTCACCTATGCAGGATATTCCTATGGACACGGTGATGGGCATGCTGTTGTCTCCAAGACGTATGTTTCTTATTCTTTCAAGTATATCGAATTTATTCGCAACACATTCGAGCAGCTTGTGCTTTTCAAATACCAACAGGAACTTGTCGCGGTCGTACTCACGCATGAGAGCGTTAAGGCTCACCGCCCATTCCTTGATTACGTTTTCGGCTTCGTTCGCCGCCTCGCGGCTGCTGACTCGCACGTATTGAGCAAGCTCCTCAAGGTTGTCGATAACGACGTATGCAACAACGGGGGCTTCAGCCTCTACCTTTTCCTTGATAGCCGAGAGCTCTGTGATGTCGGTGAACACCGAGAGATAGTAGGCTTTGCCCACCACCGTCATTTCGTAGCTTCTCGCCTCGAACCTCTTGTCTTTTATTTCAACTACGGTCACCGCCGCCTCGCGTGCGGTGTTCATTATAGCTGCAGACGCCTCGTCCGCGGTTATAGGCGTATTGGATTTTGCAAGCTCGTCGGGGGCTATCTGGCAAAGCTCGCTTATGTTTATTCCAAAAATATGGCGCTTGCGCCCAGAGAGGGCGAACATTTCGTCGTTGTACCATATTACTTTTCCGTTTTTGTCGGTTATGGTCAACGGAATGTTGATCTGTTGAACAAGATCAGACATAGCGGTGCTCAGTGCTATGTTCTCGCGTGAACGCATTTTCTTTCCTATGGAGTGCTGCCTGTTAATGAACAGCATTGCGACTATTGCCGCTATATATACCGAGAGGAAAACTATTCCCACGATCTCGTTGTACATATTGTCAAGGACGCAGATAACGGTATAAGCCGCAAGCAGGAAAACTCCCACGAGAATACATATCCAAGTGGAGGCGGCAAACTGTCTGGAGTCTCTGAAGTCTTTTTGAGTTTTCATTTTGTCACTCCTTTTCTTGTCTTAAGAGTTTTTTATGCCGCGCTGTTTGTTTATTCTCAGGGTCGTAATGACGCCCGCGGCGGCAAGCGGATAGAGCAGAAAAGCTCCGCAGTACATGAACGATAAGATGATAATAACGGTTTTGAATATGCTCGGCTTGCTTCCCCCGGCGCGCGTGGTGGCGATAAACGAGAACAGTCCCACGAGCATAAAGGCGGGGGAGAGTATCAGATTGAGATTTTCCATCGATACAGCGAATATTCGCATAGCGTTCGAGTCACCGAACGAGAAGAATATGAATACAAAGGATATGATGTATAGCCACGCCGATACCGACGAGAGAATGAAAACGACTTCCTGCCTCTCGGGGGCTTTTCCAAGCGATTGACGGATTATCATGTGCAGATAGCTTGCTACGAACGCGGTTATATTGGCGCTGATGATGTACATTGCGGGCATAAGCGTAAACACAAGCTCCGCCGTTGATACGACAGTGTCAACTGACACGGCTTCGGCGTATTCGGTCCCCATAGCGGATATCATGCTGTTGAAGGTCTCGGTAACGGTTGTCGAGAAATTGGAGCGCGCGGACTCTATAAAGGCTTTCACGTCAGTGCCGAACTCAGCGTATGCCGAGAGGGCAACAGGGATAAGCGCGGTTACGAGAAACGTTACCGACGCGGCGCATATCGACGATACACGCGGAACTCTTTTTGACGAGCATACCGCAAACGCTATTGCCGCGGGAAGCGCGGAGAATACCGATATCGCTTCTATCGGCGAGCCTGTAACGGCGAATGCCACAAGGTAGGATGCCGCCGAGAATATTATGAATACCGCGCGGCTTCTCTTACTTCCGCAAAGCATCGCTCCGCCTGCCGCCGCCGAAACGACGAGGCTGATTATGCGTGCCAGCGAGTTTATTGATAACGTGGCGAACATCGCTGCCGTAACTATGACTATGATCGTAAAGTCAACTCTTTTTTGGCAGATCTTATACGCGCACAGTATAAAAAGCGCGGTGTTGACGCAGGCAAGTATGACCGAGGGAATAGCCAAGTACGCCATAAAGCATGCGACTGCCAGTCCTGCGAGAACAGTCTGTGCAAATTTTATTTTTGTTTGGGTCGGAGTTGTGTTGCCGTTGTTCATTGCAGCTCCTTTGGAAAATATTACAATATTACTTCAGCTTATTAGTATACCATAAAAAAGCCGATTTGTAAACATCAAACGCAACTTTTCCTTGAAATATATGTGTAAATTTTTTTGCGCGGGGAAATTTTTTAAAAAATCCAAAAAAAATTTAGAAAAACTATTGCAAAAGGAAAAAATTTGTGGTATACTATACAGGTAATATCATTCAGTATGAGAGTGGGCGTGAGCCCACTCTTAATTGTTAAGAAGGGGCATTTTAAAAATGCTGACGGGTGAACTATGAAAAACGGAACAAAAAACGTTGCGGCAGTTGTGAGCGAGCTTATCGCCCCCGTTGCCGCGGAGCTTGGCTATTTCCTTTGGGACGTTGAGTTCGTCAAGGAGGGCGCGCGCCACATTCTCCGTGTTACTATCGACTCGGAGGAGGGCATCAATATCGACGATTGCGAAAAGATGCACCGCGCTATCGACCCTGTGCTTGATGAGGCTGACCCCATAGAAAACGCCTATTATCTCGAGGTAAGCTCTCCGGGAATAGAGAGAGAGCTTCGCACAGACGCTCATATTCTGGCGTGCATCGGAGAGACAGTAGAATTAAAGCTCTACGCTCCTGTGGACGGCACGAAGGCGTTTTCGGGAACTCTTGCGGGCTTTGAGGACGGCAGGGTGTCGGTGGATATCGGCTCGGCTGTAAAGAGCTTTGACCGCAAGGACGTTGCGAAAATAAAAACAGTATTTGATTTCGGAGACTAATAAAAAGAAATTTGAAAGGAAAAAAGACATGAACAAGGAATTTTTTGTTGCCCTTGAAATGCTCGAAAAGGAAAAGGGCATTCCAAAGGAGTATATGCTCGAAAAGGTCGAGGCGGCTCTCGTTCAGGCGTTCAAGAAGGAGTACGGTAACAACACTAACGTGCGCGTCCTTCTTGACCCCGTTAAGCAGGACGTAAGAGTTTACCAGCAGAAAGAGGTGGTTGAGGTGGTCGAAAACCCCGAGACCGAGATTTCTCTTGAGGAGGCTAAGTCGCTGAGCAAAAGAAACACCGTCGGAAAGATAATTGAGTTTGAGGTCAAGACCAAGGATTTCAGACGTCTCAGCGCGGGCGCGGCTAAGTCGGTTATCATTCAGGGTATCCGAGAGGGCGAACGCAAGGCGGCTCAGCAGGCGTATGAGAACAAGAGAGAAGAAATAATCACCGCGACCGTCAACAAGATAGACTTTGAGACAGGAAACGCTATTCTCGATACAGGAAACGGAAACGCGGTGCTTCTTAAGGGCGAGCAGATCCCCGGTGAGGAGTACGAGGTCGGTCAGAGAATAAAGGTGTTCGTAATGGAAGTAAACAAGGAGCTTAAGGGTCCGCTCGTTACACTTTCCAGAGTTCATCAGGGACTTGTAAGACGTATGTTCGAGCTTGAGATTCCCGAAATCACCGACGGCGTTGTAATGATAAAGGGCGTTGCCCGCGAGGCAGGCTCGAGAACCAAGATCGCGGTTTACTCACGCGACGAGGACGTTGACGCGGTAGGAGCTTGTATCGGTAATCACGGAATGAGAATTTCGGCTATCGTTGACGAGCTTTGCGGAGAGAAGATAGATATCGTTAAGTACAGCGAAAGCGCCGAGGAATATGTTGCGGCGGCACTTGCGCCCGCGCAGGTGGATTCCGTGGTAATGACGGGAGAAAGAAGCTGCAGAGTTATCGTTGGCGCGGATCAGCTTTCGCTTGCCATCGGTAAAGAAGGTCAGAACGCGAGACTCGCGGCAAGACTTACAGGCTTCAAGATAGATATTAAGACTGAGTAAGCTATGGAACGCAAGAAGAAAAAAATCCCCGAGCGTCAGTGTCTTGGATGTAATGAGCATAAGCCGAAAAGCGAGCTGCTTCGCGTGGTCAGAGATCCCGAGGGGCACGTAAGCCTTGACTTTAAGGGCAAGGCAAGCGGCAGAGGCGCATACATATGCCATGATATTGAATGCCTGAAAAAAGCCCGTCGTGCAAAACGGCTGGAAAGGAATCTCGAGTGTGAGATTCCCGAGGCGGTATACGATGAAATGGAAAGGGAACTTAGTGAAAATGTGTAATTCCCAAACAAACGATAATTCACAAAAGCTTCTCAGGCTTCTCGGACTTGCCGCGAGAGCGGGTAAGCTGGTGTACGGAACACCCATGGTATGCGAGGAGCTGAAAAAAGGAAAGAAGGTTTACTTTGTGTTTGAGGCGTCGGGAACGTCGGATAACACACACAAGCGAATAGGCGACAGATGCAGATTTTATAACGTGCGTCTGATTGAGGTAGGACTTAACACCGAGGAATTTGCCCATTTGCTTGGAAAGAGCGGAGAGCTTGCGGTGGCGGCATTGACCGATGCGAGCTTTGCGCAGGGAATAGAAAAGCTCATATAAAAATCATTAAGTCTTGGACACCATTTCGGAGTGAAGCAACGCATGGAGGCCCAGGCGAAAAAAGAATTGCTTCGGAAAACTCGGCATTGCGCCGCAAACACCAAAGAAAGGTAGGGTAACAATATGGCAAATAACCCACAGTTTAAGATTAATCAGATAGCAAAGGATCTCGGTAAAAAGAGTAAGGATATAGTTGAAGTTCTGGTTGGCAAGGGTATAGACGTTAAGAACTCGCAAAAGACCCTTGAGGCAGAGGAATTCGATATTCTCTTTGATACTCTTACAAAGGAGCATCAGATTACCGAAATCGAAAATTACATCGACGGAATAACCTATATTCCCGCAAAGGAGAAGCCTGTGGAAAAGGCGCCCGAAAAAGCGCCCGAGGCGGTTGCCGAAAAGGCAGAGGAAAAGCCCGCTCCCAAGGCTCCCGAGGTAAAGCAGGAGGAGAAGTCCGCAAAGAAGGCGGAAGCACCTGCCGAGCCTGTTAAGAAGGAAGAGGCAAAGAAGCCTGCTCCGGTTAAGGAAGGAGCTCAAAAGCCTTCGGCTGAGGTCAAGACCTCGCCTGAAGCGTCCAGAGCGCCCAAGGCTCCCATGCAGACAAAGAAGCCCGAAACGCAGAGCGCTCCTCAAAGACCCGCTCAGCCCAACGGCGACAGAACTAATAACGCTCACCGTCAGGGAGAATTCAGACAGAGAGACGAGCGCCCCTTTGAGAAGCGTGACGGTCAGTTCCGCGATAACAGAGACAATAGAGATAACAGAGACAACCGCGGCGGTCGCGATAATCGCGACGGATTTGGCGGACGCCAGGGTCAGCAGGGCGGAAAGCCCCAGAATAACCGTCAGGGCGGCTTCTCTCCCATGAAGGATAAGGACGAGAGCTATCAGAACGCTCCCAGAGAGAAATTCCAGCCCCAGCAGATCATCAGAGCGCAGACTCCCAAGGGAGGCAATCCCAACCAGAAGAAGGGCGGAACGCGTATCGTTGATATGAGAGATTCCAACGTGGACCTTTCCAAGTACGACGATAAGCTGACATCGTTCGTATCTGAAACTGTTGCAGACCTTCGCGGAGGAAACCAGCAGTTTAAGAAAAAGAACACAAGCGGTCAGATGCAGAATAACCGCAATAATAACTTTAAGAAGAACAAGAAGCCCTCGACTCCCGCACAGCCTGTTAAGAAAGTGCCCGTAAACGTAAGCATTCCCGATGAGATCGTTGTTGGTGAGCTTGCTTCGCGCCTTAAGATAACCGCGGCAGAGGTTATTAAAAAGCTCATGCTTATGGGCATGATGGTGACTATCAATCAGACTATCGATTACGATACAGCTTTCCTTGTTGCCGATGAGCTTGGCGCAAACGTTACCAAGGAAGTTGTTGTTACCATTGAGGAAAGACTCTTTGACGAGACCGAGGACAGCGAGGAATCTCTTGTTTCCCGCGCGCCTGTCGTCTGCGTTATGGGTCACGTTGACCACGGTAAGACCTCGCTTCTTGACGCAATCAGAGATACACACGTTACCACAGGTGAGGCAGGCGGTATCACACAGCATATCGGCGCTTACCGCGTAAAGGTAAAGGGACAGGATATCACCTTCCTTGATACCCCCGGTCACGAGGCGTTTACCGCAATGCGCGCAAGAGGTGCTCAGGCTACCGATATAGCTATTCTCGTGGTGGCGGCTGATGACGGTATCATGCCCCAGACTGTAGAGGCTATCAACCATGCCAAAGCGGCAGGTATTGATATTATCGTAGCAATAAACAAGATGGATAAGCCCACCGCTAACCCCGACGCGGTAAAGCAGGAGCTTACAAAATACGACCTCGTTCCCGAGGAATGGGGCGGCGACGTTATTTGCGTACCCGTTTCGGCGCTTACGCATCAGGGTATCGACGATCTTCTTGAAAACGTGCTTCTCGTTGCCGAGGTTAAGGTGCTTAAGGCTAATCCCAACCGCCGCGCAAAGGGTATCGTAATCGAGGCTAAGCTCGATAAGGGCCGCGGACCTGTTGTAACCCTTCTCGTTCAGAACGGTACGCTTCACGTTGGTGATGTTGTTATCGCGGGAACGGCGGTAGGTCGCGTCCGCGCTATGACAGACCATACGGGACGTCAGCTTTCCGAGGCTGCTCCCTCCGTGCCCGTTGAGATAATCGGTCTTGCCGAGGTTCCCACTGCGGGTGACGAGTTTAACGCCGTTGCCGATGAGAGAATGGCACGTGAGCTTGCTGACAACAGACGTGATAAGGCTAAAGAGGAAGAGTTCAAGGCTAACAGCCGCGCAAGCCTCAATGACCTGTTTAATCAGATTTCCGAGGGCGTTAAGGACCTTAACATCATCGTTAAGGCTGACGTTGTGGGTTCTGCCGAGGCGGTCAAGGCTTCGCTTCAGAAGATATCCAACGAGGAGATAAGAGTAAGAGTTATCCACTCGGCAGTAGGCGGTATCAACGAGGGTGACGTAATGCTCGCGGCGGCTTCCAACGCAATCATCGTAGGCTTTAACGTCCGTCCCGATAAGGGCGCTATGGATTCTGCTGAGAGACAGAGCGTTGAAATTCGTACGTACCGCGTAATTTACGAGGCTATCGAGGAGATCACCGCGGCTATGAAGGGTATGCTTGCTCCCAAGTTCAAGGAAACGGTTATCGGTCATGCCGAGGTTCGCCAGACTATCCACGTTCCGGGTGTCGGTACTATTGCGGGATCTTACGTTCAGGACGGAAAGATTGCCAGAAACGCTCAGATCCGCGTAGTGCGTGACGGCGTGGTTATCTTTGAGGATAAGATTTCGTCTCTTAAGCGTTTCAAGGACGACGCGCGTGAGGTGGCATCAGGCTACGAGTGCGGCGTAGGACTTGAAAAGTTCAACGACATCAAGCTTGGCGATATTCTCGAAGCGTTCGTTATGGAAGAGATAGAACAATAACTCATATTTCATCAAAAAAGCTGTCCAAACAAATGGACAGCTTTTTACTTTATTTCTTGCTCGAAGGTCTTGAATTCAGGGGTGTCGAAAAACTCAACAAGTGATATGCCAAAACCGTCACAGAGCATTTATTATGGACTAATTATAGCCTTTTTTGTTGAGAAAATGGGCTATATATGGTACAATCAGGCTATAAATAGCCTTAGAAATAAAATTTGACCAGTGGTTTTAAAAAACACTCAATAATGTCTCAACAAATCGGTTGGTGAAACTACAAACAGAAAACACAGGCGGTCGCATAAAGCAACCGCCTGTGTTTTTGCTATTTCTTTTTTCGTTTTGTTGGCTTTGATGTCGAATTTTTCTGTGATTTGTCGTTTGAGCCTTTTTTAGATGTTTTGCCAACGTAACTTTTTTGCGCAGTTGGCTTTTTATTTCCGTAACCGCTTTTTGCGGAGTGATTTGCGCCGTTGCGGTTTGTGCTCTGCGCCGCGGGCTTTACGAGGCACTCCTTGCCGTAGCCGATAAGGTCGGTGCGTCCCGCCTTGGTCAACGCCTCGCGGACGAGGTCGGCGTTTTGCGGTCGGTTATACTGCAAAAGCGCACGCTGAAGCTGTTTTTCGTGGTAGTCTGTAACAACGTAGACGGGCTTCATCGTAAGCGGGTTAAGACCCGTGTAGTACATTACCGTCGAAGCAGTTCCAGGGGTGGGATAAAAGTCCTGCACCTGCTCGGGCGCGTAATTGTCGCGTTTCAGGCAGAGCGCCAGCTCGATAGCGCAGTTGAGGTTGGAGCCTGGGTGGCTTGACATAAGATAGGGAACGAGATACTGCTCCTTGCCAAAGCTCTTTGTAAGCTCAAAATAGCGCTTTCTGAATTTTTCGTAAACTTCAAAATTTGGCTTGCCCATGCAGGCAAGCACCTGCGACGCGCAATGCTCCGGGGCGACCTTAAGCTGACCGCTGACGTTGTCGCGTACCAGCTTTTTGAAAAAGGCGTCGCTTTTATCCTCAAGCAGATAGTCAAAGCGTATGCCCGAGCGGATAAACACCTTTTTTATCTTCGGAAGTCTTTCAATTTCCTCTATAAGACGAATGTATTCGTCGTGTGAAACCTTGAGATTTTTACAGGGGGTGGGTGCGAGACACTTGCGGTTGGCGCATACGCCGTCCTTTAGCTGCTTGTCACAGGCGGGGTATCTGAAATTCGCAGTAGGACCGCCCACGTCGTGGATATAACCCTTGAAGCCGTCAAGCTCTGTGACCTTTTTCGACTCTGTTACCACGCTCTCTATGCTTCGTGAGCGAACCGTGCGTCCTTGGTGAAATGCCAGCGCGCAGAAGTTGCAACCGCCAAAGCAGCCGCGGTTGTGGGTTATCGAGAATTTGACCTCCTCGATAGCGGGAACACCGCCGTCCTTTATATACAAGGGGTGAAAATCGCGCATATAGGGCAGGGAGTACACCTTGTCCAATTCCTCGCGCTCAAGCGGCGGCATGGGCGGATTTTGCACTAACATCTTGTCGTCGTAATATTCGATTATGGCTTTTCCGCTTATTGAGTCCTGATTTTTGTACTGAACTCCGAAAGCCTCGGCGTATTTGCGCTTGTCGGCTTTAAGCTCGTTGAAATCAAACTCGCCCGCTACGTCGTAATGTACCTTTTCGCCGCGCTTGCAAAGGTATACCGAGCCGCGCACATCGCGTATTTTCTTTATCGGCACGCCTCTGTCAAGAAGCTCGGCGATTCTTGTGAGAATGTTCTCTCCCATGCCGTATGTGAGAATATCGGCACGGCTGTCCACTAACACCGAACGGCGAATTTTGTCATCCCAGTAGTCGTAGTGTGCGAAACGTCTGAGCGAGGCTTCAAGCCCGCCTATGATTATCGGTACGTCGCCGTATGCCTCGCGTATTCTGTTGCAGTAAACTATCGTGGCGCGGTCGGGGCGCGCGCCCATTTTACCGCCGGCGGAATAATAGTCGTATGATCGTTTCTTTTTTGAAACAGTGTAGTGAGCCACCATGGAGTCAATATTTCCCGCGGTTACAAGGAAGCCGAGGCGAGGTCTGCCGAACTCGCGGAAGGCATCGCAGCTCTTGTAGTCGGGTTGAGCGAGTATAGCTACCTTAAAGCCCTTGCTTTCAAGCACGCGGGAGATGATAGCCACGCCAAAAGACGGGTGATCGACGTAAGCGTCACCCGTAACGTATACGAAGTCGGGACGGTCCCAGCCGTACTCCGCCATTTCGGCGCGGTTGATAGGTAAAAATTTATTTTCCTGCATTTAAGCTCCTGAATTTTATTTATCGTTGCGTTTTATTTTAAAAATTTTTCTTAGTATAGGCGAGAGAAAGCTTGGTGATTTGACTATTACTATCTTCATATAAAAGCAGTCCTTTCAATAGGTTTCAATGCTATTATATGACCAAAAATTATCACTTGACAGTTAATCTTTGCTTTCTATTATATAAAGTCCGCCTTTTTTTACGCTTACCAGCGCGCAGTTTTTGAGAATTTCATTGGAGACCGCAAACTGGTTCGTGCGAGTGAGCTTGGCGTTCTTTAACGGATATTTACAGCCCTCAAGGCTTACTCCCTTTACGTTTTCGTCCGCGGCGATAAGCGAAAGATATTTGAAAAGACTTTTGGGAACAAGCTCGCTTGTGCGCTCAATGTAACGGGCACGGTTTTTTCCGTCGGTTATCATCGCGCGGATGCCCATGCTCCAAAGCTTTTCAAGAATAGCGAGATTTGAAAGAGTGTGGTCGAGCCTTCCGCCAAGACCGCCGATTATAGTTATAAAATCGGCGCCCTGCTCAAGAGCAACGTCTACCGCAAGCTGAGTGTCGGTAAAATCCTTTTCGGCGGGGACTTCTATTATCTCGGCTTCACGGGGAAGCTCGGCTTTGTCGCCCGAATCAAAATCGCCTACGGCAAAATCTATGCTAACGCCCAGCTTTTTTGCGTTTTTGTATCCGCAATCGGCGCTTATGGATATATCTCCGCCCTTGGGAAAGTCGGTTATCCCGTCGGGGAATATCTCGCCGCCAACGTATATGAATGCTTTCATTTGTGACCTCTTATTTCTTCCAATCGGTTTTGTTTTTCAAGACCTCGTATATCTCAACGAAGCTGTCGTGGCGCGATTTGGCGATATCACCGCGTTTTACCGCCTCAAGTATGGCGCAACCGTCCTCCTTGGTGTGTGAGCATTTGGTGTATTTGCAAAGTCCTATATAGTCGTCGAACTCGCGCACCGTAAGCGGCAGGTCCTCTTTTTTGAAAAAGTCGAAATGCTCAAAGTCAAGCATCGAAAAACCGGGGGTGTCGGCAATATAGCCCTCGCCGCCGTTACATTCGTGGGTGAAAAGCTCAACGTGTCGGGTGGTGTTTTTTCCGCGCTCTATTTTATGGCTTATCTCGCCCGTGTCAAGCGAAAGATCGGGAAAGAGCTTGTTCATAAGAGAGGATTTTCCGACTCCCGAAGCCCCCGCGAACGCCGCTATCTTGCCCGCGAGATTGGCTTTTATAAAGCGTGAAAGCTCCTCTAAGCCCTCGTCCTCAAACACGCTGATAACAAAGACCGTAAAGCCCGCCTTTTGGTATATTTCCTTTATCCTCTCGGCACTGTCGGGGTCAAGCTCGCATTTGCCGATGATGATGACAGGCTCTATTTTGTTGAACTCCGCTATTGAGATAAGCTTGTCCACAGTCGAAAGAATCGGCGTGGGTGAGGCTGAAGCCATTGATATGAACATGTAATCAAGGTTTGCCAAGGGCGGTCTTATAAGCGCGCTTTTGCGGTCGATGATCTCGGATATCATGATCTCGCCGGCGCTTTTTTTGTTGCTCGTGTTTTCTTCCTCAAGCGCCTTGAGTGTTCTGTCGTTAAAGACTATTTCCACCCTGTCGCCCACAAGAGGGGATATGTTGCTGTGTCGGAATTTACCGCGCGCGCGGCAGGGAAGAAGCCTGCCGATAGCTGAAGGCTCGTCCGAGGCGGTGACCAAAACGTAGTAGAGTCCGCCAACGCCTTTTATTATTCTGCCTTTTGCCTTGTAATCCATTCTGTGTTCTGCCTTTCGTAAAATTGGCTATTCTGTTTCGGAATATCCGTCGCTGACAAAAAGAGTTGCCTCTTTTGAGGATTCTGTGTTAGCGAAGGGAAGCGTGGCAAAAACACGCCCTTTTCCTATGTATTCATGCGGCGCGCTCTCAACGCTGACCTCACAGCCGTAGCTTTCAAGAAGCGACATTGCTTCCTTGACGTCCATAGCGATGACGTTTGGCATGGTCTCGGGAAGCGGAAGATAGGCGACCTTAACGGTTATCTCGCATTTTTCTCCGTCCTTTAGCTTTACCTTACTGCCCCCGATGGGGTTTTGAGATACTATTTTTCCGCCGTTTTCGGCGTTGTCGGTGTATACCGCCGTAATGTCGTAATAGCGCATGTCAAGACCGAGTGAAGCAAGCTCGGAATACACGGTGCCATCAAGCTCGGGCACTCTGACGTATTGGTGTAGATTTCGCTCGTTCATAAGGGCTATTGAGAGAATACCCAACGCCATGACCACCGAAACCAACAGCGCGCAAAGTCCGCCCACCACGCCAGATGGAATGCTGAAATCACGCAAATAGTTTATTATCTTTTCCTTTAGCGGTACAGGCTCTGTGCTTTCGGGAGTGGGATTTTCCAGCTCGTATATCGCGTCTAGCATTTCCTCTGCCGTCTGATATCTGTCCTCTACACGCTTTTCCATTGCCTTGAGGATTATGTATTCGATCTCGGGGGCTACCGAGGGGTTTGCGTGTGAGGGAGCGGGGGGAATCTCGTTTATGTGCTTTGAGGCTATCTCAGACGCCTTTTCATACCCTAAAAAGGGAAGCGTTCCCGTCGCCATTTCGTACATCATCACACCAAAGGAATAGATGTCGCTGCGCCCGTCAAGCGGCTTTGCCTCAGCCTGCTCGGGGCTGACGTAGTGCACGGTGCCGATAGCTACCTCGGCAGGTTCCTCGCCGTCCTCAAGGTCGATTATTCTTTTGGGAAGCGGCTTTGAGATTCCAAAGTCCATAAGACGCACCGAGCCGTCGGCGAGGACTACCACGTTGTGGGGCTTGATATCACTGTGAACTATGCCCTTTGCGTGTACCTGCGCCAGCGCCGAAAGAGTGGGCTTGATAATGTCGAATATCTCTTTTTTAGGAAGCGCGCCCTTGCTTAAAATATGCTTTTTGAGGGTTATGCCCTCAACGTATTCCATTATGAAATATTTTGGAGAGCCGTCAAGGCACTTGTCGTATATTCTTACTATGCCGGGGTGAGAAAAGAGTGAGAGAATTTCTACCTCCTGCTCAAATCTTTTTACAGCCTCGTGGTTGCTTTCGTACTCGGGGAGCAGCATCTTCATTGCCACAGTGCGGTCCTCGACACTGTCGTATACGCCGTATACGATAGAGCTTCCGCCCGAGCCGACAACGTTTATTATCTCATATCGGTCGCCGAAAACACGACCGATGTTGTTATCATGCTTTTTTGCCATTTTCACCCTCACGCAAGCTCAACCATAGTTAAGGTAATGTTGTCACTGCCGTCGTTTTTCTTGGCAAGGTCAACCAGCTTGTTTACACGCTCCTCAACAGTGAGAGAAGAGTCCATTACTATAGCCGAGCACTCCTCCTCGCTTACGCCGTTTGAAAAGCCGTCGGTGCAGAGAAGAATTTTTGTTTCGGCGACCTCGGCATCGGAGAGGGGGAAGGTGTCAACGTCGGGCTGGCAGGTAACGTCTATGCCTATGGCGCGCGTGATAAGATTACGCTTTTTGGACTTTTTAGCCTCCTCGAGCGTCAGCTTGCCGATGTCTATCATGTGTTGAACGTATGAGTGATCCTTGGACACCTGAAGAATGTCTTTGGTATCAACAGTGTAGAGTCTGCTGTCGCCGATATTAGCCCAGCTTATCTTCCTTCCGCCGTTCTGTATAAGAGCCGCCACGAGAGTAGTGCCCATGCCCTCGGCAATATCCGCCTCCTCTTGCTTTTTGATAACGCGGTTGTTTGCGACTGTTACGGCGTTTGAAAGGATAACGTCAGCCTCGCGGTCTGAAAGCGTGAGTATTCCTTTTTTTATATGGGACTTGCAAAGCCTTTCAAGCGCGTCCGAAAAGCTGTCAAGGGCAAGTTTTGCCGCAACGTCGCCGCAGTCAAGACCGCCCATGCCGTCGCAAACGACGATAAGAATGGCGTTGTCGGCTATTTGTCTTATGCCGAATGCGTCCTCGTTGGTTTTTCTTACGTTGCCTATATCGCTTCTTCCGAATACTTTCATATAAAGTCCTTTCTTACCTATCCGCGCCTGTTTTCATGGAGTTTCTGCGCAGCTGACCGCAGGATGCGTTTATATCAGAGCCTAATTTGCGGCGCACAGTCGCGCGTATTCCGCGTCGCTCAAGAGTTGCCGAAAATGCGGCGATCGCTTTTTTGCCCGAGCGTATAAAATCGCGCTCCTCAACCTCGTTTACGGGTATGAGATTAACGTGTATGGGCATGGTGTCGGTCCTTGAGCGGAGCTTGGAGTTAAGAAGCGCGGCAAGCTCCTCCGCGTCCTCCTTCGAGTCGTTTTTGCCCGAAATGAGAGTGTATTCAAACGAGATCCTTCGCCCTGTTACCGCAAAATACTCGCGGCAAGCGTCAAGGAGCTCGCTTATACCGTATTTTCTGTTTATCGGCATTATCTCCGAGCGCTTTTCGTCGTTTGAAGCGTGGAGAGAGATGGAAAGCGTAATGGGGAGATTTTCGCGCGCAAGGTCGTGGATCTTCGGCACTATTCCGCAGGTGGAGAGCGAAATGTGTCTGTAACCGATGTTGAGTCCGTCCTTGTCGCCCACAAGACGCAGGAATTTTATCACGTTGTCGTAGTTGTCAAGCGGCTCGCCTATTGCCATCATGACCACGCCCGAAATGCGTTCGCCAAGGTCTCGCTCGGCGGCGATTATCTGTCCAAGAAGCTCCGAGGGGGCAAGGTCGCGCGCTCTGCCGTCAATGGTTGAGGCGCAGAAGCGGCACCCCATTCTGCAACCGACCTGAGAGGAGATGCAGATAGTGATTCCGTGCTCGTAGCGCATTACTACCGACTCAATGCAGTTGCCGTCCGAGAGCGCGAAAAGGTATTTTACCGTTCCGTCGATAGCCGATACCAGCTTTTTTTCAATTGTCGGGAAGGAGTAGTAAGCAAGCTCGGATATCTTAGCCTTCGTCGCCTTAGAGATATTGGTTATCTCGTCAAGCAAAAGCCCCCTGTGCATTTGGGTAAAGAGCTGTGAGGCGCGGTATTTCGGCTCGCCCGCTTTTTCAAAAAATTCTACCAGCTCGTCCTTGTCAAGCGAGAGCAGATCGATTTTTTTCGTGCTTTCTTCCATTAGTTTACCTTTCTGAGTTTGGCTATAAAGAATCCGTCTGTTCCATGGTCGTACGGATTCAGTGTAAGCATGCCGTTTTGTGAACTTATTTTGCCTATATTGAATTCGCAAGGCTCAAACTCGGGGTGAGCCGCGAGGAATTTTTTTACGTTAAGCTCGTTTTCTTCGGGGAGCAGTGTGCAAGTGGAATAGAGGAGCACACCGCCTGTTTTGAGATACCTCGACGCGTTGCAAAGAATGTCGTACTGTATCTGCGGTAAGCCCGCCGAGTCTTTCGGGTCTTTGTATCTTATTTCGGGCTTTTTCGCCACAACTCCGAAGCCCGAGCAGGGAACGTCGCAGATTATTTTGTCGGCGAAGTCCTCAAGGCGTTCGTCAAACACGCGCCCATCGCGTGCCTCGGTCTTGATTATCGTAATGCCAAGCCGCTTTGCGCCATTTTCCACAAGCGAGAGCTTGTTTGCGTGAAGGTCAAAGGAGTATATCTCGCCCTTGCTGTTCATTTCTATCGCCGCGCCGAAGCTCTTTGAGCCGGGGCAGGAGCAGACGTCAATTACTCGGTCGCCCTCTTTTGCGCCGAGTGCCAGCACGCAGAGCTGTGACGCCTCGTCCTGTACAAAGCAAAGCCCATCGTCAATTCCCACCGCAGGGGGCGAAGCTCCGTTTACCGTGACTCCGCAGGGCGAAAGCGGTGCTTCCTTGGCGTCTATTCCTTTTTCGAGAAGGTTCCCGATAAGCTCCTCGCGAGAAGTTTTCAGCGTGTTTACGCGCAATGTCATACCGCCCTCGCGGCAGAATGCAGCAAGAATATTTTCGCATTTTTCAAATCCGAAGATATCGCGAAATTTTTCGCAGAGCGCCACGGGGAAGGAGTAAGTCACTGAAAGATATTCTATTGGTGACTTTTCCTTGTCGGGGAATTTTATTTCGTCTTTTTTTCTTATGTAATTGCGGAGTATGGCGTTGGCGAAGCCGCGGCTGCGCGCGGGGCAAATCTCAACGCTTTCGTTTATTGCCGCGTGAGGTGGTATCTTGTCAAGATAAATAAGCTGATAAAGCCCCATGCGGAGAATATTTCTGATGTTTAATTCTATTTTTGAGGGTGAAAGCGAGGAGAGCGAGTCTATGATGTAGTCAAGCGTGATCTTGCGCTCGATAACGCCGTAAACCAGCACGCAAAGCAGGGAGCTGTCCTTTTCGTCAAGTCCGTGTGTCTTTATTGCGTTGTCTACGGCTATATTTGAATACTGCCCCGCCTTCATGGTTTTGTTAAGCAGGTCAAGCGCCAGCTTGCGAATATTCATGACTTTCTCCTTTCTTTTTTATTTCAAAACGTCTCCGATGTTTACTTTTCTGCCGCGTATAAATTCAGCGGCGGTCATTCTGCCCTTGCCCTCGGGAAGTACGCCCGTAAGCGCTATTTTTCCCTTGCCGCAGGCAATCACTATTTCGCCGTCAAGTGCCACAACGCTTCCCGCGGGTTTGTCGGATACGGAATCGCGGTCGGCAATGCGCGCCGAGGTTATCTTAAGCAGCTTTCCGTCAGGCGTGTGCGTAAAGGAAAGCGGAATGGGCGAAAGACCTCTGATAAGGTTGTGAAGCTCTTCTGCCGATTTGGAGAAATCAAGCAGACAGTCGGACTTTTCTATTTTTGCGGCGTAAGTGGAACGCGAGTCGTCCTGCTTCTCTCTCTTTGCATCGCCGTTTTTGATAAGCTGGACGGTTTTTATAAGCGCGTCAGCGCCGCAAACAGCGAGCTTGTCGTGAACACTTTCAAAATTGTCGTCGTCGGTTATCTCGACTTCGGACTTTAAAAGCATATCGCCTGTGTCTATACCTACGTCCATATGCTGAATTGTCACGCCCGTTACCTTTTCGCCGTCGATGATCGCGCGTTGCATGGGCGCAGCACCCCTGTATTTGGGCAGGAGCGAGCCGTGGACGTTGATACAACCGTATTTCGGGAAATCAAGCACGCTCTTTGGCAGTATCTTGCCAAAGGCGACTACTACGATAAGCTCGGGGGCAAGACGCGCAAGAAGCTCCGCAAACTCCTCGTCTTTAAGGGTAGACGGCTGATATACGTCAAGTCCGTTTTCAAGAGCAAACTGTTTAACGGGGGGCGGGGTAAGCGTGTATCCGCGCCCCTTTGGCTTGTCGGGCTGTGTGATAACTCCTACTATATCCTCACCGCTTTCGTAAAGCGCCTTGAGGGTTGGAATAGCGAAATCGGGAGTTCCCATAAAAAGAATCTTCATATTTACATATCTCCTATCGTGAGCGTCTCTTGCGGCGAGGCTTTTCCCCGTCCTGCGGGATTTTGTCCTCGGGGGCGCGGCGGCAGAACATCACCTTGCCGTCAAGGTGATCGATCTCGTGAGAGAGCGCCTTTGCAAGAAAGCCCGAAGCGTTTATTTCACATTCCTCGCCCTTGCGGTTGAGATGGCGAACGGTTATGCTCATGGGTCTGTCGGTATAAAGCCACTCGTCGGGGAAGGAGAGACATCCCTCCTCTGTGTACTGGTGTCCCGAAAATGCTATGATCTTGGGGTTGATAAGCTCGATAAGCTCCTGCGAGTCCTCGGGTGTCTCGCCCTCGTATTCGATTATGGCGATCTTGCGAAGCACGCCGACCTGAGGGGCGGCAAGTCCCGCGCCGCCCGCGGCGGTAAGAGTCTCGCGCATGTCGTCAAGAAGTCTGATTATTCTTGGGGTTATCTCCTCGACCTCGCGGCATTTTTTATTTAAAATTTCGTCGCCGCGTGTTACTATCTTAAGTTTAGCCATTTTGTTATCTCCTATAAATTTGTGGGATTGAAGTCAATCGACAAGGCGGTCTTGTTTTTTGCTTCGATTCCGAATTTTATGAGTATGCGCGAGAACAGCTCTCGGCATTTTTTGTTCAGCTTGCATTTGATCACCATTCTCATGCGGTATTTTTCATCCACCTTGTATACAGGTGCCTCAAAAGGTCCAAAGACCACGAAGGGCAGATCGGGGTAATCCTTGGTGGCGAGAATTTTAAACTCGTCGTATATGCGCTTTGCCGCCATGGCAAGCTCGTTTTCGCTTTGCGATACTATGTTGAGAAGCGCTATGTCACAGTAGGGGGGGAATTCAAGCAGCTTGCGGAGCTTTATCTCACGCTCAAAGAAGGTGTCGTAATCCTGCGCGCAGGCGAGCTTTATTATCTCATGGTCGGGGTTGTTGGTCTGAATGATGGCGTACCCCGCCTTTTTCGCACGTCCCGCTCTGCCGATGACCTGCGTGAGCATGGCGAAGGTTCGCTCGGCGGCTCTGTAATCGTCAAGATAAAGCGATGAGTCGGCAAGCAAGATTCCCACCAGCGTAACGTCAGGAAAATCGTGCCCCTTTGTCACCATTTGCGTTCCAAGCAGAATATCGGCCTCGTGACGTCTGAATTTGCCAAGAAGCTCGTCGTAGGAGCTTTTCGTTGCGGTGGTGTCGGTGTCCATGCGGAGAATTTTCGCGCTTGGCAAAAGCTCGGAAAGCTCGTGCTCAACGCGTTGCGTTCCGTAGCCCATAAAGGCGATGTGCTCGCTTCCGCAGTCGGGGCAGGTCTTGGGTACGGGCATTCTCATTCCGCACCAGTGGCAGATAAGCGTTCCGTCGTTGTACGTGCCTTTTTTCGTGTGGTAGGTCATAGAGACACTGCAACGAGGGCACGAAACCGCGTTGCCGCATGCGCGGCATGAGGCGAAATGATTGTAGCCTCTGCGGTTGAGGAACAAAATCGACTGTTCCTTCCCATTGTAGTTGTCTATAAGCGCGCGCGCCATGGTCTCGCCCATAGGAGTCATGTTGCCCGAGCGAAGCTCGTGCCTCATATCCGAGATAATGACCTCGGGCAGGGTAGCGCCGCCAAAGCGCTTGGTAAGGCGCAAAAGCGTGTATTTTCCCTCAAGCGCCTTTTGGTAGCTCTCCACCGACGGCGTAGCCGAGGCGAGAAGCATTACCGCGCTGTTTTCAGCGCATCTGAAGCGCGCGATGTCGCGCGTGTGATATTTTGGGTTCTGGTCTGATTTATAGGTGTGCTCCTGTTCCTCGTCAATGATTATCATGCCGAGGTTTTTAACAGGCGAGAACACCGCCGAGCGAGTTCCGATGACCACGTCGGCGCGCCCCTCTTTTATGAGTGTGTAGGTGTCGATCCGCTCGCCCTGAGAAAGTCCCGAATGGACTACCGCTACCCGCTCGCCGTAGCGTGAGCAGAATATGCCCAGAGTTTGCGGCGTGAGCGATATTTCGGGCACGAGAATGATGACTCCGCGCCCCTTTGAAAGCGCGTGGTCTATGGCGGCAAGCATAACGCTTGTTTTTCCGCTTCCCGTGATGCCGTACAATAGCGCCGCCGCGGGCTTCCTTGAGTCAAGCATACCGCAAATAGACTCGTAAGCCTTTTGCTGCTCGTCGTTTAACTTTATCTCGCGGTTGTCTACGTTTTCGGGTGTCTCGTAAGGGATTCGGTATGAAATTTCCTTTTTCGCCTTGATAAGTCCCTTTTCGAGTAAGCTCTTAAGCTGGGCTTTCGTGGCTTTCGCCGCCTTGAGAATATCGTTTTCACTCATTTCTCCGAATTCCGAGAGGGCGGTGTATATTGCCCATGCCTTTGGCGAGCGCGGAATGTCGGGGTTGTTTTTTGAAAACAGCTCGGCTCTTGCCGCGGTTTCGTCAGCCGCCACCGAATATGACAGACTTTCTATTCCCGCTGAGCTGCTTTTGACCTTCAGCTCCTGCTTTACGTATCCGTTCTCGCTCAGCTTTTTGAGCTTGGCGGACGAAGATGCCCCGAATTTTGCCTTTATACTGCTCAGAGACGCCTTTTTGCGGCTCTTTACGTAGTCATAGACAAAAAGAGTCTGCGTGTCAAGTCCTTTCGGATTGTCAGGCAGAGTTTTTTCGGTTACCGAAAAATATTCCTCAAATCTGGACATGGCGGCTGAGGGGAGCATTGCGTGTACGGCGTCGCCGTAGGTGCAAAGCGTCATTTCCTTCATAAATCCGCATAGTCTAAGCATTTCACCGCTGAGCGAAACGTCACGCGGACACACCGAGAGCATCGGTTTTACGTCGGCGTAATCGGAGCTGTCGGCAAGCCCGACAACAAGAGCCATATAGCGCTTGTTGCCGTTTCCGAAGGGGACTGTTACAAAGCTACCCACGTCCACAAGCTCGCGCATGTCGGGTGGGATAAAATAATCGTAGGGTCTGTCTATGCAATAGGGCAGATCCAGAATACATACCTTGACGTATTGCTTGCTCATAACAGTCCTCCTTTCGAAAAAATTCAGGCAATCAGTGATTATTCTTCTTCTGCCGCCGTAACCTCGTCCTCAAGCGTGGGAAGCTCGGTGGTCTCAACATCTTCCTCTGTCTCCACGGGAACAGACTCAACTATCTTGTAATCGCCCTTGTGGATGCGGTTGATAGCTATCTTTACAGCCTTTTCGTCCTTAAGCTCCTTGTCGATCATGTTTACCATAGACTTTTCGCTTTCCTTTGCGCCCGCAACTGCCTTTTCGGCAGCCTCGCGCTGTTTAACGTACTCGTCGGTAACTATGCGCGCGCACTTTGCCGTAGCGATAGCAAGCTGGTATCTGTTGAATTCGTCCTTTGTAAGTTCGCTGAATGTGGGGTAGATCATTTGTTTATCTCCTTTGTGAATTGTTATTTATTTTGATAAGTATTAGTTTTCAAGAAAATTTTTCGCCGCGTTTTTGTTGCGCTTGGATGCAAGCTGCTCGGCGCGGACTATGGCGAGGATATCCTCGGCGCATTTTTCAATCTCGTTGTCGTTGTTGTAAACGATGTAATGGTATTTGTTTGCCTGCGCCACCTCTTTTTTCGCCTGTGCGAGACGCGCGAGGATCTTGTCCTCGGTTTCGGTAGCTCTGCCGCGAAGGCGCTCCTCCTGCTTCTTGTGAGAGGGGGGGAGAAGCATAATAAGTACAGCGTCCTTGCGCTTCTTCTTTATTTTCATAGCGCCCTGTACCTCTATCTCAAGAATGAGGTGCTTTCCGCTTTCTATTACGTTTTCAGCCTCGGATTTCGGCGTTCCGTAATAGTTTCCGCAGTACTTCGCGTGCTCCAGAGTGTCGCGGTTTCTGATGCGCTCCTTGAATTCCTCATGAGAAATATAGTTGTAATCCTTGCCGGCGATCTCTCCGTTACGGGGGGCTCTGGTAGTTATGGATACGGATTTTATAAAGCCGTATTTTTCGGTGAGAATTTCGGTTACCTTTCCTTTTCCGCTTCCCGCGGGACCCGAAATAACTATAAGCAGTCCTTTTTCAGCCATAATATCATCCTTTTCTGTGTTTGTTGTCAAAAGTTATTCTTCTTCCTCGTCGTCACTTTCCTCGCCGCTGTTTTCAAGGCGGTTGGAAATTGTTTCGGTCTGTATAGCCGAAAGAATAACGTGCTCGGAGTCGGTTATGATCACCGAACGGGTTCTTCGTCCGCAGGTAACGTCAATGGCTCTGCCATCGTCCTTGGCGTCCTGAACCAAGCGCTTTACGGGCGCGGAGTCGGGGCTTGCCAGCGCCACCACTCTGTCGGCGGCGACCATGTTTCCAAAGCCTACGTTTATAAATTTCATGTGGGACACCTCGCTTTACTCGATGTTTTGTATCTGCTCGCGTATCTTCTCGATCTCGGTCTTTACGTCAACCACGTGGTGAGCTATTTCCGAGTTGGAGCACTTTGAGCCGATAGTGTTTATCTCTCTGTTCATTTCCTGAATAAGGAAGTCGAGCTTGCGTCCGACGGGTTCTTTCAGCTCGCAAATTTCGGAGAACGCCTTGAAGTGCGAACGCAGACGCACCAGCTCCTCGTCAATGGCAACTCTGTCGGCGAATATGGCGCACTCTGTGAGAATACGGTTTTCGTCGATGGTTATTTTGTTGTCGGCAAGCATTTGAGTGAGCTTATCATGGAGCTTTGCCTGATAAGAGCTTATGTCGTTTGCCGAGAGGGCTTCTATCTTGCAAACGGTGTTGCTGATGTTCTCGACCTTTGACCTAAGGTCAGCCTCTATGTTTGCGCCCTCGCGCTCGCGTCCGTCAAGGAAGCTGTCAACCGCGGGGGACAGAACTGTAAGCAGGTCCTCCCAGTCCTTTTCCATATCCTCCTCGGGCTTCTTTACCGTGAATATCTCCTTGTTTGCCGCTACGCTCATAACGCTGATGTCATCGCGCAGTCCGTGCTCATCGCGAAGCTCGTAAAGTGCCTTGAGATAGGGGCGGAGATAAGAGAGGTCAAGGGCGATTTCAACGCCGTCCGCGTCAACTACCTCAACGCCTATGTAAACGTCAACCTTTCCGCGCGAGATACCCTTGGATTGGAGATAGGGCTTTATCTTTTCCTCAAGGAAAGAGAACACGCGTGAAATTTTTACCGAACAGTCAAAGTATCTGCTGTTGACAGAACGTATCTCAACGGTAATATCGCGTCCGTTTACCGTCTCCTTGGCTCTGCCGAATGCGGTCATGCTTTTCATTATATCAAACCACCTTGTTAGTAAATTATAGACATATATAATATATTGTAATACTTTTTTGTCTTTTTGTCAACCGAAATTGCAATTTTCCCTCTATATTTATAAAAAATTTTCGATTTTTTTGAAAATAAGAGAAAAATTTTGCAAATCCTATTGCAAAATGTGAAAAAATGCGATATAATAATGTGTAATTATAAATACTTTGCGGCAAGCGCCGCATACTTTAAACATTTGGAGGTTTATTATTATGGTAGTAGCCGGCGATTTCAAAAACGGAATTACTTTTGACATGGAGGGAAATGTATATCAGGTTATCGAGTTCCAGCATGTTAAGCCCGGTAAGGGAGCGGCTTTCGTCCGCACAAAGATCAAGAACGTTATTACAGGTTCTGTAATTGAGAGAACGTTCAGCCCCACAGATAAGTTCGAGAACGCTTATATCGAGAGAAAGGATATGCAGTATTCCTACAATGACGGTGATCTCTATTACTTCATGGATCAGGAAACTTACGATATGCTTCCCCTTAACAGCGACAAGCTTCCCGACAACTTCAAGTTTGTTAAGGAAGAAATGGTTTGTAAGATCGTTTCCTACAAGGGCAACGTGTTCGGAGTAGAGCCTCCTACATTCGTTGAGCTTGCGGTTACAGCAACCGACCCCGGTTTTGCAGGAAACACCGCTACAAACACACTCAAGCCCGCGACACTTGAGACAGGCGCTGAGATCAAGGTTCCCCTCTTTATTAACGAGGGTGACGTTCTTAAGATCGACACAAGAACAGGCGAGTATCTCTCCCGCGCATAAGGTTGCCTGAATTTTCTGAAAGGAACTGAAATTATGAATCTTATTGAAAAATCCGCATATATCAAGGGTCTTGCAGACGGTCTTGATTATGATAAGACAACTAAGGAGGGCAAGCTTATCGCGGCTCTTCTTGATATGGTTGACGTAATGGCGAAGCGCATCGAAACTCTTGAGGACTCTGTTGACGAGCTCAACGAGTACATCGAGGAGATCGACGAGGACCTTGGCGAGGTAGAGGAATACCTTTGCGAGGACGACGAATACGAGTGCGACGGCAATTGTGAGGATTGTGACGAGTGCGAGGATTGCGATGAGTGCGATTGCTGTGACGAATGTGACTGCTGCGACGACGAGGAGTATTATGAAATAAAGTGCCCCTCCTGCGGCGAGATCGTATATTTCGACGAGGACATCGATCCCGAGGATCTTGTTTGCCCCAACTGCCACGAAAAGTTCGCTTGTCTTGTTGACGAGGATGACCTTAAGTTGGTTGACGGTGAGGACAAGTAATTATTGAATTTAATTAAACGGCGGCGCTTGTGCCGCCGTTTTTTATGGAGAAAAATATGGAAGAACGTGTTATTTGCGGTCTGCGATGCGTGGTGCGATATCCCGAAAATTTTGATAGCGGTAAGAAATATGGTGGAGGGAATAAACAAACGCGTCGGCAACTCCAAGCTGACTGTTTATCCCGATACCGAACACAACGCGGGGGATCCTACGTACAGTAATCCCGAGGTTTGGGCGTGGATGCTCTCGCAAAGACGTGTGAAAAAAGACACCACCGACGGCGGCGTCTCTGATATGGATAGCAAAAGATTTGGATAAATTGTGTTTTGATTGATACCGTTAGCAGACCTGTATCTTGCTCACAGCATAGATACGGGTCTTTTTTGTGGTTTGTTTGGAATTTTCGGTAATAATATTTTTGCTTGATATAACGACAGGTTAAAAAAATATGAATTTTTAAAAATTCTATTGATATTTTCAATAGTTTGTGTTATAATAACCTCGAAATATAGTTTTCAAAACCATATCAAAAGGAGACGTTAAACTTGTCAAACAGAATTGCGCTTAAGGACAGAGCGTTGCCCGTGTATACAAAGGGCGAAGAAATTTTCAATATGGTGTCGCATATCGTGGGCGGTGCGTGGGGAATCGTGGCGCTTAGCGTTTGTATGGCGATATCAATCTTCAAGGGAGATATCGCGGGATTTATCTGCGGCTCGGTGTTTGGGATTTCTATGATATTGCTCTATACCGTTTCAAGCGTTTATCACGGATTGCGAACCAATATGGCTAAAAAGGTCTTTCAGGTTATAGACCACTGTACCATATACCTGCTGATAGCGGGAACTTATACGCCGATGCTGGTTTGCAGTCTCTCGAAGGGCTATCCCATCGAGGCGTGGATAACCTTTGCGGTTGTGTGGAGCTTTGCGGTGATAGCTACCGCGCTGACGGCGATAGACCTTAGAAAATATAGAGTTTTCAGCATGGCGTGCTATATCGGCATGGGCTGGGCGATAATTTTTTCAATAGATAAGATGTACCGCTCAATAAGCACCGCGGGATTCTGGCTTTTGCTCGGAGGCGGAATACTTTATACTGTTGGCGTTATCTTTTATAACGCGGGAAAGAAGAAGAAATATTTTCATTCTATCTTCCACCTGTTCGTGCTGGCGGGAAGTATAGCGCAGAGCTTCAGCGTGTTTATCGCGCTGTGGGCGGCATAATAATGAAAAGCGGATGTCGCAACGCGACAGCCGCCTAATTATTTACTCGTCCTCATTTTCGTTCTTTTTGTTTTTTACCTTTTTGCTTACGACCAGTCCGATAACCGTGCCGCCACCTATGATAACCGCGAGAACGAGGATCGTGGGAAGCGCCGATACAAACCAGACCGCAAAGTCCTGGCAGTTGTCCGCAAAGTTCTTCCAGCTCTGCTTGAACGAGTTGGCAATGCGTGTGCCGAAGCTGGTCTTGGGAGTGGGCACCTCAACGTATTCTTTAACCTCATCGAGATTGATGATCACAGTCGAGTAGGAGACCTTGTTATCGTAAATGTTAAGCTGGGTCTTGTTGGCCTCTATCTCCTCTATCGTCTTGTAAAGTCTGTCCTTTATTTCAAGCACCTCGGATACGTCCTTCGCCATTGTAAGCATTTCCTCGTAAGCCTTTCTTTCGGCTTCAAGCACCTCAATTCTTGCCTTCGTGTCGTAATACTGCGCGGTCACGTTCGACATTGAGGAGGACTGGGAGGTAATGTTTATCATGTTGCCTACCTCGCCAAGGAAAGCGTCGAGGTTTTCGGCGGGGATACGGAGCGTCATACGCGCGCTGCGCGTGTAGTAGTCGCCCGAATAATAGCTTCTGCCCGAGCTTGTGACTGATTCCTCATAACCGCCGTTCTGCTTGAGCGCTGCCAGAATTCCGTCAAGCGACTTTTCGTATTCCTTGGTCTGAGCGCTTATGTTGACGTTTTTGATTATCTTTTCACTGTAATCGCCGTTGTTCGCGCCAGTGCTTGAGTCTAAGACCTTCTCGCTCTCATAATACTTATTATATCCGCTACCCGAGACGTAACCGTTGTCGTAGCCGTATTCCATATCAAGTGAGGGCATCATTGCTTCGCCGGTCGAGGTGAGCATATCGCGGATTTGTGAAGAGTCCTCTTTAACAGCTCCGCAGGAAGCGAGAAGCGAAAGAAGAAGTATAAAAACAAGCGTGCAAATCAAAATTTTCTTTTTCATAACAAAAACCTCCGTTTTTAGTTTTCATTCATACAGACGGCATTTTTTTGAAAAAGTTCCCAAAAATCGAAAATATTTTTAAATTTTTTATAAAACGCAAAAAAGTGCGAACACACTGCCCAAACGACAGTATGTTCGCACAATTTAATTAAGTCTTAAGAGAATTTTTGGGAGCTTTAAGCTATCCGTTCGCTTTCTCTATTATACCTCGGGGATTGTGATCTCGATCTCGTGACCAAGCTCTGCGGACTTGCAGATACCGTCAAGGATAGCCTGGTTGATAACGATCTGAGAAGAGGGAATAGGAGCTGTGCCGCCATTCTTGCAAGCGTCGATGAACGCGCGAACCTTCTTCTCGAAGAGAGAAGCACCTTCGTTCTTCTGAACGGGGATCTCTGTGCAAACCTGAGAACCGCCAACCTCGTGGTAGATCTTAAGAGGACCGCCGATAGAACCGTTCCAGCACTCTGTGGAGGGGATACGGAGACCGCCCTTTGTACCAAGGATAAGCGCGTCGCCCGCGGTATCCATGTTCATAGCCCAAGAAATTCTGAAGTCGAGGATAATGTCGCCCTCAAGACGAACGAAGCCTGCGGCGAAATCGTCAACACCGAACTTCTCAGCGTACTCGGGATGACCGCTCTTTACGTAGGTAGAGTAGTTGGGGTCAGTTCCGAAGAACGCGGACTTGTAACCTGTAACCGTAAGAGGCTTGGGATAACCGATAGCGTTAAGGAGCATATCAAGAGAGTAGCATCCGATATCACCGAGAGCGCCGATACCGCCTGTTTCCTTCTCGATGAAGGTTGTACCGAAGGGGGTGGGAATACCGCGACGGCGTCCGCCACCTGTCTGGATGTAGTAGATCTTACCAAGCTCGCCGGACTCTACGATCTTCTTGATCATCTTCATGTTCTCGTCAAGTCTGGGCTGGAAGCCGATAGAAAGGATCTTTCCGCTCTTCTTCTCTGCCTTCATAACCTCAACAGCCTCCTCAAGGGTAACTGTGAAGGGCTTCTCAAGAAGAACGTGGAGACCGTTCTCAAGAGCGTAGATAGCGGGAGCGGCATGCTGGCGGTTGTATGTACAGATAGTAACCGCGTCAAGATTAAGAGACTTGTCGTCGATCATTTCCTTGTGGGATGCGTAATCGGTCTTAACACCCTCAACACCGCCGTCCTCAAAGAACTTAGCAGCCTTGCCGGGGATAAGGTCGCAACCTGCAACGATCTCTACGTCGGGCTGGTTCTTAAGAGCCTTGAGGTGAGATCCTGCGATCCATCCGCATCCGATAAAACCGATACGGAATTTCTTGCTTGTGTCAATTTTTGTTTCTGTGTGCACTTCTTTAAAAGCGTCAAGATTTTCATTGATTGCCATGATATTTTTCCTCCAAAAATAAATTTGTTTCAAAAATCAATATCCTATTGATTCGAGGTACTTGCGGCTCTTCTCGATGCACTCGAGAGAGGTGAGATCCATGCTGGGCTTATCCTGCTCGACAACTACCCAGCCCGCGCCTGCGAACTTGGCAGCCTCTATGATGGGCGGGAAGTCCTGAAGTCCGCTTCCTACAGGGCGGAACTCGAAGCCCGAGGGTCTTGTGGGAACCTTCTTTTCGATGCCGATAAGCTCGTACATGTCGTCGGACCTTTCACCGTAGAAGTCCTTAAGGTGAACTACGGGAGCGCGTCCTGCGTACTTCTTAACGTACTCTGCGGGTTTTTCGCCGCCTACGTTTACCCAGCATGTGTCTATCTCTGTCTGGAGATAGTCAGCGGGAATGGCGTCGTAAAGAATATCGAGAGCGTACTTGCCGTTGATGGTGATGAACTCAAAGTCATGATTGTGATAAAGGAGAGTAAGACCGTTTTCGTGAGCCTTTTTACCGATCTCGCTAATGTCCGCTATGGTCTGCTCCCAGCCCTCTGCGCCGGGGCGGTCAGCGGAATTGAGATAGGGAACAACGATGTACTTGCAACCGAGAGTTGAGTAGTCCTTGATAACCTTGTCGCAATCCTTTCTCAGGTCAGCCAAAGCAACGTGAGCCGATATCGGAACAAGACCGATCTCGTCGCACATAGCCTTAACGTCCTCAGCGGAATTACCATAGAGACCTGCGAACTCAACGCCGTCGTATCCCATATCCTTGATTTTCTGAAGTGTGCCGCGCATATCCTGCTCTGCGAAGTCGCGGACAGAGTAAACCTGAACAGCTACTGAAAGAGCCATATCAAAAAACCTCCATTAATTCTTTTTTTATTGCCCAAAAGATTCAAAACACGTTATCTACGTCTCAAAATCTTCCGTAATTAATTTAATTATAAGACATATTATGCGTTGATGCAAGTCATATCGAGTCAAAAACAAGACAAATATTGCTATTAATAAAATTTGGCTGTGATTTTGCCGTCAACTTGACAAAAGGGAGATAAAGTGATATTATTATATTACAACGGCTAAAGGAGGTAAATTTTATGTTTTGGTTGGTTGTATCTTTGGTTATTACGCTGTTTTTGTTCCTTATGTTCGGATTGAATAAGGGCGGAAAATGGAGATGTAACAAAAAGCAGTTTGTAGCAATCGTCGGATTGCTTCCCATTCTTTGCGGAATGATAGCTATCGTACCTACGGGTCACACGGGTATTCTCACCACCTTCGGTAAGGTTGAGGACGTTACTCTTGAGGCGGGACTTCACATCAAGGCGCCCGTGCAGGAGGTCGTTGCTATGGACAACCGCACGCAAAAGAGAATGCTTGACCTTAAGTGCTTCTCAAGTGATATTCAGGAAGTGTCTATAAAATACTCCATAAACTATCAGATACAGAAAAGCAACGCGCAGACTATCTACAAGACTATCGGACAGAACTACTACGAGGTAGTAATGGACCCGAGAATTCAAGAGGCTGTAAGAAGCGTCATCGCCAATTACACCGCCGAGAGTCTTATCGAGCAGAGAGAGGTGCTCTCGCAACAGATAACGGCTATTCTTATTGACGAGCTTGGTACATATAACATCGAGGTAGTAAATACCGCTATTGAGGATATGGATTTCTCTGATGCGTTTACGCAGGCGGTAGAGGATAAGCAGGTCGCTCAACAGCAGCTTCTTAAGGCAAAGACCGAGCAGGAGCAGCTTACAATGGAGCAGGAGGCGCAGGCACAGCGTCAGGAGATCGCCGCTGAGGCAGAGGCTAATATTGCGATCATTCAGGCGAATGCCGACAAGGAGGTTCTGAAAATACAGGCTGACGCGGCGGAGTACGCCGGACAGAAGGACGCGGCGGTAAACGAGGCTCTCGCCAAATCACTTACCGACGTGCTTTTGCAGTATTACGAGATCAAGCAGTGGGACGGCAAGCTTCCCGAATATCTCGTGAGCGGAGTTGACGGTGTAAGCCCCATTCTCGGTTCTGTAAATACTAAAGGCGAATAAAAAGTTTAATTGAGGGTAAATGACGATGTCGGAAAACAAAAGAGGACGATTTATAGTAATTGAGGGAATAGACGGCGCGGGAAAGACTACGCAGATAGAGCTTCTTGCCGAAAAGCTGCGCGCCGAGGGCAGAACGGTGCATATTACCGCAGAGCCTACCGCTTCGGTAAGCGGAGGGCTTCTTCGTGACGCGCTGGGCGGAATATCCAACAGAACGGCGTGTGAAATGGCGGCGCTTTTCGTGCTGGACCGAATTTTTCACAACGTAAATCCGGGCGGCATAAACGCTATGCTTGAGAGAGGGATAGACGTGATCTGCGACAGATATTATTATTCCTCACTGGCTTATCAGGGTAGTCAGACCGATTTTGAGTGGGTAAAGAACATGAACCTCGGCTGTCCCGAGATAAGGATACCCGACCTCTGCATCTTCCTTGATCTCGCTCCCGAGGAAAGCCTTAAGCGCATCTCCAAGGGGCGTACCACTACCGAGATTTACGAGAAGCTCGACACGCTTGAAAGCGTCAGAAAACGCTTCTTTGACGTTTTTGAGCTTTTGCGCGAGCGTGACAATATCAAAATAATCGACACCACGGGCGACTCTATCGAGGCGGTGGCGCAAAAGATCTCCGAGGCTGTGGAGAGTTTCAGCTTTTAAAATTTGAATAAGATCAAAAAGATAACCCCCTTGACGCGCCTGCTGTAAAGCAGGTATGCCAAGGGGGTTATGATTAGACTAATGGTTTTTTGTTGTGTTGATTATATGATTTTAGTTTATTAATAATCTTTGATTGTTTTAGTTTCTAGCAACGCTAAAGCATCGTCCAAGTCGGTTGTAGTGAACTCAACAGAAAATCCATCATTGTCAATTAATATAAGAGTAACTGGACTGTTTATATACTTGAAATGTAAATACCACGTCCATTGATCTCCACCATAATGCCATGTAATAGCGATTTTATCATTTAAAGTTCCTGAAACAATCTTAACCCTGTCGCAAGTAGACTCACCATTGCCTTCGGTAAAGTTATATACATATCCTTCATCAAAATCTATAATCCAATATACATCATAAGTGCCACCCTTGTTTTTGTATGAGAAGATACCTGAATTTCCTTTTTTCGCCGTTTCATAATCATTGGTAGAATAGTAAACAGGAGACGGAACTTCGGGAGTTTCATACTTATAGTACACAAGATAAATGGTTGAGTTAGCATCAAATTTGTCGCCCTGCTCGAACTCGGTATCTCCAAAAATCCATTCTGTAATATCAATATAATAAATGGTATCAGCGGCAGACTCAGTTTCCGTTTTAACGGTTTGGTATTTGAATTTAGTAAAGCCCATTTCACGGAAACTTTTCTCTGCATCCTTATAGTTTATTCCCTTAAAATCATCTGCACTCATTGTTAAGACAATTTCGGTTTGTTGAGTGTCAGATGTGTTTTCCTCAACCTTTTCACCGCCGATACTCAACACATCGTAAAAAATCACCCAAGAACCAAGAGCTTTTGTAGGCTCCGCCGTAATTTGTCCCACAATGGTATTGCCCTTTCCAACATCAAGTTCTTCTTCGGAAATGAAATTCAAGTGTTCACCAGCCCAACAGTTAATCCCCAACACTGAATTTGGTTTGTATTCATTCACATCAAATTGAACAATTGCACCCTTAACATTTTCTCCCTCGTTAAGTGCAGCCTCAAAAGAAGCGGCGTCAGAATAATCCAATGTATACTCTGTTCCGCCACTCTCCTCGATGTGGTCAGGCTTTTCGTTGTTACTTTCGGGAACTCTGAACTCCATAGAAAAAGTGTTAAACCCCTCATAATTTAAAGAAACCTTATAGCCCTCGACATTCGTTGCGGAATATACCGTGTCATATTCGTAGGAGTCTATAGTAAAGCCTGCGGCGACACAAGCCCCTTTATAGAGCATATAGGTATCCTTGGTTGTCTCACCAACATAAAGGAAGAAACCTTTTTCGTTCTGCCAGTTGAAATAACCGACCTTAGATTCCGGAACAGGAAGCCCACCAGTAACAGCATAAGCAGGCAAGACAAATGTTTCCATAGGAATGGGAGCCTTTAATGTAATGTGCAGTTGGTCTTGGCTATCATTGTAATAGAGCGACAGATAATATCCTTCTCCGTTATACGCATAGAAAGAATTACTTAAAGCTTCAACTTCAATGTCAAATCCTTTTTCCTGTTCGCACCAACGTTGATACTCTAAATATTGGTTTTGAGAAATTTTATAAACGTACACTAACAAATCATCGTCGTCATTGGAAACGATTTTCATAAGGTTAGACTGGGGTTCTGGAAGTACATAACCGAGCCTAATATTAATCCAATCAATTTCTTCAGCATCAGGATTACATGCAGTAAGTAGACAAAGCAACATTAGGGTCGCAAGTAGCAGAGATATAAGTTTTTTCATTGCCATTTCTCCTTATCCATTAGTGTTTTAAAAGTTTTATGTCAATTTGCGAAAGAATGATTGCGATGAACATTAACACACATCCCACAAGTTCGCGTCCCGACATCATCTGACCGAGGATTATCGCTCCCGCTACGGTCGCTACAACCGACTCAAAGCTCATGATAAGCGAAGCAACCGTGGTCGATGACGAAAGCTTCTGTCCAATGACCTGAAAAGTGTAAGCCACACCGCAGGAGAGCACGCCCGCGAAAAGGATAGGACCAATGACCTTAATGATAAGGTCGGGGTGGAAGCCACCCTCAAAAATAAACGTCATAACACATGCGAGCAGCCCCGAAAAAACGAATTGCAGGCAAGAAAGCTTTACGCAATCGGATTTTTGAACGAAATGGTCCACCGAAAGAATATGGAAGGCGAAGGCTACCGCGCAGAGAAGCGTTACTATGTCGCTGAATTTCACCGAAAAGCTCTCGGTGCCCACGCAGAGCAGATAGAGCCCCGCTATAGCGAGCACGATACATGCGTATATGTGCGGTTGTATCTTCTTTTTGAGAAGAAGCCCGATTATCGGTACGAAGATTATGTACATAGCCGTGATAAAGCCTGCCTTGCCGGGATCTGTGCCAAGCGCCATGCCGCCTTGCTGGAGACAAGCCGCTATACAGTGGCAAAAGCCGCATACAAGACCGCCGATAACAAGGTGTTTGTTCTCGGCTTTCGTCGGCTTTAAGTAGGTGCCGTTGGACTTTTTTATTCCGTCCGTAGCGAGAATGACCGGGATAAGCACTATCGCACCGATAAGCGTGCGCACGGCTTGAAATTCAAAGGGACCGATTATCTCTGCGGCAATGTCCTGCGCCACAAAGGTGCATCCCCAGATAATAGTTGCCACTAACAGGAAAAGATTTCCCTTAAGGTCTTTTGCGTTCATGATGATTCCTTTACTTTGTTACTTGTGATATTTTGTTCCCTTGATAATGTTCAGCGCGCGGTAGATTATCTCAAGCAGCATCACGCGCATGAGCTGGTGGGGAAATGTGAGCTTGGATACCGATAATTTGAGGTCGCAAGCCGCCTTGAGCGACGCGTCTATGCCGTGCGAGCTTCCGATAATAAGGCAGATGCAACCGCTTGTTTGCGCCGTTTCCTCAATTTTTGCGGCAAGCTCCTCCGAGGAAAACTGCTTGCCCTCAACGCACATAGCGATTTTATATGCCTTTTGCGGAATCGCCTTGGTTATCCTCTCTGCCTCGTCTGCGAGAGCGCGGTTTATGTCGCTTTCCGACGGGTTTTCGGGGAGCTTGTATTCTTTAAGCTCGATTATTTCAAGGCTGCAAAATGACGAAAGTCGCTTGGAATATTCGGCAATGGCGTCCTTGAGATAGCTCTCCTTTAACGAGCCGACCGAAATTATTTTAATGCCTAACATTGCCCCTCCGTTTCGCACACGAGCTTGGTTACTTCAAACTGATCGGCAACCGCAAGATTGAACTCGGGGTCACCGATGACCGCCGAGACCTCGTCGTAGGCGAGCTCGGGGGTGTTGTTTTCCTCGCTGATGTGCGCTAAAAGAATATTTTTTGTGCCACTTTCCACAAGCTTTGCCGAAAGCAGAGCGCAATCGGTGTTGCACAGATGTCCGCGCCTGCCGAGAATACGCTTTTTTAGGTCGTAGGGATAGCTTCCGTTTTTTAACATCTCCACATCGTGATTGGCTTCCAGCACTACCGATTCGCACCCCATAAGTCCCGCCAAAATCTCGTCGGTGACATAGCCGATGTCGGTAGCAAAGCCTATCTCACGCCGCTTGCCGTTCTCCTCAAAGCTTATGTGATATCCCACGCTGGACATGCTGTCGTGTGGTGTTGGAAATGACGAGACGCAGAGTCCTTTTATCTGCTCGTTAAAAAGCGGAGTGTGAGTGATTATGTTTTCGGTGACGTGCGGCAAGCCAAGCGAAATCAGCTTTTGTGCCGAACGTTCGGTGATGTGTACCGGAATAGGGTGCTTTTTTAAAAGATTTTCAAGTGCCGATATATGGTCGGAATGCTCGTGGGTTATGAAAATAGCGTCGATGTCGGCGGGGGTAAGCCCCACCTGGGCAAGTGCCTTGGTCAGCCTCAGTGCGCTTTTTCCCGCGTCTATGAGAATGTTAGCTCCGCCCGCCGATATCAGCGTGGAATTGCCCTTCGAGCCTGAGTACAGTGATATTATCTTCATTTTTGTAAATAGGAAAGAATACCTTGCAGGACGTAGATGTCAAGCACCTCAAGGAAAAAGGTGGCTATCATTGGAATGAGGATAAGAAGCGCCTTTTTGGATTTTTGACGGCGTGCCGTGTAATTGTCCATAAATTCCTTTTTCTGCTCTGCGCTCCACTCCTTGGGGAGCATGTCTGAGGTGAGCTTTGTGCCTGCCAAGCCGCGGTTGTAAAGTATATACCATACAGCCGCCGAAAGCGTGATTACGCTGTAAATCACGATAACCGCTATGTAAGCGCCCACGCTCAGCTCCTTCATGGCTCTGAAAATCAGTATAGCTAACAGTGTAAGGCAGACAAGACCGCCCGCAAGTCCGAAATTGAATTTTGGTTTCATTTATATAACCTTGATGGCTCCGCGGGGTCTGATGCGGAGAATGATGCACGAGCCCTCGCCGAACGCCGCATCCATTATCGCACGGAAGCTCTCTGCGTCAGCGGCAGGAACGAATGCCTGAATAGTGCCCGCAAATCCACCGCCGTGCACGCGCCAAGCCGCCTTTTTGTCGGCAAGATAGCCCTCGGCAAGGCAAAGCGCCAGCGAGAGTCCCTGCTCGGATACGTTCTTGGTGGTGTATACGTTTTGGAGATAGCAGAACGAGGAGCGTCCCGAGCTCTTTACTCCGTCAAAGAATGCGTCAAGGTCGCCCGACTTGAGAGCGTTTGTCTGATTGTAAACTCGCTCGTTCTCGTTGAAGAAGTGGAATGCGCGGAGAATAGCTCTGTCGCCAAGCTTTTCACGCAAAACAGGAATCTCTTTTGCCACAGTCGCCGCGTCAAGCTCGCGAAGAACGCTCTTGCCGAAGTGAGCGGCAACGCTCTTCATTTCAGCGGGAACAGAGGCGTAGTCGTCGGTAAGGTCGGCGTGATTTCCGCCCGTGCTTACGATACAGAGATTGTATCCCGCGGCTGTGATGTCAAAATCAAGCTTTTCGATAGCAGGCTCTTTTGTGTCCTTGAAATCGATAGCAACGATACCGCCGCAAGCGCAGGCAACCTGATCCATAAGTCCGCAGGGCTTGCCGAAGAATACGTTCTCGGCGTACTGGGAGAGCTTTGCTATTTCAACGTTGTCAACGCTTCCGTCGTTGTACATGTGGTTGAGAATATTTCCTATCATGTCCTCAAACGCCGCCGAGGAAGAAAGACCCGAGCCCTTAAGAACGCTGGATGTGGTGTAAGCGCAGAAGCCGCCTATCTTGTGACCGTTGTTAGTAAATCCGCGGCACATACCTGCGATTATGGATTTAGACGTGCCGAAGAGTTTTTCGTCGGGAGCGTTGTATTTTTCAAAATCAACTGTATCCTCAGAGAAGCCCTCGGATTTTACCTTGATAACACTGCCGTCAAGCTTTGCGGCAACCGCGATTATGTCAAGGTCGATAGAAGCGGCAATAACTCTGCCGTGGTTGTGGTCTGTATGGTTTCCCGAAATCTCGCTTCTGCCCGAAACAGAGAATATTTCCACGTTCTCAAGTGCCCCGTAGAGCTTTTCGAACTCGTCTATGGCAGAGAGATATCTCTCGGTCTGCTTGGCTACGTTAGCCTCTCCGTAAAGCTCGATAAGTGTGTTGTTTATGCTTCCGCTCTTTATAGCGGAACGAAGCTGGTTAATGTTCATTGTAAAAGTCCTTTCACAAAAAAAGTGTACAAAGTCATTGTATCATATTTTTTGTGTTTCGACAAGACCTTTAGAAAAATTTAATTGATTTTATTGTTTTTTTGAGTCCTACGTCTCCCGTAAGTGTGTCGATTCCGAATAGCAGGAGCAAGGTCGGCTTTTCTTTTTGCTCGTATAGAGGAATAAGAATTTCCGCAAGCGGCTGACGGAGATATCGTGGATCAATGAGGTCAATGTCGTAGTGGCGCGCGAGAAAGGGAATAAGCGAGTTGGCAAAGCTGTCTTTTATTACGGCAAGCCTCGGTTTGCCGCCGCTTTCTATGCGGAGATGCGCCTTGTTGCCGCCGAGAAAAAAGTCGTACTGTGAGCTTCCCTTAAGCGCCGAGGTGTCGTAAATCCACGATTTTTTGCCCGTGCTCACGTCGCTCACGGTTATTTCGCCATCGCCGTCATACCTCATGGCGGTGATTTTGTCGGGGGTGGCGGTGGGGAACAGCGATGCCGAATACGACGTGCCGAAAAATGAGTCGCTTACCGTCTCGGCTTCAAAATCCGAGAGGGGATAGGGCGTGTAACCCAGAGAGTTGCCAAGCTCGCGGTAGGCGTAATAAGCGCCGAGTGTAGTCCAATGGTGGTCGGTCTTGTAAAAAACATACTCTCCTGCCTCGGCTTTTTTCCTCAAAAGCTCGGTTGCGGTTGCGGCGTTGTGCTGTTCTGTCAGCGCCCACTCTTTTTCGCCGCTTGCGAAAGGCGCGGGGCAGAAGTATTCAAGCACGTCCTCGGCGCGCGGAGCGCAGAAAAACACCGAGTCAACGCCGTAGATTTCCGCTTTGTCTCGAATGGCATCAATTGCCGCCAGATTTGCCTTTAGCATATCAAGCTCGGCGTATTCCAGTCTCTTTACGAGATTTTTGTTTTGGGCGAGCATAACGCCGTTGCTCTCTAACTTTCCCAAGCCCAATTCGTATGACGAATTAAGCGTCAGCAGGGAAGTGCGCAAAGGAAATTGGTCGGCGCAAAAATCCGAAAAGCCCTTGGTGTAGCTCCCGTCAAGCAGAGAGCCTGCCGATAATTCGGGCGTTTGTGCCAGAATCCTGTTTTCGGTGACCGAAAAATCCTTGGTGGGTAAAAACAAAAACGCTGTCCAGACAGCAATGACGACACCTGCGTACAGCGCGCAGAGAGTAAATGATAGCTTTTTTGACATGATAACCGCCTTTTTGAAAAATGATATCACGGTTATTTTTAGCCTTAAGGCGGTGTTGTATTCGGAATAAAGCCCCGAACTGTTGACTTTGTTTGGTGGGTGTGTTATAATTGAAACACAGATTGGAGTGATAAAAATGAAAAAAAGAGCCGCAATAATATTGAGCATAAGCGCGGTAGTGCTTTTGATATGCGTCCTTGTGCCGTCCGGAGTTTTGGGGGCGTCAAAGAATGAGTCTGTGGGTATAATCGGCGGCGCTGACGGACCTACGGTTATAATGATAACGGGGGCGTTTTGGGACGGAGTTCTCCCTTCTTTCATAACTCTTTCTCTGTCTACTGTTTTGTGCGGTCTGTTCTGCTTGCTCTTTTCAAAAGCCGTCAAAGAGCATTGTGCGCTTAAAACAAGCGGCATCGCGCTTAGCCTATCGGCGTGCGCTTCGCTTTTCTTTTACTGTGCTTTGCTTTTCGCTTCCTGCTTTATTATGACCTCGCCCGACAAGCACCCCGTAATTCTTCCGTTGAGTATCCTTGTTGGCGCCCTTGCCGTGGTTGCTTTTGTCCTGCTTTTGACAGTTTACGTGAAATCGCGCGCTCAAAAAACAAGTGCCAAGGGTGTTTTGATTGATATTCTTCTGTTCCTTTCGTATTTGTTGCCGTTTTTCTTAGTATTTGATTTTGTCCGCAACTTGATAGCGTGAAAAAATCTGACTCATTGGAGTCAGATTTTTTCTGTTATTAAAAGCCTTCAAAGCCGCCGAAAGGGAATGGCGCACACAAAGCGAGTTTATGCAGGTGGCGGCTATCAGAGCGGTCTACGACATTATTTTTCAAATCCATAGCGAATATAAAAAGGCGTACGTGCCAGACGCGCATTTGCGCCTCATAGCCCCCGGCACTTGAAAAAATTTCCGCCGAGTTCACCCAAAACGAAATATCGGTTGCCGAACTCGCCGCGCTTTGCAATGATAAATAAAGGCAATATCAAACCTTTGTGGAATGATATTGCCTTAGTTTTTTAAAGTGTGTTTTTGTGTCCTATCAAAAAGTGGATAAGTCCGTTTATGTGCTCGCCAAGAAGATAGGTTCCGTTTTCATCTGTGACGAGCTTAAAGCGGCTGTCGTACTCGGGGGTGAATTTGGTGAATGTTGCTGTTGAAACAGCGCACTCGCAACCCTTTTCGGGGAAAAGGCGAACGGTGGCGTCTTTAAGTCCGCTTAAACGTATGGCGCGTCTGTAACGTGCGTTTACAGGAGGAGCCTCGCGGCAGGTTACAAATCCGCTTTCCTGCTCTACATACGCACGGCATTCTCTTTGCTCACCGCGGCTGAATCGGTATGCCGACTTGCCTTGTATCATTTCAGCGTCACAACCGATGAGAATAGGCGCTCCGAGTGGAAATCTGAATTTAGCGTCGGTGGTTGTGTTGGAGTTGTAAACCGAGAAAATAAGGGCGTTGTCCCGTCGGGAAATAGCCATCGTGGGGGGCTTTACAGTCTCCTCTTTTTTGGAAAAATCAATTTCATATCCAAGAGGTGCCAAAGCCGTTCTTATATCGCTCGGGCTTTTCTCAACGTCGATTTTTGTAAGCCCTTTAAAAGCTTTAACCGTGTTGAGCTTTTCGCTTGTGCCGTACATTATCACGTTTATACCATGCTCCCCAAAGGCGGTAAGCCTGTCAAGTACATTTGTGTTTTCGGGTACGGGTGATATCAAAATGCTGTTTTTGTACAGCAACTCGCTGTGCTTCAAAAAATTATCCGTAGAAACTACCGTGCAAAGCGGAAAGCCTTCGTTTATGGCATCGCATATGTAGTTGTCACCGAGATTCATTTCTTTTAGCGTTGATGCGTCATCCGAGGTGGTATACTCGCGCATTGGATATACCCACACAAGCGGGGCAGGGGAATCTGCGGCGTTCTTTTCGGCTTTTAACAGATGCGGGAGAGGCTCGTTTACGCAATTGTCGGGCATATTACCGTGTGAGTTGTCTATGGCAAGAATATTCAAGGAGTTTGCCGACTCAACCTCGCCCTCAGCGTTTATGCGTGTAATCGCCATTGGCAGATAGATGTCACAGGGCGAGCCGTCGTATCGGTCGTACCAGGGGGAGTTCAACCACCATGGGTCGTGAATGTAATATCTGAACGGAAATCTTTCGTTTGGAAGCTCGCATATTCTTGTCATGTGCCCCATTACTTCCAGTCCATAGTTGTCGTTCAATGCCGCCCAAGGAGAGTTTGGCGGCGCGGTGATATCCAAATCGGCATTATAGATGTCGTAAAGCGGAACTCCGTCGCTTGCGTAGTCTATGCCCACCGAATTGTTTGTTCCTCTTGTTTCGAGGGGGAACGAGCAATTTTCTCTGAACAGCTTCCAGAATTTAAAGACGTTTGCTTTGGTTTCGGTAAGCTTTTCGGGATAGTATTTTTCGCCGTCAAATATCTTTCCCGTTTTATCCCACGGATTTGCGCTGAAGCCGAGACCGTTTGAAAGCCAAAGATAATCAAATCCCATATCTGCAAGGAAAATTTCCGATTGCTTGCCCAGAAAAACGCCAAACGGGGTGTCTTGCGGGATTCCGTGAGGATATGCCGCGTATTCGCGTGTGTCTGCGTCAAGCAGTGCCGTTGCGTCAACAAAACCAAACTCACCGTCAAGTACAGTGCCCGAGCATATTTCTTGGTGTCGGTTGTATTTGAAATCCGATTTTGTAAATTCGGGACCTATATCAAAGGTTTCTCCAACACGGATGATTGCATCGGGAAATGCCTTTTTTCCCTCGTCCTTCAAGGTAGACACTATCTTTTTGAGAATAGCATAGGTCATTTTTGGTGCGTTTTTCAGGTATGAGTGTGTGCGGGCGTGAAGCGAGGTCTCAAGCGGTTCGTCTTCCGCTAAGAACGGCTTGTTAGCCGTGCCCCAAAAGCGCCCCCATTCAAATTCGTCTTCAAGTCTTCCCGCGTAATCGAGAATTTCGCTTCCGTCGCTTGTCCAAAGCATGACAGATATGCTTTCTCTTTCCTTCAAAAGCGGACGCCATTGCGAAAAGATCTGCGCGCAGACGTTTCTTATATACTCATCGTCGGTTTGCTTAAAGGGTTTAAGACTCATTTCAAGCGTAATATTTCGAAACATTATCTTTCTCCTGTCGGATTTAAGTTTATTTAATTTTATGTTAGCATAATATGACAGACATTTCAAGCGAAAATTTGCCCATTTATAGGACAATCTGCTCATTTTGCATTGACAAATTAAAAGTGTATATGGTATAATATTTCCTACGGCGAGTAAGATAATTTGCGCCGAGGAATAGGGTGATGAATGTTGTTTTCAAACAATTTTTACGTGAATATAAAAAAGGTACATATTGCTCATAAATGCACCATGTGCAGGACGCATAAATGCGAATACCCCGACGGCAGAAAATCCTATGGAGTGATATACTCCATTTCGGGAAATGTCGAATTCAGATTCCATTCGGGGGAACGTGTCGCCTTATCGGACGGGCAAGCGCTTTTTATCTCACCCTACACGGCGTATTCGGTCATAACCGATAAAGAATTTATTCATTATACGGTCAATTTTGATATATACGAGAGCGAATCCCGACCGGAAGAGCTTGACAAGCCCTACTGCCTTTTAAAGGACAGTAATACGGGGCAGCTTGAGTCGGTATTCAAAAAGCTGGTAGGCATATGGAGCCGAAAAAAAGTAGGCTATGAGATGCTGGCTGTGGGATGTCTTTATGAGCTGCTCTTCCTTTTGTATTTTTCTTGTGTTGACCAAAAGAATACCGAGTCATACCGCCGATTGGCACCCGCTAAGGAATATATAGAACAGCATTTCGATGGCGATATAAGCTTGGCGAAATTGGCATATCTTTCGGATATGAGTGTGACCAATTTCAGAAGGGAATGGAAAAAAATTTATACCGAGTCTCCTCTTCAATATCGTGACACAATTCGTGTACAGCACGCTAAAGAGTACCTGACCTACGGGTATTATACCGTGGCGGAAATAGCCGCAAGATGCGGGTTTGATGACGTGAGTTACTTTATCCGCTTTTTCAAAAAGAAAACCGGTGTCACTCCCGGCGCGGCAAAAAAACATATCCTGTAAAAAAGGCAATATTACCCGATTTTCGGAATGATATTGCCTTTTTCTTATTTGCCGTGCGCTTTTCGCTTTGCTTTACCCCTCAAGCTCACCTATTTGATTCAGCATATTCTCAATAAATATGCCGTATCCCCTCGTCGGGTCGTTGACCAGAACGTGCGTCACCGCGCCGACCAGTTTGCCGTTTTGGATAATGGGAGAGCCGCTCATTCCCTGAATGATACCGCCTGTCTTTTCAAGAAGGGCGGGGTCTGTAACCTTGACGTTGAAGCACTTGCCGCCGTCGGCGTTTTTGTTGATGTCCGATATGCATACGGTATAGGCGTGCATACCCGTATCGTCAAGCGTGCAATAGATAGTCGCTTCGCCCTCTTTAAGCTCTCCCTTGAGTCCTATCGGCAGAGCCTCGGAGAGGGGATTGGCGAGCGGCTCGGTAAACACGCCGAACACTCCGCAATCTGTGTTTTGTATCATTGAGCCGAGCTTTGTCTGTTTGAAAAATCCTTTTATTTCACCCGGAGCGCCGCTGAGACCCTTTTCAATTCCGCTGATAGTTACGTCTACCACCGCGCCGCGACGCATGGGGATAAGCGAGCCTGTCTCGGTGTCACAGATCCCGTGTCCGAGTCCCGCAAAAACTCCGCTTTCGGGTACGATAAAGCTGACCGTGCCTATGCCCGCTCCGCTGTCGCGTATCATAATTCCGGTTTTGTATTTTCCGTCGCCGTGGCTTTTTATGGGAGTGACCTTGACATCGTGCGAGCTGCCCTCACGCATATAGGTAAGCGTTATTTCGGATCCGCGCGACGCGTCTATAGCATCGCTTAATGAGCTTGTGCCGCCCACCGCTTTGCCGTTGATGTGGGTGATAATGTCGTGGAGTCTGAGCCCTGCGTCCTTAGCTGGATTTACCTCGCCCGCGTCTGTCTCAACGTCGCAAAAGCCCGCTACCATGAGTCCGTCGGTAAAAAATTTAACGCCAAAGGGCATGCCGCCCGGAATGAGCTTGGTATCCTTATAATAAGAGGTCAGCCCAACCGTTTTCAGCGGTAAAAAATCAAAAAGTCTGTATTCGGCGCAGGATATATCATCTCTGTTATCAAACTTTAAGGACGATGCTTCGGCATATAAAAATACCGGAAGCTCATCGCCCTCAAAATAAGATACGTTGTCGGGAATTATATAGTCGTATACCCCGAGGATGCCGACAAGTAAGATAAGAAGTGACAAAGTAAGCACCGAAACGGTTTTGAAAATCCTTTTTTTCGATAATTTCATCGCTTGTCTTCCTTGTTAAAATTGTTGCTTGCGCAATATTAATGTTTGCACGCAGTATGCTTTTAATGTGTAACAAATTTGATTTGAAAAACCAAATTTTAATCTTGCGCGATTGGTACTTGATGTGCTATAATAGTTATAATATATGTAAAACCGGCTTTTTTCATACTTTCCGAAAAAGGAGATATTATGATAACCGATGCAGAAAAAGGCAGATTTTCCGAAATTTGCCGAGATATAATAAACCGAGTTCATGAGCGTAGCGGTATAGGCACGTATAATGAAAAGATAATCCACCTCGTTCTCAAAAAGTTTTTTTGCGAGGACGAGAGTCGTCACGAGGTGAAGGAGGGGCGCTTTGTAGCCGATGCCGCCACCGACGATAGGATATTCGAGATACAGACAGGCGGATTTTACCCGTTGAAAAAGAAAATATCCTCATACCTTGAGGATACCGACAAAAAAATAACAGTTGTTTGCCCTATGAACGCTAAGCGCCGCATGATATGGGTGAATGCCGAAAGCGGTGACATGGGCGAGCCTCGCCGAGTCACGCCGGGCAGACCGAAAGCAAAGTTTTTGCGTGAGCTTATGTGGATAGCCCCGATTATAGATTTTTCGCGCATGGAGTTTAAGCTTGTGTTTCTTGACGTTGATGAATATAAGCTTCTTGACGGACTCGGCGCGGAGAAAAAAATAAAGGCGACCAAAATCGACCGCATACCCAAAGAGCTGGTCGATATAGTCACCCTTGACAGCAGGGAAGCGCTTGCCGCGTTTTTGCTGCCCGAAAAGCTGCCTCGCGAGTTCCGCATAAAGGAGTTTGAAAAAGCTACGGGTCTGCAAAAAAAAGGAGTGTCCGCAGGTCTCCGCGCCCTTGAGCAGCTTGGCATCATAGGGCGCGAAAAACAAGGCGGACGTGTAACATACCGTATTATGATCTGATTACTTAACGATAAATCTTTCGATTTTTGTGAGGAGCTCCTCGGGCTTGTCGGAATAAACAGTAAGCCTGATGGGAGAGAGCAGATCAAGGCTGAAAATACCCATGATGGATTTGCCGTCAACGATGTAACGACCCGACTGAAGATCGATTTCGTCCTCGAAAGCCGCAACCGCGTTTACAAAATCGCGGACGTCGGAAATTGTGGCGAGCTTGATGTTTGTTGTAGTAGTTTTCATAGTAGTCTCCTTTCGTAAAAACGCTACATGATAATTATATCGTTAAATCGTATTTTTGTCAATATTTTTTCTTGAAATGTTTGGAAATGAAGTCTTGTAAGCTCTTTTTTGCCTTTTATTTGCTTTGAAAACAGTCTTTTACGGCAATGGAATAAAAAATATCGAATAATTTTTAAAAAAGCTATTGACAAAGGCAGGGTAATAGTGTATAATCAATGTGTACCGAAAAGGTATACAATGAGGAGGCGATAAATTTGAGAATAACACAGGAGGCGGATTACGCCTTGCGTATAGTGGCACTGCTCGCATCGCACGACAGTATTTTAGACGCTAACACGATAGCCGATGAAGCGGGAGTGACACAAAGGTTCGCTCTTAAGATTCTCAGAAAGCTGGTCCTCGGAGAGCTTGTGTCGTCCCAAAAGGGAGCAAGCGGCGGTTATCGGCTTGCCGGAAGTGCTGAGGATATCACTCTTAAGGATGTAATCGAGCTTATTGATGGCGAGATAGCGATATCAAAGTGCCTGTTTCACGAGCATATTTGCTCAAAGCAGGGCGAGAACAAAAGCGCTTGCAAGATACACAGAATATTCGATGCTATAAATAACGATCTGGTCGCGAGACTGGAGAATATAACCATAGCGTCGGTAATATAAAAATTAAAAACATTACATATTTCAGGAGGAAATTATTATGAAAAAGTATGTATGCCCCGTATGCGGTTACGTTCATGAGGGAGAGCTTCCCGAGGGATTTGCTTGCCCCGTATGTAAGGTTCCCGGAACTAAGTTCAAGGTGATGGAAAACACAGCTCTCGCGGCTGAGCATGAGTTCGGTATTTATGAAAAGACCGTAAAGAATAACCCCGATATTTCCGATGAGGATAAGGCTTATATCCTTGAGCAGCTTATGGCTAACTTCCACGGCGAGTGCTCCGAGGTTGGTATGTACCTCTGCATGGCACGCATCGCGCACCGCGAGGGATATCCCGAGATCGGTCTCTACTGGGAAAAGGCAGCTTATGAGGAAGCTGAGCACGCCGCAAAGTTTGCTGAGCTTCTTGGCAGCACGCTTGAGCCTAACATGAAGGCTACAACCAAGGATAACCTTGCATGGAGAGTTGACTGCGAGTACGGTGCTACCGCAGGTAAGTTCGACCTTGCGTCCTGCGCAAAGAAGAACGGACTTGACGCTATCCACGACACAGTACATGAAATGGCTCGCGACGAAGCTCGTCACGGCAAGGCTCTTGAGGGTCTGCTTAACAGATACTTCGGCAAATAATTTCAAGAAATGTCTTACATTCCAAATAAATGTCCCAAATGCCATAGGTCTGGCCCATGGAGAGAGGATGTGAATCCTTTTAAAGCGGGCATTCCCACTCCTTGGGGGCGTATTCGCCTTAGCTTTGTGAGTTGGCCATTCAATAAATTGTTTGGGCGTTCATTGGGGCATTACACGATGTCCTACAGATGTCGTAACTGTGGATTTAAAAAGAAGTATCAAATTCAATAGGATATTCTTAACACGGCAAGGCTCTTGAGGGACTTCTTAACAGATACTTCAAGGCATAAGATAAACCTAATAAACATAAGGCTTTAAAGCCACAAAGAGCGGTCACACGACCGCTCTTCTTTTATGCCTTATTTAGCCTCAATTCAGCCTTCAACTATGGAACTTTTATGGAACTTTCCAATTCTTAAAATCGTGAAATAGATGCGAAGGTAGGCGTTGTGTCCTTGATGATACACCAAGTCTGTGGGCTTTTCGTTGTTCGATTTTTCCAAACACCACAGGAAGAGTGGATACTGTTAAAATATTATTTTTTGACAAAAACTTCGCTGTTTCGGAAATCTGTCGAACACCGCTTGATTTATTCGGAGTTTTATGATAAAATATATAAGTAAGCATTATATTGCCAACGGAGGAGGGGCTTGTTTATGAATATACTGCATATGAAATACGCTATTGAGGTGGCAAGGCTCGGCTCGTTAAATAAGGCGGCGGAAACGCTTATGATAGCGCAGCCCAATCTCAGCCGTTCAATTAAGGATCTGGAAGCCGACCTCGGAATTACGATATTCCAGAGAAGCGCAAAGGGTATGGTGCTCACTCCCGACGGGGAAGAGTTTATGGACTATGCGCGCGACATTCTTCACCGCATTGAAAAAATCGAGCAGTCCTACCGTGACGGCTCTCACAAGAAGCGCAAGTTTTCTATATCGGTTCCGCGCGCGTGCTACATATCCGCGGCATTTGCCGAATTTTCAAAGTCTATCGGCGATGCGGATGTGGAGATATACTATAAGGAAACCAACTCAAAGAAAACGATCAACAAGATTCTCACAAATGAATACAAGCTTGGAATTATAAGATATGCCGAGAGCTACGATAAGTATTATAAATCGATGCTTGAGGAAAAAGGACTTTGCTATGAGATGGTTGCCGAATTTTCATACGTTCTGATTATGAGCAAAGATAACCCTCTCGCTGAGAAGGAAACGATTACCTATGAGGATCTCTCGTCCTATATTGAGATTGCCCACGCCGATCATTACGTTCCCTCGCTTTCAATGTCAAAGGTATTCAGAGAGGAGCTTCCCGACAATATCGGACAAAGAATTTTCGTGTTTGAGAGAGCAAGTCAGTTCGACCTTTTATCTGAAAATCCGAGAACCTTTATGTGGGTATCTCCCGCTTCGCAGAAAATACTTGACAGATATAATCTTGTTCAGCGAGTTTTCGAGGGCAACAAAAAGACGTACAAGGATATTTTGATATATCATAAGGGCTATAAGCTTACAAAGCTTGATAATGAGTTTATTACAGCGCTTTGCGAATCGAGACGAAAATATATTAAATAGGTATAAAAAGCAGTTCCGTTGCTATGACGGAGCTGCTTTTTTTGTCAGAAAACGGGTTATATCGAAACGTATAATACCGATATAACATTTTAATAATTCCCAAACGCGAAAAAGTATGTTAAAATATTAACGAACTCGGGTGAGGCTTATGCCAAACCAAATTCCAAACAGTAAATAATTTTTAGGAGGACATATAAAATGGAACCCAAGACTTATGAAATCGTGGACAGTGTAGAAGCACTGCAGGGCGCGCTCGCTCGTGTAAGAGCGGCACAGAAGGTTTTCGCAACCTACACTCAGGAGCAGGTTGACAAGATCTTCTTGGCAGCGGCATCTGCCGCAGACAAGGCAAGAATCTCTCTTGCAAAGCTCGCGGTTGAGGAAACCGGAATGGGTATCGTAGAGGATAAGGTAATAAAGAACCACTACGCTGCCGAATATATTTACAATGCTTATAAGGAAACCAAGACCTGTGGAGTAATCGAGGAGGACAAGGCTTTCGGTATCAGAAAGATCGCAGAGCCTATCGGCGTTGTTGCCGCTGTTATTCCCACGACTAACCCCACTTCCACCGCAATCTTCAAGTGCTTGCTCGCACTCAAGACTCGCAACGCCATTATTATCAGCCCTCACCCCCGCGCAAAGAATGCAACGATTGCAGCGGCAAAGCTCATTCTTGAAGCAGCAGAAGCGGCAGGCGCACCTGAGGGAATCATTGATTGGATCGACGTTCCTTCTCTTGATATGACCAATACCGTAATGAAGGAAGCAGATATTATCCTTGCAACCGGCGGCCCCGGAATGGTTAAGGCTGCTTACTCCTCCGGCAAGCCGGCCCTCGGTGTTGGCGCAGGTAACACTCCCGCAATCATCGACGACAGCGCAGATATCCTCCTCGCTGTTAACTCGATTATTCACTCGAAGACCTTTGATAACGGTATGATTTGCGCATCCGAGCAGTCGGTTATCGTTCTTGAGTCTATTTATGACGCGGTAAAGGCTGAGTTTGCCGCAAGAGGCTGCTACTTCCTCGATCCCATGGAAACCGAAAAGGTTCGTAAGACCATCATCATCAACGGCGCTCTGAACGCGAAGATCGTAGGACAGAAGGCGGCTAAAATCGCAGAGCTTGCAGGCGTTACCGTTCCCGCAGGCACGAAGATCCTCATCGGTGAGGTCGAGAGCGTAGAGCTCTCCGAGGAGTTTGCGCACGAGAAGCTCTCTCCCGTACTTGCTATGTACCGCGCAAAGACCTTCGAGGAAGCGCTTGACAAGGCTGATAAGCTTGTTGAGGACGGCGGCTTCGGTCATACCGCCTCGCTCTACATCAACGAGATCACACAAAAGGAAAAGCTTGCCGCGTACGAGGCAAGAATGAGAACCTGCCGTATTCTCGTAAACACTCCCTCCGCTCA
>JAZRDN010000036.1:0-25341 GCA_045660295.1 Eubacteriales bacterium
AGAAATTTTCGAGTTCCGTTCTCGCACATACTTATTATGCTTGTACTTCTCTCTTCGTTGTTCAATTTTCAATGACCGTTTCACTGCCCCGTTTTCGCGACAGCTTTGTTATTATATCACAATCGTTTTCCTTTGTCAATACCTTTTTTCAAAGTTTTTTAACTTTTTTGAGGTTTTTTTGAGGAAATTTGCGATATTTTAGGCTGTCCGTTTTTGGACAGCCTGTGTATTATATCACATTGATTGTTTTTTGTCAATACTTTTTTTCAAATTTTTTTAGTATTTTTTCAAAGTCCGAATCCGCCGTCAATTCCGATGATCTGACCCGTCACAAAACTTGCCTTTTCCGACGCGAGCCAGAGCACGGCGTCAGCGACGTCGCTTGTCTTTCCGATACGGCAAAGCGGTGTTTCGTCGCAAAGCGCGCGCAGAGTTTCCTCATCGAGTTCGGAATTCATTTCGGTATCTATTACGCCGGGCTCGATGCAGTTCACTGTAATACCCGACGGCCCAAGCTCCTTGGCGAGTGCCTTGGTAAGCCCCTCAAGCCCTGCCTTGGAAGCCGAATAGACCGCCTCGCAGGACGCGCCCACCCTGCCCCAGACAGAGCCGATGTTTATAATCCTTCCAAAATGCTCCCTTAGCATGAACTTAGCAACCTCGCGCGCGGCAACCGCAGCGCCCACGAGATTAACGTTAAACACACGTTGGAGCTCCTCGTCGTCAACGTCGGTAAAGAGCTTGATAAGCGAGACGCCCGCGTTATTGATGAGCACGTCTATTCCGCCCATTTTCGCCGCCGCGGCGGTGACAGCGAGTTTAATTGCGGTGGGGTCGGCCACATCGGCTTTTATAGGAATCGCCCCAGTTTCGCGCGAAAGCACCCCCGCCTGTTCATCACTATTATTATATATGAAAGAAACGGCATTCCCCTCAGCGGTGAATCTTCTGACGCACTCAGCGCCTATACCACGCGAGCCACCCGTAATCAAAATCCTCATAAATCCTCCAAAAACGCAGTTTCGGAAGCGTGCTTCCGAAACTGCAAAAATCAATCAACCTTAGTTATTGTAGTTCCGTCACTTGTAAATTTCAGTGTACCGAGCAGGTCGGTTCTGTAAACAGTCGCTCCTACGTCCTCAAATCTTGCCATAGTCTCGGCGTGAGGATGTCCGTAGCTGTTGCCCTCTCCGCAAGAGATAGCGACAATCTCGGGAGAGACCGCCGCAAGAAACTCGGGGGTGTTGGACTCCTTAGCGCCATGATGCGCCGCCTTATAAAACGTGCATTTAAGCTCGCTTGCGGGATATCTTGCGAGCATTTCCTCCTCGGAAACGTCCTCGGCGTCACCCGTAAGCATAAACGAGGTTGCGCCAAAGTCAACTCTCACGACCACGCTATAGTTATTGAGGTCCGAATAATCATCAGAGTTGGGCGCGAGAATTTTCATCTTAACGTCTCCCACCGCATATTCAGCATCGGGCTCAGCCATAATTGCGTTAATAGTCTCATCAGCCTCGATAGCGGAAATCATGCGGTTGTACACCGCCGTAGTAGGAGTATCGCCCTCGTCGGTCACGGGCATGATAACGTTATGTACGTCAAAGGATTGAAGCACAACGTCAGCTCCGCCGATATGGTCGGCATGTGGGTGGGTAAACACAGCGTACTCTATCTCGGCAACGCCCACCTCCTCAAGATACGCCCTAAGCGCATCCTTTGTATCAAGGTCGCCCGAATCAAAAAGGATATTTCCCCCCTCGGCTCTGATAAGTATCGCGTCAGCCTGCCCAACGTCTATAACGTGCACCTCTATCGTTCCGTCAACGACCTCGACCGCCCGTTCTGTGCCGCCAAGCTCTCCGCCGAACTGCGAATAAAGCACAGCGGCGATAATAATTATAACAATCACCAACAACGGCGGCGACTTTTTCTTTCTTCTTGCCACGGTAAAAATCTCCTTTGCCTGTTTTTTTAATTTTACCATATTTGAAAGAAAAAATCAACACAAAAAATTTTATTTTGCCGCAAAGCCAATAAAATATTTTACGCATACAACAAAAATTTTGTGGCACAATTATTTTATACGAAAATATTTAGCTATAAGGGAGAACAGAATATTATGAAAAAATCCGTCAGTATCCTTTTGATTACTATATTAATATTATGCTCGTTCTCGGGGTGCGCGAGAAGGCAGAACGCCGATGTTCACGTTTTTTACTATTCTTACAGTGACACCTACATCTCCACGGTGCGCTCGGCACTTGACAACGCGCTTAAGAGAGCGGGAATATCCTATCAGGATTACGACAGCAACAACAGTCAGACAACCCAGACCGAGCAGGTGCAAACCGCCATCACAAAGGGCGCGAAGCTCTTGGTCGTTAACATCGTCACCACGGGTTCGGACGATGCGGCAAGCGGAATCATCTCTCTTGCCAGAAACGCGGGAATTCCCGTTATATTCTTTAACCGCGAGGTGTCGGGCGAGGCGGTAAACAGCTACGACAACTGTGTTTTCATAGGAACAGACTCAGCCGAGGCGGGATATATGCAGGGTGACATGATAGGCGATTACGTGGTGAAAAATTTTGAGTCGGTCGACCTTAACGGCGACGGAAAGATATCCTACGTCATGTTCATGGGCGAAAAGGGCAACTACGAGGCAATATACCGCACCGAATATTCGGTCAAAAACGCCAACGCCAAATTAGAAGCGGCAGGACTACCCGCACTTGAATTTTACGACCGCGCGAACCCCGACAAATATCTGCTTGACCGCGAGGGCAAGTGGTCGGCACAGGCGGCAAACGACTATATGAATACAATTCTTTCTTCGTATAGCGTAGCCAATAAGAACATGGTAGAGCTTATAATCTGCAACAACGACGGCATGGCTGAGGGCGCTATCTCGGCGCTTAACGCCGCGGGCTACAACACGGGTGCTGACGGCTCGGTGACGATTCCCGTTTTCGGCGTTGACGCCACGCCCGCGGCGCGTGAGCTTATCAAAGCGGGCAAAATGGCGGGGACGATAAATCAGGACGGTGCGGCAATGGCTGAAGCTATTCTCAAGGTCATCGACAACGCCTTTGACGGCGACTCACTCTTTGACGACATGGAGGACGACTACACCATAGACACCGACTCGGACAAGCTTCGCATATCTTACTCGGTATATTTGGGCGAGTAGCGCCAAAAGCGTGCCGCCATTGGCGGCACGCTTCCGAAAGAACATAAAGGAGTGTAAAATGGAAGAAAAATATCTTTTGGAAATGAAGGAAATAAGCAAGGAATTCCCAGGTGTTAGGGCGCTTGACCGAGTTTCGTTAAACATAAGACACGGAAGCGTTCACGCGCTGATGGGCGAGAACGGCGCAGGCAAATCAACGCTTATGAAATGCCTTTTCGGAATATATTCCTGTGACAGCGGAGAAATTTTTCTTGACGGCAAAAGGATAAGCCCCAAAAACCCCAAGGAAGCGCTTGAGACCGGCGTGGCAATGGTGCATCAGGAGCTCAACCAAGCATTGAAGCGGAGCGTGGCAGACAACATATGGCTTGGGCGTTACCCCACACGCTTCGGCTTTTACACGCTTGAGAAGGAAATGCTACAAAAGACCAAAGAGCTTTTTGACGGGCTTGAAATAACCGCCGACCCACGCGCGATAATGGGTGACATGTCGGTCTCTCAAAGGCAGATGGCGGAAATAGCCAAGGCGGTATCCTACAACTCCAAAATAATCGTGCTTGACGAGCCCACCTCGTCCTTGAACGACCGCGAGGTCGAGCAGCTTTTCAAGATAATCCGCAAGCTCCGTGACCGAGGGTGCGGAATAATTTATATCTCGCACAAAATGGAAGAAATATTGAAAATATCCGACGAGGTGACGATAATGCGCGACGGAAAGCACATAGCCACCGAGAAATGCGAAAATCTGACCATTGACAAGATAATACGTCTGATGGTTGGGCGCGAGCTTACGAACCGATTCCCGCCAAAGACCAACAAAATAGGCAAAACCGTGCTTGAGGTAGAGGGGCTCAGCGCGCGTTACGCGTGCGTAAAGGACTTGACGTTTAACGTGCGCGAGGGCGAGATAGTGGGTGTGGCGGGGCTTGACGGCTCGGGGCGCACCGAGCTTCTTGAGACTCTGTTCGGTCTGCTTTCCAAAAGCGGGGGCAAGATAGTAGCGCACGGCAAGGAGATAAGCAACTCAAATCCTCGCCAGGCTATAAAAAACGGATTTGCGCTTATCACCGAGGAACGGCGCGCCACGGGAATATTCTCTATTCTTGACATCACGTCAAACACTGTGATATCAAACATCAAAAAATACCGCGTGGGCGGTATTGCGCTAAGCGCCAAAAAAATGAGGCGCGACACCGATTGGGGTATTGCCACAATGCGGGTGAAAACACCCTCTCGCGCCACGAAGATCCGCTCGCTTTCGGGCGGAAATCAGCAAAAGGTAATTCTTGCCCGCTGGCTATTGACAAGCCCATCGTTTCTGCTTCTCGACGAGCCCACGAGAGGCATTGACGTGGGCGCAAAATACGAAATTTATCAGCTTATAATAAATCTTGCCGCCGAGGGCAAATCGGTAATAATGGTATCAAGCGAAATGCCCGAGCTTCTCGGAGTCTGCGACCGAATAATAGTTATGTCGGGGGGACATATAGCGGGTGAGGTAAAGGCGGCGGACACGACCCAAGAGGAAATAATGACTCTCGCCGCGAAATTTTTATAACAGGAGGAATATATGCCCGAAAAATTCAATTTAAAAAGGCGTTTTAAAGGCTTCAAAGCCGCAAGCGCCGAGGAAAGGAACAGGACTCTGCGCGAGTTTTTCATAAACAATCTGTTATATATTCTTCTTTTCGCCGCAATTATAGGGATTACGCTTTACGACCCACGTTTTCTTTCGCTGTCATCTGTGGTGAACATTATTTCGCTCTCGGCGGCAAATCTGCCCATAGCGCTGGGCATAGCGGGGTGCATCATTCTCATGGGTACAGACCTTTCGGCAGGGCGTATAGTGGGAGTTACCGCTTGTATCGCCGCGTCGCTTTTACAGGCGAGCGGTTACGCGGGCAAAATGTTTCCAAATCTACCCACGCTCCCTATTTTCGCCGTATTTCTCGCGGTTATCGCCATAGGCGCGGCAGTTGGCTTTGTGAACGGCTTCTGCACGGCGAAATTCAATCTTCACCCGTTTATCGTAACGCTCGCAACTCAGCTTATAACCTACGGCGCGCTTCTCATTTACCTTATGCAGGGCACCAACAACGGACAGTCTATCTCGGGACTTGACGTGGGTTACACCAACTTTATCAACGGCAGCTTTTTGCGGATCGGAAGCACATCTATTCCCAATTACGTACTCTATTCGCTGGCGATAACATTGCTTATGTGGTTTATCTGGAACAAAACGGTTTTTGGCAAGAACATGTTTGCGGTAGGCTCAAATCCCGAGGCGGCAAACGTATCGGGAGTCAACGTCACACGCACCATAATCCTTGTTTTCGTGCTGGCAGGCATAATGTACGGCATCACGGGCTTTATAGAGGCGGCGAGAATAGGCTCGAACAGCGCCGCTACGGGTCTGAATTACGAGCTTGACGCCATAGCCGCCTGCGTTATAGGCGGTGTGTCATTTGTTGGTGGTATCGGAAAGATTCGCGGAGTCATCATGGGCGTTCTTTTATTGAGGATCATCTTTGTCGGGCTTACCTTTCTTGGAATCGACTCCAACATGCAGTACGTCATAAAGGGACTTATAATTCTCGTTGCCTGCGCCATTGATATGAGGAAGTATCTGGCGAGGAAATAGACAAAATGGGGCTGAGTTGCAACTCAGCCCCTATTATTCAATTCACATTCTGCGCTTCGCTCTGCTCGGCTTTTGCCTTCGCCCTTTCGGCGCGGCGGCGTGCGCGCTCCTCCATTTTGTGCTTATAAAGCTCCTCGGTGGCAAAGGAGAGCTTTGTCACCACGTCGTTCTTGGTAGGATAGCAATAGATAGAGTCGTTTGACGTGGAAATATCCACGCAATCCTCGGGGCGCACGTAACAATAATCGTACTCGATGTGGAGTCCGTACATTCCCGCCACCGACCTATGAACACGGTATTTTTTGCCGTTATATTCGCCCTCAACGGTAAATCCGCTGTAATCGTGAGTCAGCTTACCCTTTCCGATATGTCTGAATCGCATGCATGACGGAAGCGAGAAGATATCCACCTCGTCCTCAAAGTGGTATCTGCCCTCGTCTATCTCACGGCGGACGTTGGCGCGCTCCCATTCAAACCAATCGGGGATATGCGTAAACTCGGTCTCGCCCTCTTTTGCGTGAAGCTCGCCAAGCTCATCCATTTCCCAGACTCTGCCGCAAGCCTTACAACGGAGTTCGATGCCCTCGCTCTCCATTTTGCTTTCGGTCATACAATGGGGGCACTGGTAAAGTATCTTATGAAGTCCCTCGGCGCGGAAGGGCTCTGTGATACGTATTCCCTGCTCCTTTTGCCATTTATACTCGTTGTACTGCATGGCTTTTGTAAGGAAATCCTGAATTTCGGAAGCCGACATTTTTTCGATATCCTCGGGCTTAAGCACGCACTCCATTGTGGTATAGAGCGGAACCTTGCGCTTTTTGCGGTAGTTCCAGAATGGAGTATGCAAATAGTTGCCGTGATGCAGGAAAACCACCACGGGAACATTCATTTTCTTGACGAGCTGACCCATAGAAGTAGGCAGAATCGCCGTTGTTCCAACGGGCGAATATCTCGCCTCGGGATACATGGACATGATTCCCTTATACTTGAACAGAACCTTTTCTATTGAGGAAACAAGGCCTGAATCGGTGGTGAATTTACGCTTACACATACAGCCGATAAGCTCCATAAGAAATGGGCGGCGGTAATATCCGTCCACGTTTGCGATGTTGTAGACGTTATGAGGGTAGGTAGCCATGGAATTGAGGTAAAAGTCCACGAAATACATATGGTTGTTAAGCATTATGTACGGCGGCTTTACGCCCTCCATGTTAATTTTTTCGATTTTATATTTCTGACCGACAGTAAGTATCTTACTCAAAATAAATATCAGCGTTGTCCAAAAGCGAACGTACTGCCTCATCGGCGGCTTTTGCGTGTTATAGTGCTTTACGCCCTTGCCATAAGGTATCTCGTTATATATCTGTTCGTTTTCCATAGTCGTCTCCCAGCAAATATTTTTTTACATTGTACCATATTATTCAAAAAATTGCAACAGAAAATTCAAAAACAATTTTTGGAAACATATTTGTTTTATGTTTGGACTGCCGAATTGCTCGCTTTTTTTAGGGTATACTAAAAAAGAAAAATCGAAAAGGAAAGGTTTTTTATTATGTTTTGTTCAAAAAAATGCGCTAAAATGTTTGACAACAAGATGAATAGCGGTATATCATGCGGCGGCGCGCTGATTCTCGGTATGATACTGGGCGCGGCGGCTACGGTAACTGTTTGCTCAATGAAAAAAATGAAAGAAAAAGGCAAGTCGCTTTCCTCTGCGGTCTCCGAGAAATGCGCTTGTGACGGCACTGACAACACCTACGAAAATTTTTGCGAATGCAACGGAGACCCCGACGACCACGAGCGAGCGCGCAACGGCTTTGACTGCCACAGTGACGCCGAGGAGTGCGACACCGATATTCTCCATTCTCACGGCTGTCTCGGTTATTCCCACGACCATTACTGTGGCTTCGCCAATTCCAACGGCGACCGCCCCAATGACCTCTCAAACCCCGAAATAGACAACCAAAAAGGAATTCCCGAGGGCAACACCTCGCCCTACTGGGAGAAAAACGCGCAGGGCAAGAGCAATCCCCAACCAGAAAACAAAGTAACAGAGGTCAAGAAAAAGAGTCGGTAGTATTAGTTAGTTTTTGATTAGGGTGTCGCTTTTTTGAAAAAAAGCTCCGCAAAAAACTTTTCTGTCGGGGCTAATTTATTTTGGTCTGTGCTCTATCGTTTGTTTGCATCAACTACTCGTGGCGTTTGATTCGCTAACGAAGGAATAGCTCCCGCAAGCGTTTGGGTCCCTTCCCAAAACGCTCCACAAAATTAGAATTGAGGCACGCAACAACGCTCCCCAAGCCAACAAGTCGGTGTTTGACCGACGAGTGGCACGCATAGCGCTATGTGTTGCAATCAATCGGGCACAGACCAATTGCTCCGCAGGCGGGATACGGGCTTCCTTGGTGCGAACATCTCCAAAATTCCAAATATTTCATTTTACCCATTGAAAAATTCACAAATTTGTGATATTATATAATTGGCTATGTCTATTTTCCGCCGTGCGGCGGAAAGCGGAGAGCTGATTTTTTGCGAAAGGAGCTTTCAAATGGTTACTATCTGTTCGGTTTTGCGTAATTCACGCGCCGAAAAGGTGGGGATATCCGACGGCGATATTCTGCTGTCGATAAACGGGAATGAAATAAACGACGTTCTGGACTACCGTTTTTATCTTGCCGACACCCACGTCACTCTCGAGCTTTCAAGAAACGGCACGACCTTTTCAGCTCAAATAAAAAAAGGCGAATACGACGACATCGGACTTGAGTTTGAAACGCCGCTTATGGACAAAAAGCACTCCTGCCGCAACAAGTGCATCTTCTGCTTTATAGACCAGCTTCCCGACGGTATGCGCGAAACTCTCTATTTCAAGGACGACGACTCGCGTCTATCATTTCTCCACGGGAATTACATCACCATGACAAACCTCTCGGATAAGGACGTTGACCGCATTATCAAAATGCATATTTCTCCGGTAAACGTATCGGTGCACACCACCAACCCCGAACTGCGGGTGAGCATGATGAAAAACAAAAACGCGGGCAAGGTTCTTTCCTATCTTGACCGCTTCAGCGAGGCGGGCATCACCGTATGCGCGCAGATAGTTCTTTGTAAAAACGTAAACGACAAGGCTGAGCTTGACCGCTCCATGCGCGACCTTGAAAAGCTGTTCCCCGCTCTGTCGAGCTGTTCGATAGTTCCTGCGGGGCTGACGAAATTCAGAGACGGGCTTTATCATTTGGAGGCGTTTACTCCCGAGGAGTGCGCCGAGGTCATAGCGCAGGTCAACAAATTCGGCGACGAGTGCAAAAAGAAGCACGGCACGCGGTTGTTTTACTGCGCGGACGAGCTCTACATAAAGAGCGGCATCGAAATTCCAGACGAGGATTATTACGAGGACTACGCGCAGATAGAAAACGGCGTGGGAATGTTAAGGTCACTTGAGGAAGAATTCTCCTCTGAGCTCGACTTTTATCCGGACACGCTGGAAAAAGCGAGTCTTGACGCGCCCAGATGCGTTTCGATAGCCACCGGCGTTGCGGCGTACGGTCACATCAAGAGGCTGGCGCTTCTGGCAGAGAGCCGAGTAGAGGGCTTAAAGGTAAACGTATATAAAATTATAAATCACTTTTTCGGAGAAAGCATCACGGTCTCGGGATTGCTTACAGGCGTTGACCTTGCCGACCAGCTAAAGGGGCTTGAGCTTGGCGACGAGCTGTTGCTCTCCGCCAACACTCTCCGCGCAGAGGGAGACCTGTTCCTCTGCGGAATGACCCCCGACACGCTTTCGCAAAGGCTTGGAGGCGTAAAAATAACCTTTAACAAAAACGACGGCGCCGAATTACTCGCCTCGATATTAGGACAGGAAATAATATGATCTTTTCAAGCGAAAGGAGAAAAACGACATGTCAAAACCTATCATAGCCATAGTAGGCAGACCCAACGTGGGCAAAAGCACGTTATTCAATAAACTTATAGGCGAGCGCCGCTCGATAGTGGAGGACACCCCCGGAGTTACGCGCGACCGCATTTACGGCGAATGTGACTGGGCAGGTAGAAAGCTTGTTGTAATCGACACGGGAGGTATCGAGCCCAAGACCGACGATATCATTCTCAAGCAGATGCGTTTTCAGGCACAGCTCGCTATCGACACCGCCGACGTTATAATCTTTATGTGCGACGTTCGCACGGGACTCACCGCCGATGACAGGGATATCGCCACCATGCTAAAAAAGAGCGGCAAGCCCATTATCCCCTGTATCAACAAGTGCGACAGAGTTGGTCAGGTTCCCTTTGAATTCTACGAATTCTACGAGCTTGGCTTTGAGGAGGAGCCCATAGCCGTATCCTCTATCCACGGAAGCGGAAGCGGCGACCTGCTTGACTCGGTCATCGCCCATCTTCCCGAAAACGAGACAGACAACGAGGACGACGACTCTATCAAGGTAGCGGTTATCGGAAAGCCCAACGCGGGCAAATCCTCTATCATAAACAAGATTCTGGGTGACGAGCGCCTTATCGTATCGAACATAGCGGGCACGACTCGCGACGCGGTGGACACGCCCTTTGAGAACGAGCACGGCAAATTCACCTTTATCGACACCGCGGGAATACGCCGTCAGTCAAAGATCGACGACAAGATAGAAAAATACAGCGTTCTCCGCGCCAACATGGCGGTTGAGCGCGCCGACGTTTGCCTGCTGATGATAGACGCGAGCACGGGTATCACAGATCAGGATACCAAGATCGCGGGTATCGCCCACGAGGCCGGCAAACCAACTATAATCGTTGTCAACAAGTGGGACTCTATAGAAAAGGACAACTCTACCGTAAACAACTTCAACGAGCGTATTCGCACAGAGCTTGCCTACATGCCCTACGCGCCCATAGTCTACGTTTCGGCAAAGACAGGACAGCGTGTTGAGACGCTTTTTGAGCGCATAAAATACGTATACAACCAGTCTACCATGCGTATCTCCACAGGTATGCTCAACGAGGTTCTCGGCGAGGCGACCATGCGCGTTCAGCCGCCTACCGACAAGGGTCGCAGACTCAAGATATACTACATGACACAGATCTCGGTAGCGCCCCCCACATTCGTTATTTTCTGCAACAACGCCGAGCTTTTCCACTTCTCTTACCAGAGATACATTGAAAACTGCCTGCGTGACACCTTCGGATTTTCGGGTACTCCTATCCGCATTATTATCCGAATGAAGGGCGACGAGAGCGTATAAAGGGACAAAACAATATTAGGAAAGGAATAAACCGATATGTTTGTTGATAATATAAAGATATATGTCAGAGCAGGAAACGGCGGTAATGGCGCGGTTTCCTTCAGACGCGAAAAATATGTATCCCACGGCGGTCCTGACGGCGGCGACGGCGGACACGGCGGAAACATAGTTTTCCGTGTTGACGAGGGCTCTAACACCCTGCTCGCGTTCAGATACAAAAGAAAATTCATTGCCGAAAACGGCGGCAACGGCGAGGGCGCAAAGCGCCACGGCGTAACCGCCCCCGACACGGTTATTCTCGTCCCCCCCGGGACGCTTATCAAGGAGGTTGAAAGCGGCAAGATAATCCACGACATGTCACAGAACGACGGCGAGGACTTTATATGCTGCCGAGGCGGCCGCGGAGGCTTTGGCAACCGCCATTTCGCCACACCAACACGCCAGACTCCCATGTTTGCCAAAAACGGCACGAAGGGCGAGGAAAAAGAGGTCATTCTTGAGCTTAAGATGATAGCCGACGTTGGACTCATCGGATACCCCAGCGTAGGAAAATCCTCTATTCTGGCAAAGATAAGCTCGGCGCGTCCCAAGATAGCCGACTATCACTTCACTACCCTCTCGCCCAACCTCGGCGTGGTCTCCACGGGTGACGAAAGCGGCTTTGTTGCCGCCGACATTCCCGGACTTATCGAGGGTGCGGCTGACGGCGCGGGACTTGGACACGCTTTTCTCCGTCACGTTGACAGATGCCGTCTGCTTCTTCATGTGGTTGATATTGCTTCCACCGAATACAGAGACCCCATCGAGGACATAAAATCCATAAATTCCGAGCTTGAGCGTTACAGCCCCGAGCTCGCCTCTCGTCCGCAGATAATCGTGGCTAACAAGTACGACATGTTTGACCCCGAGCGCGTTGACCTTGAAAAATTCGAAAACTTTGTTGACGAAAACGGCTGGGAGCTTTTCTACGTCTCGGCAATGACGGGTGACGGACTCAAAAAGCTCACCTACGAGGTTGGAGAGCGCTTGCGCCTGCTTCCGCCCATAACTGTTTACGAAAGCGAGATTCTCGTAGACGACGCCATCGCGCCAGACGCGGAGGATATCGTTATCCGCCGTGAGGACGGCAAGTTCATCGTCGAGGGCGATTGGATATACAATATCATGGGACGTATAAACTTTGACGACTACGAATCTCTTAACTACTTCCAGCATACTCTTATGCGGGCGGGCGTTTTTGAAAAGCTTGAGGCGCAGGGCTGTCACGACGGAGATACCGTTTCTATTTACGACTTCGAGTTTGACTACGTTAAATAAGTTAAATTAAAGGAGTTAAACCCATGAAAGCACTGATATTATCATGCAATACGGGGCAAGGACACAATTCCGCGGGTCAAGCGATAATAGCCGAGCTTACGGCACGCGGAATCGAGTGCGAGATGCTTGATACCCTCGCCTTCAGCTCCGAATTTGCCTCCGACGTGGTAAGCAAGATACACTCAAAATGCGCTGTCCACGCGCCTAAAATATACGCCATGGGCTACAAGGCTGCCGAAAAAATCGACGAAAGCCCCGTCAAGCCCTCACCCTGCTATATAGCAAACGCTACTTATGCGGGAGACATATACAAATACATAATCGAAAACGGTTATGATACTGTGATAATGCCTCACGTATTCCCTTCCGAGGCGCTTACACGGATAAAGAAAAAGCACGCCCCCAAAATACGCACGTTCTTTATAGCCACAGACTATGCCTACCCGCTATTTCTCAAGGACACCGACGTTGACGGGTATTTTATCCCTCACCAAGACCTTACGAGCGAGTTTAGCGAAAACGGAATAGAGTGTGAAAAGCTTATACCCACAGGTATTCCCGTATCGGATAAATTTCTGGTAAAGACCGAAAAGGACGAAGCTCGCCGCAGACTCGGACTTCCCATGGAAGGAAAGATACTCTTGGTCATGACGGGAAGCATGGGCTTTGGCGACAACATGTCTCTTATCGGCACTCTGCTTGAAAAGATTCCGGATGACACCCACGTGGTGGTTATGGGCGGAAACAACGAAAAGATGAAATCCGAGCTTCGCTCTGCCTACGGTACAGACAGCAGACTTACCGTGCTTGACTACACCACCGAGGTGAGCCTTTACATGGACGCTTGCGACATTCTCTTTACAAAGCCCGGCGGACTTTCGACCACCGAGGCGGCGGTAAAGGGTATTCCGCTGATACACACGTCGCCGATCCCCGGTTGGGAGGAAAGCAACGTAAGGTTTTTCAAGGAGCACGGCATGTCGCTCTGCGGAGAAAGCCCCGATGAGCTTGTAACCGCGGCGCTTTATCTTCTGGGTAACCCGTGGAAGTGCGAGCAAATGCTCGAGGCGCAAAAGGCTATCATAAACAAGTATGCCGCGCGAGACATTTGCGATCTTATCATGCAAACACAAAATAATTAATTGTACAATAGGTAACCTTTAAAGGAGCAAATATGTTCTGGTTTTACGATTACTGGTACATCGTTCTGGTTATGCCCGCGATTATTTTTTCGGTAATTGCAAGCATCAGGGTGAACAGTACCTTTGAAAAATATTCAAAAAAGCGCTCTATGCGCGGTATAACAGGTGCCGAGGCGGCGCGCAGAGTGCTTGACGCAAACGGGCTTTATTCTGTAAAGATAGAACGCGTGCGCGGAAGCCTCACCGACCACTACAATCCGCGCGACAATACTATATATCTTTCCGAGACGGTACACGACAACCCCTCAACCGCGGCGATAGGCGTTGCGGCACACGAGGCGGGACACGCGGTTCAACACGCCAAGGGCTATCTCCCTATCAAGATACGCTCGGCGATAATCCCTGTCACAAACTTCGCTTCGAGGCTCGCGCTTCCTCTTATCCTTTTTGGACTTTTGCTTGAAGCGTCGGGACTCCTTATCCTTGCTTATATCGGCGTGGCGTGCTTCGCCACAAGCACCATTTTTCAGCTTGTAACACTCCCCACGGAGTTCAACGCAAGCGCACGCGCACTAAACGCCATAGAGAGCTGCGGTGTTCTGTCGCGCGACGAGGTAGGAGACGCTAAAAAGGTTCTCTCTGCCGCCGCCATGACATACGTTGCGGCGCTTGCGGTTTCGCTTATGCAGCTTCTCCGTCTTTTAATTATAGTAGGCGGAAACTCTCGCAGAAGATGACAGCAAGAAAAGAATTAGGTATCTATATTCACATTCCCTTTTGTTTAAGCAAATGCCGCTACTGCGACTTTTGCTCATTCCCTCACCCAAAGCCCGAGACGGTTGAAAAATATCTTTCGGCGCTTATGAGCGAGATTGAGGAATATAAAGCGGAATACGCTGAATATAATGTTACAACGGTATATTTCGGAGGCGGTACGCCTACTCTGCTCAAGACAGAGCAGTTGGGAGCTGTCTGCAACAAGCTGAGCGCTTGCTTCAGCATCTCGAAAAGCGCCGAGATAACCGCCGAGTGCAACCCCGCAACTGCGGATATGGAATATTTTAAAGAGCTTCGCAAGGCCGGAATAAACCGCTTGAGTCTTGGGGTACAGAGCATGGACGACGGCGAGCTTCGCCTGTTGGGCAGGCTTCACAAATCGGCTGACGTAAAAAAAGCCTTCTCCGACGCAAGGGCGGCGGGCTTTGTGAACATCAGCGCCGACGTAATGTTCGGAATCCCCTCGCAGACAAAAGAGAGTCTTGCACGCACTATTGACAAGGTGTGCGAGCTTGAGCCAACGCACGTCTCGCTCTATGGCTTGAAAATCGAGGATGGCACGTATTTCGCGCGCCATGCCGCCGAGCTTAAGCTTCCCGACGAGGACACCGAGTACGAGATGTACATCTCGTCAGTAAAAAGGCTTGCCGACCATGGCTTTGAGCGCTACGAGATAAGCAACTTTGCGAGAAACGAATATTATTCGCGCCACAACCTGAAATACTGGAAGCGCGATGACTATCTGGGCATGGGGCTTGCCGCGCACTCCTGTATCGGAAACAGGCGTTTTTCAAACACCTATGATATGGAAAAATATTCAAGTGGAAAGCGCATCGAGACCAATGAAACTGTATCGGAGCATGATATTTTGTGCGAAAAAATAATGCTTGGCATGAGACTTGAGGAAGGCTGCGACATGACTGCGCTTGAAGGTGAATACGGCGAAAAGCTGCTTCCCTATCGCAAGGCTCTCGAAAGCTATACAGCGGACGGCTACGTAATAAAAAAAGGCGATTTTCTCGCCTTTAGCGACAAGGGAATGTACATAAGCAATTATATTTTGTCGGAGATACTGGACTTTGAGGACTAAAGCGCTAAAAAAATCTTGTAAACTCATTGACAAGAAAGCAATTATATTGTAAAATAATAATGTAAAAATTACAAACGGAGGTAATAAAAATGGAAGAAAATAAAAACGATATTCTGAATGAGGACTTTGCTGCCGACGAATACTATACACTGACCGACGAGGACGGAAACGAGCTTAAGTTCGAGCTTATCGGAAAAGCCGAGCTTAAGGGTACTCAGTACTACGCCTTTGTTCCTGCGGACGAGGAACAGGATGGAGAATTCTGTGAGTACACCATTCTCAAGTCGGTGATCGAGGACGGCGAGGAGATCCTCGTGTCTATCGACGATGACGACGAGTTCGACGATGCGGCTGACTATTTCGATGACCTCTTTTCCGAAGAGATCGACTATGACGCAGACGGCGAAAACGCCTAACTGACTTTTTTCCTGCTTAGTTCGTGATAGTTAAGCATATTGGAACCGACATCTGAATTAAAGGAGTCCGGAGTTCCCTCGTGGTTTGCAGACCTCCCGTATATTAACCGATTGACTTGTCTCGCTTTTTATACGGACGTTGGGAGCAGTAAAGCGAAGGACAGGACACCGCCTTGCTTGGCAGGGTTTCTCTCTCTTAACTACACGGCTCGGCGGGGTCACTTTCAAAAACCAGCACGGATTTTCTGTGCTGATTTTTGCTTTATATCCGACATTATTTTCCATGTTTTAATCAAAAAGGATTTGAAAAATTGAAACCAACACGCAACAATAACAAAAGATACATATTAAAAGCCCTTCGTGCCGCCTTTCCAAAAACCATTCCGATTTTCGCAGGCTTCTGGTTTTTGGGAATATCCTACGGCATACTTATGAAGGTAAGCGGCTTCAGCTTTTTGTACCCCATGCTCATGGGGCTTACCATATTCGGCGGCTCGCTGGAATTTGTGGCAGCAAGCATGCTGGCGGGCGCTTTCGCGCCGCTGGAAACTCTGCTTGTAACAATTATGATACAGGCGCGTCACTTGTTTTACGGCATCTCCATGCTTGAAAAATACAAGGGAACGGGATGGAAAAAATTCTATCTCATATTCGGCATGTGCGACGAAAGCTTCTCGATAAACTATTCAGCCCATATTCCCGACGGTGTGGACAAGAGCTGGTTTATGTTCTTCGTCACGCTTCTTAACCACACGTACTGGGTCAGCGGCGCGGCGATAGGCGGACTACTGGGCAATTTCATCACCTTTAACACAGAGGGTCTGGACTTCGTGATGACGGCGATGTTCGTGGTCATATTCCTTGAACAGCTATTAAAGGAGAAAAAGCACTACACCGCTATGATAGGCGTGCTGTCGTCGGTGGCTTGTCTGCTGATTTTCGGAGCTGATTCCTTTCTCGTGCCCACAATGCTGACTATTCTCTGCTTCCTCACCTTGCTTCGCAAGCCCATTGAAAAGGCAGGTGGATTATCATGAGTCAGATGACCTTAGCTCAACAAATAATCACCATTGCCATTTGCGTTATCGGCACTATGGCAACGAGGTTTCTGCCATTTCTCATATTCACACCAGAACGCAAGACCCCAAAATACGTACAGTATCTCGGCAAGGCGCTTCCCGCGGCGATTTTCGGCATGCTGGTGATATACTGCCTAAAAAACGTCAGTATAATTGGCGGAAGCCACGGACTTCCCGAGCTTATCTCGATAGTCGTTGTCGTTGCCCTGCATCTGTGGCAGAGAAAAATGCTTCTCTCAATAGCAGGCGGCACGGTTTGCTACATGTTGCTCGTTCAATTGGTATTCTAAAAATTACATAACAAATTCAAAAAAGCAGGTAACTCATGTTACCTGCTTTTCTTATGCGATTTTTACAAATTAATACTCCGCGTTGCCCACTGTTCTGGGATAAGGAATTACGTCACGGATATTCGCTACGCCTGTAAGGTACATGATAATACGCTCAAAGCCGAGACCGTAGCCCGCGTGCTTTGTTCCGCCGTAACGGCGAAGGTTTACGTACCACCAGTAATCCTCCTCCTTAAGTCCGCACTCCTCCATGCGGGCAAGAAGAACGTCAAGTCTCTCCTCACGCTGGCTTCCGCCGATGATCTCACCGACGCCGGGAACCAGAAGATCCATTGCGGCAACGGTCTTATTATCGTCGTTAAGTCTCATATAGAAGGACTTAATTTCCTTGGGATAGTCGATAACGAACACGGGCTTCTTATAGATAACCTCGGTGAGATATCTCTCGTGCTCGGTCTGAAGGTCACAGCCCCAGGATACGGGGTACTGGAACTGATGTCCGCTCTTTACAAGCAGATCCACAGCCTCGGTATAAGTTACCTTTTCATAATCGCTTGCGGCGAGCATGTTAAGTCTGTCAAGGAGAGTCTTATCAACAAAGCTGTTGAAGAAAGCAAGCTCCTGCTTACAGTTCTCCAGAACGTGGTTGATGATATGCTTTATCATATCCCACGCAAGCTGCATATTGTCATTAAGGTCGGCAAACGCGATCTCGGGCTCTATCATCCAGAACTCTGCCGCGTGTCTTGCGGTATTGGAGTTCTCAGCGCGGAAGGTAGGACCAAAGGTATAGATGTTACCGAACGCCATAGCATAGGTCTCGCCCTCAAGCTGACCCGAAACTGTAAGATTTGTGCTCTTACCGAAGAAATCCTTGCTGAAATCTATCTTTCCGTCCTCGGTCTTGGGGGGATTTTCCATATCAAGAGTTGTCACCCTGAACATTTCGCCCGCGCCCTCGCAGTCGGAAGCCGTGATAAGCGGTGTGTGAACGTACACGAAGCCTCTGTTATGGAAGAATTCGTGAATAGCGTAAGCAACCTCACTGCGGACTCTGAACACAGCTGAGAAAAGGTTGGTTCTGGGGCGAAGATAAGCAATTTCTCTGAGGAACTCAACACTGTGACCCTTCTTCTGGAGAGGATAGTCGGGAGTAGAAGCGCCCTCCACCTCAACGCTTTCAGCCTTTATCTCAAAGGGCTGTTTATTTTCGGGAGTAAGAACCAGCTTACCCTTGACAACGATAGCCGCGCCAACGTTAAGCTTGCCAACCTCGGTGAAATTGGAGACAAACTGCCTCTCAAAAACCACCTGCACGCCCTTATGCGCGCTTCCGTCATTCAAATCAATAAATCCGCAATCCTTGCTTGTACGCACGCTGCGAACCCAACCGCCAAGCGTTACCGTCTTGTCGGCGTAATCGTTCATGTTCTCATGAAGCGCTCTTATCAAATCTCTTTTCATGTTTATAGAAATCCTTTCCTTGGAAAATTGCCTGTTATTTAGTCTTACTCTTGCCGAGATAAGCCTCTCTTATTCTATTATCTGCGAGAAGCTCAGCGCCCGTGCCCGACATGGTGATATTACCCGTCTCAAGAACGTACGCACTATGAGCCACCTGAAGCGCCATATTCGCATTCTGCTCGATAAGAAGAACTGTGATGCCCTCTTTATTTATAGTCTTGATAATATCGAAGATTCCCTTTACCACAAGGGGCGCAAGACCAAGCGACGGCTCATCCATCATAATAAATTTGGGCTTTGACATAAGCGCGCGTCCCACCGCCAGCATCTGCTGCTCACCGCCGGAAAGCGTTCCCGCAAGCTGCCATTCGCGTTCGCGAAGTCTGGGGAAAAGCTCGTAAACGTATTTGAAATCTTCATCAAGGCTATCGTGACGGAGATACGCGCCTATCTTAAGATTTTCCTTAACCGTAAGGTTGGGGAAAACGCGTCTACCCTCGGGAACAAGTGTGATACCCGATTTTACGATAGCGTCGGGAGATTTTCCGCAAATCTCATTGCCTTCAAATTTGATAGACGCGTGCTTGGGCTTTACAAGACCCGAAATCGCCTTAAGAGTGGTGCTCTTGCCGGCGCCGTTGGCGCCGATAAGGGTAACGATCTCTCCCTCGGAAACGTCAAAGGATATTCCCTTTACCGCCTCAATTCCGCCGTAGGACACGACGAGGTCTTTTATTTCAAGAATATTACTCATCGTCAGCCACCCCCAAATAAGCGTCGATAACCTTCTGGTTATACTGTATCTCGGAGGGCACTCCGCTTGCTATCAGCTTACCGAAGTCGATAACATAGATTCTATCCGAAATATCCATAACCAGATTCATATGGTGTTCGATAAGGAGAATAGTAAGCTTAAAGCTATCTCTTATCTCGTGAATAAACTTTGTCAGCTCCTCTGTTTCCTGAGGGTTCATACCTGCCGCAGGCTCATCAAGAAGCAGAAGCGTAGGCTTTGTGGCAAGCGCGCGCGCTATCTCGAGATGTCTCTGCTTACCGTAAGGAAGCGAGGTTGCAAGCTCGTCTCTATGCTCGTAGAGCCCGACCTTACGAAGAAGCTCCAGCGCCTCCTCGCGGAAAGCCGCCTCCTCCTTGCGGTTGAGCATAAAGGTAGCTGTGAAAAGATTGCTGGTACGGCGCATATGCATTGCGACAAGCACGTTTTCAAGCACGGTCATAGTCTTGAAAAGTCTGATATTCTGGAATGTACGCGCGATACCCAGCTTTGTTATTTTGTCGGGCGTTTTTACAACCGAATTGGTGTACATTCCGTTATTTTCGCCCGCGTAGAGCTTTTTCATCTTTCCCTTGGGATGATTCTCAATAAGAATCTCATCCATAAAGGAAATTCTGCCGTTGGTAGCCTCGTAAACGCCTGTGATAGCGTTGAACGCGGTGGTTTTGCCCGCGCCGTTAGGACCGATGAGCGAGATTATCTCACCCTCGTTTACCTCCATAGAGAGGTTATTGACGGCGACCACGCCGCCAAACTGCATGGTTATATTTTCAAGACGGAGTATGTTTTTCATTTTGTTTCCTCCGATTCTTTCTTTTTAGAGAAAAGTCCCGCAATCTTAGCGCAGCACTTTTTGATACTGTTCCATATCCCCATTACGCTGAACTCGCGAGTACCCATGATACCCTTTCTGAAGAAAAGCACGAACGCCATGATGATAACCGAGAACACAACCAGACGGAATCCGTTACGAAGCACACCGGGTGCCTCGATGCCGAGGAACTTTCCGCTGTCAAGACCTCTGAGCCACCACTCCGAAGAAGCGATAAAGAGGAAGGAGCCGATTACCGAGCCCGTAATTGAGCCGATACCGCCGATAACGACGATAAGCAATATCTCGTAAGTCATAGCCGACGTAAAGGGGGTTGCCGAAACAGAACCCTGGAAGATAGCGAAAAGCGCACCGCCGATGCCCGCAAAGAACGAGCTTACGACAAAGCTTATCATCTTATGCCTTGCAAGGTTGATACCCATTGCCTCAGCGGCAATCTCATCGTCTCTGATAGCTTTAAAGGAACGTCCGTATGTAGAGCGTATCATAAGCACGATGATAAGTATACATATTACCGCGATGATAAAATAAGGCATTATGTAAGAGAAATTCTTAAGCACGGGAACGTTCTTAAGCGTAGACGTAAAGGTCTTAAGACGGCTTAAGGGGAAAGAGCCGTTAGTTATAACACCCAGCTTATCCCACTGGATAAGGGTACGCACGATCTCGGCAAATCCGAGGGTAGCGATAGCAAGATAGTCGCTCTTGAGCTTAAGCACAGGCAGTCCGATAAGGAAAGCGAAAATTGCCGCGACCACACCGCCAAGAAGTATTGCCACCAACAGAGGAAGCTCCGCCGTAATAAGCGGATTTCCCGAGAAGCTATACACCATAGCCCTCACGTCCGTGGGGATAATGAATATAGCGCAGGTGTAAGCGCCAAGAAGCATGAAGCCCGCCTGGCCAAGCGAGAACAGACCCGTAAAGCCGTTGAGCAGGTTCATGGAAACCGCTACGATAGCGTAAACGCAAACCTTTTGGATGACTTTTACTATCATATCGTAGGATTCCGAGGTAGCGTCAACAATGGCGAGCACCGCGAAAAGTACTACGAACGCCGCTATATTAAGCAAGGCGTGTTTATTTATCTTTTTCTTTTCAATCTGCATATAAAACCTACCTTTCCGACTTATACCTTGTCGATGTTCTTCTCACCGAAGATACCCGTGGGCTTAACGCAAAGAATAACGATGAGGATAAGGAAAGTGAAAGCGTCGGAGAATATCGCGTAATCGGTAGATTTAACAAGATTTTCGCAAATACCGATAATAAATCCGCCCACTACCGCGCCGGGAATAGAGCCGATACCGCCTACGACCGCCGCGACGAACGCGCGCAGACCGGGAAGCGCTCCCGAGGTGGGAACTACGGACGCGTAGTTAGAGAAGTAAAGCACTGAGCCTACCGCCGCAAGGAACGAGCCGATAACGAAGGTAGCGCTGATAACGCTGTTTATCTTTATACCCATAAGCTGGCTTGTCTCAAAGTCCTTGGAAACCGCGCGCATACCCATACCTATCTTTGTATACTTGGTGAGTGCCACCAGTGCCACAACGAGAATTATCGTAAGGATAGGCGTTACCACCGTAACGCGCTTTGTGGTAGCGCCAAACACGGTGATAGACTCAGCAAGCCACGGAATAGCGGGATAAACTCTCGCAAGACCGCCTGTTATGTAAAGCGCGAGGTTCTGCAAAAGGTACGACACACCGATAGCCGAGATCATTACCGACATACGAGGTGAGGAACGCAGGGGCTTATACGCCGCGCGCTCTATTACAAATCCGATAACCGCGGTAAGCACAAGCACGAAAGGAACCGAAAGATAGAGCGGCATTGCCGTTGTCGCGTAAATCATGAGAAGTCCCGCCACCATGAAAACGTCACCGTGAGCGAAATTTATCAATCGCAAAATTCCGTAAACCATAGTATATCCGATAGCGATAAGCGCGTACTGACCGCCCGAGGATATTCCTGCCAAGATATAATCCATATTTTGACCAACCTTTCCTTGGATTAAAAACTAAACAAAGCCCTGTCGGACTGTTTTTGACACCGACAAGTCACTTATCGGCATTAAAAGCAGACCGCTTTATAAACGCATAGCGGCACAACACCGAAAAATCGGTGTTGTGCCATATGTTCGGGATTAACTTAATAATTAGTTGATACCCTGTGCTGTTACAAACTCCCAAGCGCCTGTCTCGGTGTTTGCCTTCTTGATGTAAGCAACCTCACGGTCAGCGTCGCCGCTTTCCTTGAACTTGATAACGCCTGTTACGCCTGTGTACTCAACGCCGGGAAGAGCTGCCTTGATAGCCGCGCGGTCGCCCGAGCCTGCTGCCTTGATAGCCTCGAGAGCTGTAAAGTAAGCATCGTAACCCATTGCCGAAACTGCCGCAACGATGTCGTCGCCGCCGTTATCTGTAAGCATCTGGGGGTTAGCATTGAGCCAAGCCTTGAAGCCTGCATCGAAGTCAGCGTTACCGCCCTCCTGATAGAAGGTCGTAACCTCTATGCTGAGGCTTGTATCCTTAGCTGCGTTAAGGATAACGTTACTGTCCCATGTATCGCTTGCCATGAGGGGAATGGTTACGCCCTGAGTAGCAGCGGTCTGGATGATAAGCTGTGCGTACTGGATAGACGTGGGAGCGAAGATAACCTCTGCGCCCTCGGATACAGCCTTTGCGATGTATGCAGAGAAATCACTTGTATTTGCGGGGTAGTTATCAGCTGTAACTGTTCCGCCGAGAGCCTCGAATGTATCGGTAAAGCTCTTCTGAAGACCAAGGTCGTAAGCGTTGCCAAGCTCAGCAAGGATGTGAGCCTTCTTTGCGCCCGATGCCCATGCGCGGTTAGCGAGAACTGCGCCCTGGAAGTCGTCAAGGAAGCAAATACGGAAGTAGTGATCGTTACCCGCGGTAACCTGTGCGTTTGTACATGTTACGCCGATAGCAGCAAGACCTGCCTCAGCAAATGTGGGAGAAGCCGCGATAGAAACGCTGGAGCCGTAAGAACCGAGAACAACAGCCGCGCCCTTGCTTACAAGCTCTGCAGCCGCTGTGATACCCTTAGCGTCGTCAGACTGGTTATCAACCTCTACAAGCTCGATAGTGTATGTCTCGCCACCGATCTCGATGGTGGGGCAAACAGAATTAGCGTACTTGATACCAAGTGTCTCCTGCTTACCGCCCGCGCCGTTAGCACCCGATGCGGGTTCGAAAATACCGATTTTGATTACCTTCTCATCTGTATCAGACGAACCGCCGCAAGCTACGAGACCAAGGCAAAGAATCGCCGCGAGAAGGAGAGCCAAAAACTTTTTCATTTTGAAATCCTCCGAAAGATAAATTATTATTTGCACCCACAAAAGTGTGTACATACATATAGTATATCACTTTTTTTTCTGCTTGTAAATACTTTTTTGCCACTTTTTTAACATTTTTTCGCTTTTTTGTTAAAAACGCCGAGCAAAACATACAAAAAAAGAAAACTTCGGGGCTGTCAGCAACAGCCCCGAAGTTTTAAGCCATCCTTGCTCGCGTTATCAGCCGCAGCAGCAGAAAAGGATAAGGAGAGCGATTATGATGATCCAAACAGTATTGTTATCGTCAAAAAGATTGCAGAAGCAGTTATTCATATATAAGTTCCTCCATAGATGATTAGGAAAGTTTTTCCTTTCCATTACCATTCTATGCATCCATGTCGAAAAGGTTCTTATACAGTTTTATTTTGTCGTAACTATTCCAACCGCAGACTGTCGCAGTCAAGAAACGCTTGCGCGCCGAGCATACTGTCCACGGGAATAACTCTTGACGCTCCGCATTTCTTACAGAACACCAATATTCCCTCCTCCATGACCGAGCAATCGTACTCTCCGTCGCGGTTTTCACACTTACAGTATATTTTATTTTCCGCGTCCAGATCGTGAATAACGAACATTATTATTTCCAATATCTGCGGATCGGTTATAACGTCCTCGTCCTTATGAAGCGCGGAAAAATCGGCGGCGCCACTCTGCTCAAGCATATCCAAAAGCTGAAGCTCGGTGCGCGCCAGCTCTGCCTTTACGTGGTTCATCTCGCCCATAAAGCAGACGTTGACGTCGGAATAGGGGCACGGAATTACAAACAGATCCCTGCCAAAGAAGATAGATTGACTCACAACGAAATTGTGGGGTTTAGGGCACATGATACAGGGCACCGAAAGGCGCACCTTTTTATCGTTCGTGTAAACGATAGAAAGCTCACTGTGACCGCAGTCGCATTTGAGCTTTATCATGTCGGCGGAAAGCGAGAACATCCCCACCGCGCTTATAACGCCCGCACCGCAATGGGGACAGCGGTAAGCTACAATTGTCTGTTTTGTTTCGAGAACCATAAAGTTTTCCTTTCGTTGGAAAATATCGTTATATATTGCGTCGTTATATACTACAGTATATGTGATTATGCAATTCGGTGCTGTCACAAATCAGCTTGCGACAGCACCGTCATTTTTATTCATAGGCAAGAGGAACAAATACGAACTCGGTTTTGGAAGGCAAATATTTGTATATGCTTCGGTAAATTTCCTTGCAATATCCTCATATTGCCGCGAAAATTTATCTCGCCTATCCTAAATATTTGCTCTTTCAAAACTCGTAGACCCTCAAGCCTTAATTTTTGTGTGATTTTGGTGCTTGCGAACGCTGCCAAGTATGGACTTTGCAAGAGAGACAAGCGCCATAACGCGCGGAATATCCAGGCTTGAGGGCGGGTTCAGATTATTCTCTCTTGCCTATGCGGTATCGCTTCGACAAAACGCCACCTGTGGCGTTTTCTCTTGCTCACCCAACCACCCCGCTTGGGGTGTTGGTTGGGCGCGCGTTCAAATTTTATCCCTTAAACCAGAAAAAGCCGAATCAGCAAAGCACATTCGCCTTTCATCTCCCGCGCTGCCCACCCCAGTCGCATAGTCGCCGCGCGTCGCTCGGGGACTCGCTTCCTTCGGCTTCTTGCTTTGTGGGGTATCGCTTCGACAAAACGCCACCTGTGGCGTTTTCTCTTGCTCACCCAACCACCCCGCTTGGGG
>JAZRDN010000037.1:0-37257 GCA_045660295.1 Eubacteriales bacterium
CCCGAAAACATCCGTGTTACCGCAATGCTTCCGCTTGGTTACGCCGCAGATGATGCAGAGCCTGCTGAGTTTCACAATGCGTATCGCGATTGGGATGACACGATAACTGAGCTGTGAACGGAAAACAAGAATTTGTTGAGGTTAATTATGAAAGACGAATGCTTAATCTGTGGTGCGCCGCTGAAATATTTAGTAAACGACGAGCTGATGGAATGTGCCATTTGCCACAAAAAAGAAAATAGTAAAACCGCTTGCGAAAACGGTCACTACATATGCAACGAATGCCACACACAAGGTATGGATAGTATCATAGGTGTATGCCTTGCAGAAACCTCAAAGAATCCCATCGAGATTATTCAAAAGATGATGGATCTGCCGTTTTGTCATATGCACGGTCCCGAGCATCACGTGATGGTAGGCTCGGCATTACTTACTGCGTATAAAAACGCGGGTGGTGATATTGATCTTGTAAAAGCACTTTCTGAGATGCAGGCACGAGGCAAGAAAGTTCCCGGCGGTGCTTGTGGATTTTGGGGAGCTTGTGGTGCAGGCGTGAGTGCCGGAATGTTTGTGTCTATTGTAACAGGTTCAACACCTCTTGCAAATGAAGCGTGGGGATTGTCTAACAAGATGACATCCTCCGCCCTTGGTGCGATCGGTGAAGTCGGCGGCCCACGTTGCTGTAAGCGCGATTCCTATATTTCAATCATCAAAGCAGTAGAGTTTGCAAAAGAATTTCTCGCTGTTGAAATGGAACTTGGTGAGATCAAGTGCGTACATTCAGCACAGAACAATCAGTGCATTGGAACGAGATGTCCTTTTCACGCTTGATAATCAAATTCCAATTTGTCAACTCCCCCCAAGGGCTACCCTCAAGGTAGCCCTTTTCTATTCCCTCAGGTCCGTCGGCGCATCGTAAATCGCTGCACCGGTCTGCACCTTCACCACACAAACGGGACAAGTCTATACTTTACTTTTTTCTTGTATTCGTTATACCCTTCCAATTCGAGCTCAAGAACTTTTTCCTCGTTGATGATACGAACTACTATTATGATTGGATAACACGCAAACGGAATGAGAGCATACCAAGAACCAAGCACTATCGGAATAGTCAAAAACAGCAAAACGGTTGACATGTACATGGGATGTCTGACAATTCCGTAAAGTCCCGTATCAATTACCTTTTGATCCTTCTCAACCTTAATTGTGCGTGAAAGGTAGGTGTTTTCGCGCATTACCTCTGAATACATAGCATATGCAACAAGCATAATGACCGAAGCAATAATTACCGCCCATGTCGGAACGTCAGACCATGTCAAACGATAATCCAGTCCGGCTATTATAAAGCCAAGTAAAAACAGTATTCCAGACACCGCCACAACGCTTTTTTGAATGGATTCTTTTTCTTTGGCATCAAGACGTTTTTCCAGCAAATCGGGCGCCTTAAGCAGTAACACCGCCCCCAAAATCAGCATCGGAGCAAACAAGAAACCGATGAAAAGCCAACCGTTAGGGTATTCCAACGTTCCCGCGGGAACAAAAATCAACACCCCTACCAACAAAAATCCGCATATGAATTTTATAAGAGCGTTAAACAATAACTTCATAACATACCCTTTCAGTTAATTTAGACTTGAATTGATTTCCTCAGAGTAACGTACGCATTCCATAGCGTCCTTAGCGTAACAATCAGCACCGATGGCAGCGGCATACTCTTTAGTCAAAACTGCCCCTCCGACTATTACCTTGCACCAGGGCGCTTTTTCACGTAGCAGCTTGATCGTTTCCTCCATTGCAGGAACGGTAGTTGTCATCAAAGCACTTAAGCCTACGATTGGCGCATGGAGTCTGACGGCTTCATCAGCGACAACTTCGGGCGGTACGTCTCGTCCGAGATCGGTTACCGCAAAGCCGTAATTTTCGAGCAACAGCTTGACAATATTTTTACCTATATCGTGAATGTCCCCCTTTACAGTGGCGAGGACAAACACGCACTTATCCGAGGTGCGCTCGCCTTGCATATTGGCTTTAATCTGCTCGAACGCCGATTTTGCCGCCTCCGCACTCATAAGAAGCTGAGGAAGATATACTGTCTTTTTCTCAAAACCAACTCCAACGGTATTGAGTGCGGGAATTATTTCGCTTTGAACTATCTCTAAAGGCATAACAGTTTTTAACAGCTCGGAAGTCAATGCCGCAGCTCGTTCCTTGAGCCCTTTTATTACCGCACGCTGCAATTCTGAAGCGTACTCCTCCTTGGACATATCAGATTCGCCTTTTTCCGGCACGGCAACCACCGTCTGCGGCTGAGCTTGGGCGAATGTGATAAAATCGCCGCAATTGTCGTCCAAGCCCGACAACGCGCGATACGCAAAGTATGTTTTCATCATTTCAGCCGAATACGGATTCATAATCGCGGCAGAAAGCCCCTGTCCCAACGCCAACGCAAAAAACGTGCCGTTTATCATATCTCTTGACGGAAGCCCAAACGATACGTTTGACACTCCGAGCGAGGTGTGACAACCAAGCTCATCACGAATCATTCTTACCGCGCGCAGTGTTTCTTTTGCCGCTGTTTTATCCGCGCTGACAGTAAGAGCTAACGGGTCAAATATGATATCCTTTTTGTCAATTCCGTATTTTTCAGCCTCGGAGAGAATATTTTTGGCGATTTCCAGTCTGCCCTCAGCGGTTTGAGGTATCCCCCTCTCGTCAAGAGTAAGAGCAACCACAAGACCACCGTATTTTTTAGCCAGCGGGAACACAGTCTCCATGCTTTCTTTTTTGCCGTTCACCGAGTTTATCATGGCTTTTCCGTTGTAACGGCGAAGCGCCTGCTCCATAGCAACAGGATTTGACGTATCTATCTGCAATGGCAGGTCCATAATAGCCTGAAGCTCACAAACCGCATCGGTAAGCATCTTGACCTCGTCTATTTCTGGTAAGCCAACGTTCACGTCGAGAATGTGAACGCCCTTTTCCTGTTGCGCAATTCCCTCTTTGAGAATGTAGTCCATATCGCCCGCTCTAAGCGCTTCTTTAAAAGGCTTCTTACCTGTGGGATTGATACGCTCACCGATAAGAACAGGCGAGTTATCAAAATTCACAGCGTGAGTATAGGAGGAAACGCAGGTTATATTCTTTTTATCAATTGGCACTGGGTTTACATCGGTAGATGCCTTTGTAAGCGCCGAAATATATTCGGGAGTAGTGCCGCAACAACCGCCCGCAATTCTGACACCTTTTTGTGTAAGTTCCGTGACGTCAAGCGCAAATTCTTCGGGCAAAACGTCATATACAGTCTGACCGTTCACCGACCTCGGCAGTCCTGCGTTGGGCTTAAGCAGTACGGGAATAGAGGCGTATTTCAAATACTCCTCAATCACTCCGCAAAGTGCTTTGGGTCCCAGCGAGCAGTTTACACCGATAGCGTCAGCCCCCATGCCTTCAAGCATGGCGACCATAGCGGCGGGGTCAGCACCCGTCATAAGCTTTCCGTCCTCGCCGTATGCGTTAGATACGAACACAGGCAGGTCACTGTTTTCCTTTGCCGCAAGCAAAGCCGCCTTGGTTTCATAGCTGTCGTTCATGGTCTCAATGAAAATAAGGTCCACGCCGTATTTAACCCCAAGCCTTACTGTTTCAGCAAAAACAGAAACCGCATCTTCAAAATCAAAATCACCGTATGGCTTGAGCATACGCCCTGTAGGACCGATATCGAGCGCAACCCATTTGGGTTGATCGCCTTTGCTTTCAGCGCTTGCCGCACGGGCGTTTTCCACCGCCACTTTAACAATTTCGTCAAGCTCATCTTTCGAAAATTTAAGAATATTGGCGCCAAAGGTGTTGGTATTCACCACGTTACTTCCCGCATCAAAATAATCACGGTGTATTTTGGTAATAACCTCGGGGTGAGTAATGTTCCAGCGTTCGGGAAGCTCTCCCGGTGTCAAGCCCTGCTTTTGCAAAAGCGTTCCCATGCCGCCGTCAAGGTATAAAATGTGTTTATCTGAATATTCGGTTATCTTCATAAATTTCTCCTAATCCAATATATCCGACAGATTTTTCTTAATTTGCGCCGCTACGTCGGGCTTGTTCATAGAATAAACATGAACATTTGTAATTCCGTTGGCAAACAGGTCGATTATCTGGTCGGTGGCATAGGCTATTCCTGCCTGCTTCATTGCCGCGGGAGTTGTACCGAACTTGTCCACAAGAGACTTAAAGCGTTGCGGCACAAACGAGCCGGAAAGCTTTACAGCTCTATCCACCTGATTGCCGTTTGTGATAGGCATTACGCCCGGGATAATTGGTACGGTTATACCCGCTTCACGTATCTTATAAAGGAAGTTATACAACAAATTGTTATCAAAAAACATCTGCGTTGTAAGAAAAGAACACCCGGCGTCAACCTTTTCCTTAAGATATTTGATATCCTCTTTTTGATTTGTGCTTTCGGGATGTATTTCGGGGTAACAAGCGCCGCCGATACAGAAATCCGCACCGCTTTCACGAATATCACGTATCAAATCAACCGCGTGACAATAAGCCCATTTTGAGCGGTCGCTTTTTTCAAGCTCGGGAGTAAGGTCGCCACGCAACGCCATAATATTCTCTATTCCCGCGTTCTGCATCTGCTTTATTTTTTCGTAAACCGTTTCCTTGGTAGAAGAAACACACGTTAAGTGCGCAAGTGTAGGAACGTCGTACTGTTCCTTGATGTTTTTAGCAATATCAAGCGTATATTTACCGGTTCCGCCCCCAGCGCCGTATGTAACACTCATAAAAGAAGGACGCAATGTCGCAATCTCCTCTGTGGCGCGCTTTACACTTTCAAATGCGGTATCGTTCTTTGGTGGGAACACCTCAAACGAAAGCGACAGTTTATTTTGATTAAAAAGCTCGGTTAATTTCATTTTTTTATACCTTTTCTTATGATTATTCATCTTATTATACTACAAAATATGTGCTCGCTTCAATAGTTTTTTATAAAAAAGCAGAAAAAAACACTCCCCTATTGACAAATTTGTTTTTATCGTGTATACTATAATTAACAATTAGGTTAAATATTAAATGAGGAGGGTATATGGGACTGCAACAAACTATGAAAGCTCTTTCCGATCCTGTGCGCCGAGAGATACTTAATATGCTCAAGGCGGAGCGGATGTCGGCGGGTGAGATAACCGAGCGGTTTGATATAACCGCGGCAGCGATATCACGTCACCTATCGGTGCTTAAGGAAGCCGACCTTATACGCGATACCAGAGAGGGCAAATTTATTTTTTACGAGTTGAACGCGTCGGTGCTTGAGGAGATACTTTTATGGATATCGGCGCTGAAAGGAGAAAATCAATGAAAAATTTTATAAAAACCAATCTTAAAAAGCTTATCATTTCATCCTTGGTTATTCTCTGTCCGATTATTGTTGGTCTGATATTCTGGGAGGATCTGCCCGAGTTAATAGCTATTCATTACGGATTTTCGGGTGAAGCTGACGGATTTGGGCACAAAGCCTTTGCGGTTTTCGGGATTCCATTTATACTTTTGGCAATTCATTGGTTGTGTATGATCGTAACATCCCTTGATAGAAAAAACCAAGAACAGAATCCAAAGGTTTTTGGTATGATATTTTGGATAATGCCGCTGACCTCGTTTTTTGTAAGCGCGCTGATGTATTCCGTAATATTTGGCGCTGAATTCAATTTAAGCTATTTAGTTTTTGTGTTTATTGCTATTTTGTTTATATTTATTGGAAATTACATGCCAAAATGCAAGCAAAACAGCACGATTGGAATAAAAATCAAGTGGACATTGATAAACGAGGAAAACTGGAACGCAACTCACCGCTTAGGCGGAAAAATTTGGTTTATTGGCGGAATTATAATTCTGTTTTTGTCACTTCTCCCTGTTGAAATAGGCTTTATCGCGCTTGTTCCCGTCATTTTCATAATGGTGTTAGTTCCGACAATTTACTCATACGTATATTACAAAAAACAATTGAAAGACGGCAGCGCCACACCGGATGAAATCAAAAAGCTCTCTCCCAAATACAATAAACTTGCGTTTGTAATGACCGTTGTTTTTGTTATACTTACTTTAGCGTTTTGCGTTTTCATTTGTTTTACGGGCGATATTGAATACAATTATTCCGATACCTCGTTCACAATAGAAGCCGACTATTTCGATGACGCAACTGTCAATTACGCCCATATCTCATCGGTTGAATACCGAGAGACCGACAGCAAAGGAACGAGAGTTTACGGCTTTGGTTCCCCCAAATTGCTTATGGGCACATTTAAGAATCACGAATTCGGCAATTACACTCGCTATTCCTACACAAATTGCGATTCCTGTGTAATTCTCACTTCAAACGGTCGTATTTTGGTCATAAGCGGTGCCGATGATGCCGAAACAAAAGATATTTACAATACTTTGATCGAAAAATGCAATTGAATTTATGATACAACTGTGTTATCATAAAGAAAATCGCAATCGGAGGCTTATATGAACGGAAAAGACTTACTAAAAGCGTATATTGACAAATTCAACAAAAACGACTTTGAAAATTATACACCACAGATAGGAAACGAAAAGGCATACGACTTTTGAAGTGAACCCCAAATAGTTCACAAAAAAGAAAAAGGCACAACAAAGACAGGGAGAGGAAATTACCTCTTCCTGTTTTTCAATCTTGTTGAATTGTAAAAAATTAACCAATCTTCAACAAGTAGTAGATTTATAGTTGATATCTTCTCCATCATTCTTGGGTCTTCCAGAACTGAATTGACGATGATCTCATAATACCTCTTTAAGATTTCTTCTTTGATTTCTCTTGAATAACTTTTAAATTTTTGTCCTTTTTTGCCATAACAAAAACCTCCTATGGTACTATTATACCATAAGAGGCTTTGTTGTGCCTTTTTCTTTTTTGTGAACTATTTGGGGTTCACTTCACTTGGCAAGCCTTAAATTTTATGAAAAGCTATCCGCAAAGGTTGTGGCAAGTGTGTCACACCGTTCGTTATAGGCGTGTCCGTTATGCCCTCTTACCCAGACAAAAGTTGCGTCATGCTTATCAAGCAACGCAAGCAACCTTTCCCACAAATCGGGGTTAAGTGCGGGAGATTTGTCCGCCTTTTTCCAGCCCTTTGCCTTCCACGAATACACCCATCCCTTGGTAATAGAGTCTATCATATATTTTGAGTCAGAATAAAGGGTGATCTCGCACGGCTCTTTGAGCGCCTCAAGCGCCGATATCGCCGCCATAAGCTCCATTCTGTTATTGGTGGTAAGCTTTTCGCCGCCGCTCATTTCTTTTTCGTGTCCTTGATAAACAAGGATTGCACCCCAACCGCCTTTTCCGGGATTTCCGCGGCAAGCGCCGTCTGTATATATATCTACGTGTTTCATAAGCACCGATCCTTCTTGTTTTTTCTCATAAATTATACCATAAAAAAAACACCGTGTCAATACGAATATGCCTACCGCGTCTTATATAAGCCATAAAAACCTCAAAAACATTATATCGGTTTTATTGACAACACAATTGTTAATATGTTATAATCACAGTAACGGATATCCCCTTCTGTATCATTCGAAAGGAGAAGTTATTATGACCTCTTTGCCCGTAAAAAAGATATCAATCAAGGATTATGCGTATATTCGCGGTGGCGCGAATTATGCGCACAAAAATTGGCATGACATAAACAAAGAAATCGGAATATTGGATTTGGCTATAAAATCAAGTTCTGACGAAAATCTCTGCCGCCGTTTATTGTTTAAATTTGATATATCCGAAATCAATTATGAAGATATAGGAGTAGCAACTCTGGAGCCCAAACTCTCCGGATCGTATCACGTAGATTTGCACTACGATATTTACAAGACAGACACCGACTGGAGCGGAGATACAGTTACATGGAATACCGCCCCGAACAGTACGCTTTTCGCAAAAGACGAGCTAAATTGCGGTCTAATAAAAATAAATATCACCGACGCGCTCAAAGCCGCTGTAAAAGCAGGTGAAAATGAACTGTCATTACTTATTGTACGCAAGGAATATACCGAGGGTGAAACCAGAATCAGAGTATATAACGATTCCTCTAAAATGCCCTTTATCAAGGTGTGCAAGGATGCCAACGCCGAAACTCACGTAAAAGAGCTTGTATCTGACAGTGCTCAAAACGCTCTTTATTGGACAAAGGCAGAACAGGAATACGAAAACTGGTGTGTTAAATACAACGAGCTTTTGAAAAAGCCGGATCCCGAGATAAAAGAAATAAACTCTCCCAAAGAGCAATTCTCAAAGATCACAAACTACAAATCACAGTCCAATACGTCAGCATTTACCCAGGGACAAACGCGAACATATTCCGACCTCGCCGACATCGAGGTTTTCGGTGATACATCAGAATACGAATATGACAAATTCGGCGGCATGATGATAGAGAAGCTGAAGCAGGATGCTCGAGGATTTTTCTACTCCAAGAAAATAGGCGACCGCTGGTGGCTTATAGACCCGCTTGGATACCCTTATTACATCAAGGGACTTGACGTACTTAATTATTCATTCGCAAAGTCAAAGATTCAAGCCGACTCTATGCTTAAAAAATTCGGATCAGCACAAAAGTGGGCTGAATACACCACCGAGCATTTGACAAAGGATCTGTACTTCTCCGCCGAGTCGCGCCCCGCAAAGGAAATGCTCGAGGTTGAAAATCCTATTCCCGTTCAGATATTCAAGGGCTTTATGTCCACCTACGGGCGCCAATGTGGCATAAACAATTCCGACTCGGGAAGTACAACCTTCTCCGAAAACAACACCATGCCCGTATTTGATCCTGCCTTCGAGGAATATGCCGATGAATACGCAAAATCGTTTGTTGCCGATGCAGACAATCCTTATATTATAGGATATTCTCTTGACAACGAGCTCCCTATGGACGTTATAATGCTTGACAACTATCTTACCATTGATCCTACCAATCCCGTAAACTACTATTCCTACGCCACGGCTTGGACTTGGTTCAAGAAAACCACCGGCAAAGAAAACCCCGGTGCCAACGATATAACTCCCGAATTGCGCGACAAATTTCGAGGTTTCATATGGAACAAGTACTTTGAGGTAACAACCAAAGCGTTCCGCAAGTACGATAAAAATCACATGATAATCGGAACTCGTTTCCTTACCGTAGCGGCTAAATCCGATTGGGTGATGAAAGTTGCCGGATATTATCTCGATGCCATCACTATCAACTGGTACTTTCAGTGGACGCCTGACGCGGAGCAGCTTCTAAAAATGTCTAAAAACGCGGATAAGCCTTTTATAGTTACCGAGTTCTACGCGAAGGCGGGCGACTCGGAAGGAAATCTTGGCAACAGATCCGGCGCGGGATTTTACGTTGAAACACAACAGGACAGAGCTGATTATTATCACAACTTTACGCTCCGTATGCTTGAATGTAAAAATATGGTTGGTTGGTATTGGCTTCAGTATATAGACAACGACCCCAACAACGGCATAGGAGACCTTTCAAGCCGTGACTCAAACAAAGGTATAATTTCCAACACTCATAATGAGTATACGGTTCTCACCTCGGCAATGGCGGAAATTAATCGAAACATCTACAAAATAATATCTTATTTTGATAAAAAGTACGAAAAATAATCATATACTTCGGGAAGGAAGAAATTTATGCCTACTTTTCACGCAAGATACCCGGGCGGACTCGCCAAAGCCGTTACATTCAGTTATGATGATGGCGTTAAGCAGGATATTCGCCTTGTTGAAATTTTTGACAAATACGGAATGAAGGGTACTTTTAATATCAATACAGGTTCATTCGCTGAGGAGGGTTATGTTTACCCTAAAGGAAAGATACACAGAAGAATGACAAAAAAGCAGACTTACGAGCTTTTTGCCAATTCCCGTCACGAGGTTGCGGTGCATACTCTAAATCACCCATTCCTTGAACAGCTTCCCATGAACATTGTGCTCGAGGAGGTTCTTAATGACAGAAAGAACATTGAAGAAATGTTCGGCAAAATAACACGAGGCATGGCATATCCTTTTGGAACTACATCCGACACAGTGGTTGAGGCTCTTCGCATGTGCGGAATTGTATATTCCAGAACCACCAAAGCTACAAATTCGCTTGAGCTTCCCAAGGAGGATTGGTTAAAGCTTCCCGCAACATGCCATCACTCATCGCAAAATCTCAACGAGCTCTCTGACAAGCTCATAAACGAAAAGCCCACGCGAGCGCCTTGGATGCTTTACGTTTGGGGTCATTCCTATGAGTTTGAGGACAAGGATAATTGGCACATAATCGAAAACCTTTGCGAAAAGCTCTCGGGCAAGCCTGACATCTGGTATGCGACAAACATCGAGATATTTGATTATCTCAACGCGTACAACTCACTTGTATTCTCCAACAAGGGCGATATTGTTTACAACCCCACCGCCACAGAAATATTTTTTATGGATTCGAAAATTCAAAAAAACTATTCTGTCAAACCCGGAGAAACAAAGAAGCTCAATTAATCTAAATGCAAAAGCCGACGGTGTGCCGTCGGCTTTCTTTAACCTATAAATTCAAATCTTTCCACAGGATTTCCATTATGTATAACTGTTTCGCTCCACATATACGCGGGTCTTGTCCATAGCTCCCCTTCCCCGTAAAGCGCGCGATATATAACCATCTTTTCGAGCGTTTCTGAATGGTTTGCTATTCCTATGACCTCATATTCATTGCCTTTGTAATGGCGGTATTTACCAAGTTTTATTTCTTCCATAATTTCTCCTTGAACGAAGGGGCTGTATCAACAGCCCCTTATTTTAGTTACAACAGTGTTTTCCGTTATCGCGGTCGCGGGTATCGCGTCCGCGAGAATCATCACGGCAAGCCGCATGATGGCTTCCCGTAGAAAATTCCCCAATTGGGAAAGGCATTGCGTTAAATACGCAGCAAGGATCGTCAGACTCTGCCGCAACACATTCCTTATCGGGCACCGCATATTCGGTAGCGTTGACAAGGTACTGCGCAGGACGCACTATTCTTATCACCGAGAAAAGTCCAACCGAAACGGTAAGATATTTTTCTCCGTCTCTTACGTCCGCAAGCATTCCGTTTATTCTCGAGGTAACCGCCGTAGGAAATTCATCGGGACAGCAGCAGCAACAACCGCAACAATCCGACTTGCCTTCCATAACCTTAGTGTTGAGAATTATGGGGTCAACCACCTCAACAACAGCGATAGGAACGTTCTTGGTACCGCAGCAAAGCTCGGGCACGGAACAGTAATCGTTGGCATCGGGATTGCTCTTGTAAATACTTACACTGCTTTCACCGCCAAAAAGAACTACGTTCTTCTCAAGCACCGCAACTCCCTCAAACTCCTGAGAGCGTCCGTTACCTACACAAGCTTCAAAGGTAAGCTTAAGGTAAAATCTAATATTTACCGAATAGAAACCTCGATTGAATTTAACGGGATCAATCGACACGTAAGCTCCTGCTACACAGGAATCCTTTACTCTGACCGACGAGGTATGTTCTATGATCTCGTTTCCGCAATCGGTCAGGTAAACAGGTACGTCCTCAAAGCAGTCTCTGTCTCTGCAAGAATCAAGGATCTTATTGGTCTCGATACAGACCATGTCACGAGAGCCCGAAAGAGACGGAGAACCGCAGGAAAATCTATTTTCCGACATAATATTTATCCTCCATTGATTATTAGGACGATGGCATATAAACCATCTTCAATATCATATTATGCGGATAAACAAAATTTGACATTAAACAACATCAAAAGAATGAAAGTTGTGCGGTTTCGCTAAGTCCGTCAAGGACGTTGTTTCGCTTAAGTATTTCTATAACACCCTTTGTAACCTTTCCTCTTATCTGAAGGTCTTCTATAGAAAAGAACGGAGCTTCCTCACGCGCGGATATAATATTGGCCGCCGCGTTCTCACCCAGTCCCGGCAAAGCAGAAAAAGGAAGCCGTATCTTTCCATCCTCGGGTAGATACATAAACGAGTGAGATTTTTCGACGTTTACCGGCAAAAATTTGATGTTTCGCGCGTAGCACTCGTTTATCAGCTGAAGCGTGGGAATTGAGCCTATTTCCTTGGGAGACGCTTCTTTTCCGCGTCTTTCAATATCCTTGATATAATCAACGACAAATTTCTTGCCCTTCATTGCAATCTCGGCATCAAATCCGTTAGGCGCAACGGTAAACATCGCGCAATAGAACGCTATCGGAATATGTATCTTATACCAAGCCAGACGTATAGCCGACATAACGTATGCCGCGGCGTGCGCCTTGGGGAACATGTATTTGATTTTTTTACACGAGGGAATATACCAATCGGGTACGTTTGCCTCTCGCATTTTTTCTTCCCATTCGGGGGTAAGTCCCTTTCCCTTTCTTACGCTTTCCATGATTTTGAACGCAAGACTGTTATCCATTCCGTAACGTATAAGGTCGAGCATGATACCGTCACGCGTACCGATAACCTCGGAAATTGTACAAATTCCGTCCTTAATAAGGTCTTGCGCGTTTCCAAGCCACACATCGGTTCCGTGAGTAAGTCCTGATATCTGAAGCAGGTCGGCAAAGTTTTTGGGCTGAGCATCAATAAGAACGCCTTGAATAAAGCGCGTACCAAACTCGGGCAGACCAAAGGTTCCGATTTGCGTATCAATATCCTCAGGCATTACCCCAAGAGGCTTTGTGGAATGGAACAGCTCGTACACGTCTTTATCGTTCATTTTTACATCCATAACGCTGGTGTTACTAAATCTTTCAAGATACTTATACTTGGTTGGAATATCGTGTCCAAGCTCGTCCAGCTTAAGAATTGTATCATGAAGATATGAGAACGCGAAGTGAGTTGTTACGATGCTGGAGTTGGGGTCGTCAGCCGGATGTTGTACCGGCGTAAAATCATAAACCTCATACTCTCTGGGCACAACGATAATACCGCCGGGATGCTGTCCCGTGGTACGCTTGATACCAACACAGCTTTTTACAAGTCTGTTGACCTCGGAACGGCTTAGGCTTATTCCCTTTTCCTCAAGATACTTCATAACGTATCCGTATGCTGTCTTATCGGCGAGAGTTCCGAGCGTTCCCGCTTTAAACACGTTTTCGGCACCGAAAAGGTCCTCTGTGTATTTATGGACTCTACCCTGTACGTCGCCGGAGAAGTTAAGGTCTATATCGGGAGATTTATCGCCGTAGAAACCGAGGAAGGTTTCAAAAGGAATGTCATGACCGTCAGCGTTATACTGCGTTCCGCACTTTGGACAAACCGCATCGGGAAGGTCAAATCCGGAGCCAACGCTTCCGTCGGTTATAAATTCCGAGTGCTTGCAATTGGGGCAGACATAGTGAGGTGGCAGAGGATTTACCTCTGAAATTCCCGCCATTGATGCAACAAACGAAGAACCAACCGAGCCACGTGAGCCTACGAGATATCCCTGGCTTTCGCTATACCAAACCAGCTTCTGAGCAATCATATAAAGCACGGCAAATCCGTTCTTTATAATCGAGTTAAGCTCTTTAGCAAGTCTCTTTTCAACGATTTCGGGAAGCGATTCTCCGTAGATGCTTTTAGCTCTTGTCCAACAAATATTTTGCAGATCCTCCTCAGCGCCCTCCATTTTAGGAGTAAAGGAAGCGTTGGGAATAGGTCTGACATCGCCGTCTATAAGATCGGCTATCATATTTGTGTTGGTAACTACTACCTCATACGCCTTTTCTTCGCCGAGATAGCTGAACTCCTCCAGCATTTCCTCGGTGGTTCTGTAATACAGGTGGATATCTCTGTCAGCATCTTTAAACTTCATACCGCTGCAAAGTATCTTTCTGTATATTTCGTCCTCGTCGTCAAGGAAATGAGCGTCACAGGTAGCCACAACAGGTCTGTTATATTTTTCGCCAAGCTCTACTATTCTTCTGTTAAGGTCGCGAAGTCCTTCTTCGTTTGCGATTCGTCCCTCGGCAACCATGAACATATTATTACAGATAGGCTGAATTTCGAGATAATCGTAAAAACTCACAATTTCAGCGATCTCGCTTTCGGGCTTGTTGTCAAGTATCGCCTGCATAAGCTCACCCGCCTCGCAAGCAGAACCGATGATCAGTCCTTCTCTGTGCTTTTCAAGCTCGGAACGCGGAATTCTTGCGTTACGCTTATAGTATTTCAAATATCCCGCCGAAACCAGCTTGTACAGATTTTTCAACCCTTGAGTGTTTCTGACAAGAATAATCTGGTGATACGTAGGCAATTTGAGCGGATCGGACTGCGCAATCATTTCTCTGTGGAGATCCGAAAAGCTCTTTATGTCACGTGTCCTCATATCGTTAAACATGCTGATAAGGATATGAGCGAGCATTTCAGCGTCATCACAAGCTCTGTGATGATTAAAGTCACCGAGATTATAATGTTTAGCCAAGGTATCAAGCTTATGGTTTTTCAGCGAGCTGTTCAAAAACCTCGAAAGCTCAAGTGTATCCAGATAGGAATTGTTGAAGGTCAGATTGCAGGACTGAGCAAAATGACGTATAAAGCCCACGTCAAATCTGGCATTGTGCGCCACAAGCAGACTGTCTCCTATAAACGCCATAAATTTTTCAAGCGCTTCGCCGATAAGCGGAGCGTCCGCAACCATTTCGTCGGTAATTGACGTAAGTTTAACTATTTCCTCGGGAATAGGTACTTCGGGATTTACAAATGTGTTAAAAGAATCAACAATTTCTCCGTTTTTGATTTTTACCGCGCCTATTTCGGTTATTTTACAAGTCATAAATGACAAGCCCGTGGTCTCAATATCAAAAACTATTATTTCGTCGTTGAAGCCGGGCTTGTTTGCACCGCTTATGGCGCTTGAGGTATCGTTTACATAATAGGCTTCAAGTCCATATAAAACCTTAATGCCCTTGATTTTCTCAGCCGTCTGCATCGCGATGGGAAAACCTTGAAGGTTTCCGTGGTCAGTGATCGCCACCGCACTATGTCCCCATTCTTTTGCCGTCTTAACAGCCACATCCGGCGGAATAAGCGCATCCATTGTAGACATATTGGTGTGCAGGTGCAGCTCTACACGCTTAACCGGAGCGTTATCGGTACGCTTTATACGTTCTACTATGGCAATATCAGAGGCAAAAAACGTAAGATCCTCATCCACCTTGCCGCGGCGCGATTCATGCTTAGCATAGCCGTTGAGCGCCACAGAAACGCCGTCCTTGACAAAAGAAGCAAGCTCTTTTGCCTCGTCGATCTCCATATAGCTTCGTATTTCGATAGACGTATAGCCGTCTGTGACAGAATACGAGGTGTTCATCTTGTCACCGGAACGAGTGGGCTCTTGAGTGAATCCGAAAACCTCACCTACAATTATTCCCTTAAGCGGCTTTGTAAACTCGCACAATGCGGTGGGTGTTATCTCAAAAGCGTCGCCTATGCAATAATTGGGGGCGGAAAGATCAAATTTCATATTTCCCGAGCAATAGATACCATCCTCAAAATGAGCCTCGTATCTTTTACTGTAAACCGATGACACGCGAGGAAGCGTGGGTGCCGGAGGCTCGGAATTTCCACCATTATTAAATTCCGAGGATGACGAGCGATTGGCATAAGCAACACTCGCCTGTTTTATCTCGGCGTTTATCTGTTGAAGCTCCTGAGCGCGAAGATCCTCCACTCGGCTTCTTGCGTTTTCATCTCTTACGATAACAACGTTTTTCTTTAAATTAAACTCTGAATATATTATATTTTCGATAACCTTTGGGGTGTTTGCGTCGTAAAGCAAGGTTATACCGCCATCAGCAAACGGAATCTTTATAGTTATTGTCTCGCCGTCGTGGTCAAATTCATAATTTGAAAAAAAGCCCTTTGCCACAATGCCCGTCCGCTCGGCTTCAACAAGTATTTGCGAAATATATCTGTCATCAAAGCACTCCGAAGGATATGTAGGAAGAATTCTGACGCAATTGAGGTTGTAGTCGCGCTGAAGCTCTGCTTCGGCTTTATATAAAAGCTGTTTTCTGAAGGTTTTGGGGAAATTTGCCTTTATTTCCGCAGAGCGTTTTTCCCTGTCAACTCTGACTTTTATATCGCTTGCCAAGGTCAAGGCATCTCTCACGTCATCAGAAGGCTTTAGTATATCAAATATTTCAAAAAAATTCTTTTGTGACACGTTACACCGTTCCTTTTTAACAATTGTTTGCTTTCATCTTCTTAATATTTTCAATAAGTGTAGGAATTATTTCGCTTTCGGGGATCTTTTGCAATATCTCTCCGTGCGAGAAAAGCAACGCTTCGCCTTTTCCGCCCGCTATTCCGATATCGGCCTCGCGCGCTTCACCCGGACCGTTTACCACGCAGCCCATAAGAGCCACCTTGAGTGGAAGATCGCGCAAGCCCTCTTTATCAACCGCCGACTCAAATTTTTTGACAAGCTCAATAAGGTCTATCTTTGTCCTTCCGCAAGTTGGACAGCTTACGATATTGAGGCCGCTTTGACCTTCAATATCAAGAGCGTTAAGAATGTCCTTTGCCGAATCGACCTCAACCAAAGGGTCATCTGTAAGCGACACTCTTATGGTATCTCCGACACCGTCATTTATAAGACTGCCGATACCGATAGAGCTTTTTATAAGCCCGCTTTTGTATCCCCCTGCCTCGGTTACGCCAAGATGTATCGGGTAATCTATGCGTTCAGCCAACATTCTGTTGGCGAGTATCATGTTTTGCACGTCAGAAGCTTTTATAGATATTACAATATTCTCAAAATCATAGCGTTCAAGAAGTGAAATGTGATACATGGCGCTTTCCACCAAAGCCGCGGCGTTTGGTTCTCCATATTTTGCAAGTATGGATTTTTCAAGCGAGCCGCTGTTGACACCTATTCTTATAGGAATATTTTTTTTCGAACAAGCTTTACAAACCGCTTTTACGTTTTCATCGCAACCGATATTACCAGGGTTTATACGAATCTTGTCAACGCCAAGCTCGGCACATTTTAGTGCTATCTTATAGTCAAAATGTATATCAGCCACTATGGGCAAAGTGATTCCGCTTTCCTTGATTTTTACAATCGTATCCGCCGTCTCTATTTCGGGAACGGTTATTCTTACGATATCACATCCGCGCGCTTGAAGCGCTTTTATTTGCGCAACTGTAGACTGCCAATCCGAGGTGTCGGTATTGGTCATAGACTGAATAGCTATTTTATTATTGCCGCCAATAGCGATTTTTCCTATTTTTACTTCTCTGCTTTTTCTTCTTATTTTGTTATAATTCATTATTAAAACAACCTTAATATATCATTAAACGTTACAACGAGCACTAAGCTGAGCATAAGCAAAAGACCTCCAAAATGTATATATCCTTCGATTTTGGGGTCGAGAGGTCTGCCTATTATTGCCTCTATTATCAAAAACAAAAGCCTTCCACCGTCAAGCGCCGGAATGGGAAAAAGATTGAACACACCGAGGTTTATGGTGATAACTACGAATATATACAAGAAATAATACCATCCCAGTGACGCGAAATCACCGATAGTCTGTGTTATTCCAACAGGTCCTGACATAGCGTCAAGCCCATATTTTCCGCTAAACAGGTCAACAAAAGAATCAATTATCATCTTTACAGTTGACAAAGAACGGAAAAAGCTATGCTTGATGATGTTTATGGCATTGAAATCTTCGGTTTTGGGCACAAAATCAACTCTACCAAAGGTCATGCCGTCAACCTGCGAAGTGGGAAAGACTACGTTTTCAACGACAAGCGTTTCTCCGTTACGTTTTATGGTAATATCAACAGGCTCGCTACCTTGATAAGTGATTTCATAGTTCACCTCGTACCAAGTGTGAACTCTGGTTTTGCCTATTTTAACAATTTGGTCTCCGTCCATAATACCAAAAGACTCGCTAACGGCGGTTGTATCATCGGTATATTCAATAGTGGTGGAGTAAAGCGTACCGACCGAGGTAACCATAATTATCATTACCAAAAAGCCCAATATAAGATTCATCATCGGACCTGCACCGATTATCAACAAACGCTTCCACACCGATTTGTTGTTAAACGCGCTTTCGCTATCGGATTCCTCGTCCTCTCCAAGCATGCTGACATATCCGCCTATGGGAAGAAGTCTGAGAGAGTATTTGGTCTCATGTTCTTTAGAGCTCCAACCAACTATTTGCGGTCCCATTCCTATGGCGAACTCCTTTACGGTAACGCCGCAAAGCCTTGCACAGATAAAATGTCCGAATTCGTGTATAAAAATCAAAACACCGAAAACGAAAATAGCCAAAATAATATACCAAATATTAATCAGACTCACCTCTTATCAATAAATTATCTTACGTGCGTACTCCCTAGCCGTCCTGTCGGCGTCGAGAATCTCCTCAAGAGTCTTACTGCTTTTGCGAGAGGAAAGCATGCCAACCGTTTTCATGACAGTTTCGCTTATCCCCATAAACGAGAGCTTTCCGTCAAGGAACGCCTCGACCGCCACCTCGTTTGCGGCGTTAAGCACTGCGGGCATTGCTCCGCCTTCCCTTTTACACATGATAGCGCATTTAAGCAGCGGAAATGTCTTATAATCAGGCTCATAAAAGCTCAAGCTTGCTATTTTAGCAAGATCAAGCTCGTCGATCACCGCTGTTTCACGCGCGCCGCCGCAAATACCGTATTGAATACAGTATCTCATATCGGGAACCGACATTTGAGCAATTACGCTATTATCAATATATTCAACCATTGAATGTATTATACTTTCACGGTGAACGATTGCCGTAATCTTATCAATTTCTATATCGAAAAGATGTGACGCTTCAATAAGTTCAAAGCCCTTATTCATAAGCGTGGCGCTATCAATTGTTATCTTAGCCCCCATAGACCACGTGGGGTGTGCCAGCGCATTTGCGGCGGTCACCGATTCAAGCTTTTCTTTGCTATATCCAAAAAACGGCCCCCCCGAAGCGGTTATTATAAGCTTCTTAACCTCAGCACTTTTCCCCGCCCGCAGACATTGATGAACGGCGCAATGCTCGCTATCAACAGGCGTGACATCCACGCAATTTTCCCTTGCCGCCGCCATAACTATATCTCCCGCCACAACGAGAGATTCTTTGTTGGCGAGCGCCAGTCTCTTTTTGTTTTTTATAATTTCAAGAGTCGGTATAAGTCCCGCCTCACCTATTATCGAATTTAAAGATACGTCGGCATCGCTCCCAGAGATCATTTCGCAAATCCCTTCTTCTCCGCACAATACCTTTATATCGGTATCCGCAAGAGAAGCCTTAAGCGCCTTTGCCGCCTCATAGTCGTACATTGCGCAAAAGGCAGGCTTGAATTCTCTCGCCTGCTCCTCTACACGTCTGTAATTTTTGTTTGCGCAAATACAAGACACGTGAGCGTCCTGCTTGCGTATTACGTCTATTGCCTGCTCGCCTATCGAACCGGTAGAACCGAGCAGGTCAACCTTTATTTTTCTATCATTCATATTTATCCTTTATATGTTAACCACCAATGTGTTCATAATCAAAAGAACTATTGCCACGGCAAGTATTGAGTCGAAGCGGTCAAGCATTCCTCCGTGCCCCGGAAACACCCTTCCAAAATCCTTAATACCATAGTGACGCTTGAGCGCTGACATGCACAAATCACCAATCTGCGCGACGAGAGCCGCTACCAAACCGAACACAAAAAGCTGAACGTATCCCTGATACGTATCATTCTCAATACTTTTAATTATCAATCCGAAAACCACAAAAGCAATTCCCGAAAAAAGAGTTCCGCCTATGCTCCCCTCAACCGTCTTTTTGGGACTAACCTCGGGAATAAGCTTATGCTTTCCAAACAGTCTGCCGCAAAAATAAGCAAACACGTCGGTTATCCAAGCCCCCACAAAGACAAGTAGGTATGTATAATTTCCAAGTGCGAAAAAGTCGTGCAAAAGCACTATTGATGAGAACCCAAACGTTACGTAAAAAGACATAACCGAGGCTACCGATATAGTTTCCACGCCGATTGAACCCTTAGAAAAAACCAAAACTGCCAAAAGATAAAGAAGCACTAAAAGCACTACCGCCATAAAGCTCAAGCAGTATCCTTCAAGAGAATCGCAAGCTCTCACTGTAATCGGCAAAGCGAACGAGAGGCTAAGCAACGGCGAAGAAAGCAACGGCTTTTTAAGTGCGCCAACACACTTCAACATCTCATAATTGGCAATAAAACAACAAACAGCAACTGCAATCGGAAGCACCCAAGTATCAGATAAAATTAACACAGGGATAAGCACGCAAAGCGCTACCACCGAGGTTATCACACGAGTAAGCATAACAAGTATCCTTTCTGTTTATCATTCATCCGCTATGATTTATCAGCAGAGGTTTTATCTTTATCAAGACCGCCGAAGCGGCGTTTACGTGAATAAAAGTTTTCTATAGCTTTATTAAGCTCTTTTTCGTCAAAATCGGGCCAAAGCACATCGGTAAAATACAACTCGGCATATGCCGCCTGCCAAAGCAGAAAGTTGGATATTCTGAAATCTCCGCCTGTACGAATTATAAGATCGGGATCCGGGCAATGCGAGGTATACAGCGCGCTTGAAAGATCAGCCTCTGTAATATGAGAGCGTCCGTTCTTTATAAGCGTGTTTACCGCATGCGCGATCTCGTCTCTGCCACCGTAATTAAAAGCTATGTTAAGGACTAATTTATTATTCTTGCTCTTTTCCTTGAGCTCCTCTATTCTTTTGCGAAGCTTTTCGTTAAAAACAGAAATATCACCTATAAAGTTGACCGAAAGATCATATTTATCAATATTTTTTTCACATTCGCCCACGTATCTCTCAAGAAGCTTCATAATGGAATTGACCTCTTTTTGAGGGCGTTTCCAATTCTCGGTCGAAAACGCATAAACGGTAAGCGCCTGCAAATTTATCTCAGAGCAGTACTCGATTATCTTCTTGAATGTTGCGGCACCGTTTGAATGCCCTACCTCACGCGGAAATCCACGTTTTGTAGCCCATCTTCCGTTGCCGTCCATAATTATGGCAATATGCTTTAGTCTCTCATCAAGAATAATTTTTTCATCAGCCATAGCTCTCACAAAAAATTACGGGGCGGGACATGGTTCCCGCCCCGTAATTTTATATCTCCATTATCTCTTTTTCTTTCTTCGCGGTTATAGCGTCTATGTTTTTTACGTACTTATCGGTGAGATCCTGAATAGACTTTTCAGCGTTCTTCTGGTCATCCTCGGTAAGCTCGCCGTCCTTCTTCATCTTCTTAGCAAGATCCATTGCGTCGCGGCGGATATTACGGATAGCAACCTTTGCCTCCTCGCCCTCCTTAAGAACCTGCTTGCGAAGATCCTTACGGCGCTCCTCTGTAAGCTGGGGGAATATAAGTCTGATTATCTTTCCGTCGTTTGTGGGGGTAATTCCGACATCAGAAGCAAGAATAGCCTTTTCGATAGCCTTCAGTGTAGAAGCATCGTAGGGGGTGATAGTAAGTGTTCTTGCGTCGGCTACGCGGATATCAGCCATTGTGGAAATAAGAGTAGGTGCTCCGTAATATTCAAAGGAAACTCTCGAAAGCACCGATGCGTTTGCCTGACCCGCTCTGATAGAACCGAGATTATACTCGTAGGCAGCAATCGCCTTCTGCATTTTTTCTTCATGTACTTTGGTTACAAAACTCATAAATGTCACCTGTCGGAGGAATCCGACTTTCCTTTCTCATTTTTATATTATCTATGAATCTCGGTGCCGACTTTTTCACCGATAACGACTCTGTAAATATTTTCGGGGTCTTTAAGACCGAAAGCATAAGCCTTTATATCGTTTTCCATACAAAACGTGGTAGCCGAAAGATCAAGCGCCTTTAACTGCTTGTCAAGTACTTCCTTATATGTAATCTCGTCATACTTAACAGCCTTATCGTTGACATTGGGATCATCAGAGTAAATGCCGTCAATGTTTTTAGCCATGAGAATTGCGTCAGCTTCGATCTCCGCGGCACGAAGCGCTGCAGCTGTATCGGTGGAAAAGAATGGAGATCCCGTTCCGCCGCCAAAAATCACAACCTCACCATCCTCAAGAGCTTTAATGGCGTCACGTGCGGTAAACACATCGGCAACGCTCTGCATATTTATAGCAGTCATGACTCTGGTCTTGATACCCATTTCCTCAAAAGTATCTTGAAGCGCCAGCGAGTTGATCGTGGTTGCGAGCATTCCCATCTGGTCGGCTCTGACACGGTTCATCTTACCGCCCTGTCTTCCCCTCCAGATATTTCCAGCCCCTACGATTATACCGATCTGAACGTCAATATCAATACACTTTTTCAGAACTTCTCCTACTCTTGCGATAAAATCAAAATCAAGAAGTCCTTTTTCCTTTGCCGAAAGAGCCTCTCCCGACAACTTCAATAAAATTCTTTTATACTTGGGAACAATTTTCTCCATAAACCAATCTCACCTCTGAAGAAATTTCTATAAAATCGTTACTACATATATATTACTACATTTTCCGCTTTTTGTAAACAGAAATTTGTAAATATTTTCAATAAATCTCACAAAAATAAGCCGATTTTGAAAGTCGGCTTATTTTAATGCGGTTAAAATCAGTTTGTAGTATAGTTAGGAGCTTCTTTTGTGATATTGATATCGTGAGGATGAGACTCCTTAAGACCTGCGCCCGTGATCTTAACAAACGTGCCCTTTTCCTTGAGTTCTTCGACAGTTGCCGAGCCGCAGTAACCCATACCAGAACGAAGACCGCCCATAAGCTGATATACTGTATCGGAAACAGGACCCTTATAAGGCACGCGACCCTCAACACCCTCGGGAACAAGCTTCTTGTTTCCTTCCTGGAAGTATCTGTCCTTGGAGCCCTTCTCCATTGCGGCGATAGAGCCCATTCCGCGGTAAACCTTGAAGCGTCTGCCCTGATAGAGTTCTTCTTCTCCGGGGCTTTCCTCGCATCCCGCAAGAAGCGAACCGATCATAATAACGTCAGCGCCGGCGGCGATTGCCTTTACAAGGTCTCCACTGTACTTAACTCCGCCGTCCGCGATGACAGGAATATTATACTTAGAAGCAACGTCAGCGGCGTCGCAAATAGCTGTAATCTGAGGAACACCGATACCAGCTACGACACGAGTTGTACAGATAGAACCGGGACCGATACCAACCTTAATAGCGTCAGCGCCTGCCTTTATCATGTCAAGCGCAGCCTCTCCTGTGGCGATATTACCCGCAACAAGCTGTGCATCGGGGAATTTTTCCTTAACCTTTGCGATGTTTCTCATAATGTTCATGGAATGTCCGTGCGCCGAGTCGAGTACAAGGAAGTCAGCGCCTGCGTCAAGAAGCGCACCCGCTCTGTCAAGAACGTCAGCAGTAACTCCGATTGCCGCGCCGCAAAGGAGTCTGCCCTTTGCATCCTTAGCGGAATTGGGATACTTGGTGGCTTTTTCTATATCCTTTATGGTGATAAGTCCGCGAAGTACATTGTTTTCGTCAACGATAGGAAGCTTTTCGATCTTATGCCGGCGAAGTATCTCCTGTGCCTGAGCAAGATTTGTTCCAACAGGTGCGGTAACAAGGTTTTCCTTTGTCATAACGTCGGATATCTTTACGTTGAAATCGACAAGGAAACGCATATCACGGTTAGTGATAATACCTATAACACGCTTCTGGTCGTCGCAGATCGGAACACCGGAAATTCTGAACTTGCGCATAAGGTTTTCCGCCTCGTAGACATAGTTGTCCGCACCAAGAAAAATAGGATTAAGGATAACTCCGTTCTCGCTTCTCTTTACTCTGTCTACATTATCAGCCTGCTGCTCGATAGACATATTCTTGTGAATAACGCCCGCGCCGCCCTCTCTTGCGATAGCAATAGCGAGATTAGCCTCGGTAACGGTATCCATAGCCGCGCTCATAAGCGGTATATTAAGAGTGATTTTGTTAGTGAGTCTGGTTTTGAGACTTACATCCGCGGGAAGAACGTCGCTCTTCGCGGGAATAAGAAGAACATCATCAAAAGTCAGACCTTCCTTATTAAACTTGCTGCTGTACTTCATTTGTACCTCCATAAATTTGTGCTTTTAAATATTATATCAAAACATGCCGTTATTGTCAACATTTTTTTTGTTTTTTCACGCCAAAAAAATAGACCTATTTTTTTATAAAAATTAGTAATTCTACTCAAAAACGCGTTATAAGATTATAATACCAAAACTTTCGGAGGAAAAAGCATGAAAACCCAACCCAAGAATTCACTTTTTTTCATTATATTTACCGTCTTTCTTACCTTAATAATATTGCTCGGCGTACAGTCAAAAAACTTTTTTAAAAGCAACCAATACAGCTCGGTTTCGGCAGAACGTGAGATAACCGTAATTCTTGACGCTGGACACGGCGGCGAGGACGGCGGTGCGGTAGGAAACGGAAACACATATGAGAAGAACCTAAATCTTGCCATAACTTTAAAAATAGGAAAGTTATTGGAAGATAGCGGAATAAACGTAGTTTACACACGTACGGAGGACATCCTGCTCTACGACAGAAACGTTGACTACACCAACAGAAAAAAGGCGCTTGACCTCGCCGCGCGAGTGAAAATTGCCGAAGAAACACCAAACAGTATTTTTATCAGCATACACATGAATTCTTTTCCCAAAACTCAATACAAAGGGCTTCAAGTCTACTACTCCAAAAACCACCCTAATTCAAAAACGCTCGCATTGGCAATACAGTCGGCGATAAAAAACGATCTGCAACCCGACAACACCAGAAAAATCACAGAGGCAACAAGCCGAATTTTTCTTTTGGACAGAATAGAACAACCGGCCGTTTTGGTTGAATGTGGGTTCCTGTCAAACCATGAAGAATGCCGTCTTTTGAGCACGGAGATTTATCAAAATCAGCTCGCTGAAATTATTTCCGAAGAAATTGAGAAATATGTAAAAAAAATGCTCAAACTTATTGACTAATCAAAAAAATTGGGGTATAATGTGGTAACATCATAAAGAAAGGGCGTGATCACTTATGAAAGGCGTAAAAACTGTGTACATATGTGAGAAATGCGAGTACAAAAGCCCGAAGTGGCTTGGAAAGTGCCCCTCATGCGGCGGATGGAACACATTTATCGAGGATGTGATCGAGGTTTCGCCTCAATCTGCCGCTCCAAAGCGAAAATCAGCATTCGGAGATTTTTCTGCGAGCGCAGTCGCCTATAAAGACTTGACTCTCCCCGAGTTTATTCGTTCCGAAACGGGACTCGGCGAACTTGATAGAGTGCTTGGCGGCGGTTTGGTAAACAGCTCGGTAGTCTTGCTTTCCGGCGAGCCCGGAATAGGCAAATCTACTCTGCTCCTACAAATCTCAGACTCCTTGGGGCAAAGCCGCAAGGTACTGTATATTTCCGGAGAGGAATCGTACGGTCAGCTCAAGCTCAGAGCGCAAAGGCTTGGAATTTCGGGAAACAATCTCTACATTCTTACAGAAACAAACATAGAAAATATAAACGGTCAGATAGACAAGGTAAAACCGGACGTTATAATCGTAGACTCGATACAGACTATCTTCACCGAAAAGGTTGCTTCCGCCCCCGGAAGCATAAATCAGGTAAAGGAATGCGCATTGTCCTTTATCGAAAAAGCAAAAGGCAACGGAATTTCGGTCATCCTTGTAGGTCATGTTAACAAGGAAGGCAGTATAGCGGGTCCCAAGCTTCTTGAGCACATGGTCGATGCGGTGCTCTACTTTGAGGGCGAAAGACAGCAAACCTACCGAATTATCCGCGCCATAAAAAACCGATACGGCCCCACCAACGAAATAGGTGTTTTTGAGATGACTGACAACGGACTGGAACAAGTCGAAAACCCATCCGAGATGCTTCTTTCAGGCAGACCGAAAAACATGTCCGGCAACTGTGCGGTGTGCACAATTGAGGGCACTCGCCCCATAATTGCTGAGATTCAAGCGCTGGTAACCAAAAGCGTGCTCCCTGCCCCCAGACGCACCTCAAGCGGTATAGACTACAACAAAATGTGTCTTATCATCGCGGTTCTTGAAAAACGCTTAGGGTTAAGATTTTCCGCCTGCGACACTTTCTTGAACGTAATCGGCGGACTGAGGCTGGACGAGCCTGCGGTAGATATGGCGGTGGCTCTCGCCATGATGTCTTCCATCACCGACAAGGTTATCCCCGATGACCTGATAGCGATCGGAGAAATCGGTCTTGCGGGAGAGCTACGAAGTGTTTCCAATCTCGAAATTCGCTTGAAAGAAGCGTCGCGACTCGGATTTACAAAGGCGATTATACCTTATAAAAGCTATGAAAACAAGAAATTTGACTGCAATATTGAGCTTATCCCCGTAAAGGGAATTTTTGAAGCGGTCAAGGTCCTTAAATCGGATGATACCTAAATCCACCCAACGAAAAAATTAAAGAGAGGTAAAGGCAATGTTCTCGATAAGATTTGTGTGGGAAAAATTAAAAGGTAGACGTTGGATGATAATTTGCGGACTTATCGTTTCGGTAATTTACTCCGCAATGGTTATTATTAACCCTTATCTATCCAAAATTCTTGTTGATGATGCCATCAAAGGCTCGATTGAGGCAACAGGAAGCCCAAACACGCAACAGTTAATTGACCTTATAGTAATTATGACTGTTGTTGTATTTGTTCGCACCGTGTTCCTATTCATAAGAAAAGTTTTGTTTGAGCTTTCCAGCCAAAAGATGGTTTCAAATATCAGACTTGCAATATTCAATAACATTCAGCATCAAGAGCTTGGTTTTTTTGACAAAATAAGGGCGGGAGATTTAATAACCCGTTCAACCAGTGACGTAAACTACGCGCGACACTTTGTAGCTTACGTACTCTTCACCATAGTAGATACGGTCGTGCTTTTTATTGCTTCGGTAAGCATACTGCTGTTCATAAGCCCCGAGCTAACGCTTGCCCTGCTTGCCGTAGTTCCTGTCCTCGGAATTACATCTTACCTTTACTCAAAAAAGGTAGCTCCTATTTACAAGTCCATACGAAACTGCTTTGCGCAGTTAAATATTTCCGCGCAGGAAAACATTGCGGGAAACCGAGTTGTCAAAGCCTTTGCTCGCGAAGAATATGAGATAGAAAAATTCAAACAAGCAAGTATTGAATATAAGGAAGAAAACCTGAAAGCGGCTTACGCATGGCAAAAAATAGTTCCTATTATCGAATTCCTTGCCCAGGTTCTCTCGTTTATAACACTTCTTGTCGGGGGTCTTCTCGTTATCGCCGATAAAATCACCATAGGTGACCTGTCGATGTTCACCGCACTCACGTGGGCTCTGGCGTTGCCCATGAGAAACGTAAGTAACATACTTAACAGCTATCAGCAGTTCATCACGGGAACCGTAAAAATAATTGAGCTTTGTGAGGCAAGCCCTCTCATCGCAAGCCGTCACGACGCTGTGGTGTCCGATGAAAGACTCAATGGAAAGCTTGAATTCCAAAACGTTTCGTTCAAGTACTCGCGTAACGGAGAAAAGATTCTTGATAACATTTCGTTTGTCGTAAATCCCGGAGAGACGGTGGCTATAATGGGAGCTACAGGTTCCGGAAAAACCACTTTAATAAATCTCATGTCACGTTTTTATGACGTAACCGAAGGAAAAATACTTCTTGATGACGTTGACCTTCGCATGAGAAGGCTCGAGGACATCCGAAGCTCTATAGCAATTGCCACACAGGACGTGTTCCTCTTCTCTGACTCTGTAGAAAACAATATTGCATACAGTGACCCCAATATGGAGGAAGATAAAATTCACGAATACGCAAAGCTTGCGGCGGCTGATGAGTTTATTCAGAAAATGGAAAGCGCCTATGACACGATAATCGGAGAACGAGGCGTTGGAATTTCAGGCGGACAAAAGCAAAGACTCGCGCTTGCAAGAGCAATGGCAGCCGAAGCTCCAATTCTTGTCCTTGATGATACCACCTCGGCGGTCGATATGGAGACCGAAAAGTTTATTCAACACAGTCTGGCAACCATGCCGCTGAAAACCACCAAAATTATTATCGCCCAAAGAATTTCATCCGTAAGACATGCAGACAAGATCATGATATTACAGGACGGAAAGTTAGATATCGGAACCCACGAGTCGCTTGCAACAACAAATTCTTACTACCGAGGCATTTGTGAGCTTCAGGACGTTGCCGATCTTCCGGCTTTCATAGGAGGTGACAATAATGGCTAAACGTAACAAATACGATATTGACGAAGAGCTTGAACGTCATTTAGACTTTTCGAGATTAAAACGCGCCATTGTTTACATAAAGCCTTATCGCTTTATGATGATACTCGCCTTTTCCATGTCCGCACTTTCTTCGATAATGGGACTCCTCTCTCCGAAATTCCTTCAAGTGGCTATCGATGAAGCAATGCCAAACAAGGATACGGATCACCTTATCCGGCTGGCAGTATTTACTCTTATTACCATTATTATAAGTTCGGTTTTAAGCGGTGTACGAGGACTCATAATGTCGAAGGTCGGTCAAAACATCATCTACAAAATACGCGCCGATCTGTTTGAGCATCTTCAAAAGCTCCCATTCTCTTACTACGATTCACGCCCCCACGGAAAAATCCTTGTTAGGGTCGTAAACTACGTAAACAACGTTTCCAATACGTTAACAAACGGTATTATAAACGCCGTTATCGACATTCTGAACATTGTGTTTATCGCAATTTTCATGTTTGCCCTCAGTCCCCGTCTTGCGCTTCTGGTGCTCATTGGTTTGCCTATACTGCTTGCCTTTGTATTCCTTGTAAAGAACGCCCAAAGAAAGACCCATCTTCTCAACAACAATAAAAACTCAAACCTTACCGCATACACGTGTGAAAACATCAACGGCGTAAAAGTAGTTGAGATATTTAATCGCCAAGACAAAAATCTTGAAATATACGAAAAGCTCAACGTTGACTACCGCAAGGCGTGGTACAAAATGGCGTTTATGTCGGTAACTCCATCTATCGTCAGTGAAAATCTTAAGCGTTTCGTTGTCAGCCTTGTTTATCTTGGCGGTGTGCTTTGGATTTCTCCCACGGTTGAGATTGGTGTTTTGTTGGCCATGGCTACATATGCGTCCAAGTTCTGGGATCCCATTATTTCTCTGGCTAACATTTACAACGATTTCCTCACGTCAGCCTCTTACCTTGAAAGAATTTTCCAGACTATGGACGAGCCTATTGATATTGCCGACGGAGATAATTCTAAGCCGCTTGACAACATCAAGGGCGAGATAGAATTTAAGAACGTAAGCTTTGAGTACGAAAAGGATATACGAATACTTAAGGACATCTCGTTCAAGGCAAAAGCGGGAGAGTCGATCGCACTTGTAGGACCTACCGGCTCGGGAAAGTCTACGATCGTAAACCTTATCAGCCGATTCTACAACGTTTCTTCGGGAGAGCTGCTGATTGACGGAGTAAATATCAATGATATTACTATCAGTTCCCTGCGCACTCAAATGGGCATCATGCTTCAAGATAGCTTCATCTTCTCGGGAACGATCGCCGACAACGTAAGATACGGCAAGCTTGACGCCACCATTGAAGAAGTCAAGGCGGCTTGTAAAGCGGTCTGCGCCGACGAGTTTATCGAAAACTTCCCCGACGGTTACGACACGGTTGTAAACGAGCGAGGCGGAATGCTTTCGCAAGGTCAAAAGCAGCTTATAGCGTTCGCAAGAACTATGCTCCGCAACCCCACTGTACTTATTCTTGATGAAGCAACGTCTTCAATCGACGCAAACACCGAAAAGCTGCTTCAGATAGGTATTGAGTCTCTGCTCAAAGGCAGAACCTCGTTCATCATAGCGCACCGTCTGTCCACTATTAAGCATTGTGACAAAATAATGTTTATTCAGAACGGCAGAATAGTGGAATCGGGCACTCACGATGAACTCATGGCTAAGCAAGGCGCTTATTACAGGCTTTGTATGGCACAAGATATGTAAATTCACCAAATCAAAACCGCTTCCGATTGGGAGCGGTTTTCTTAGTGAACACACAAAAAGCACCCGTAATTCACGGGTGCTTTTACAGCAATTTATTAAATTACTTGTTTGTGAGCTTTGCGATTTCTTCAGCAAAGTTCTCTTCTCTCTTCTGAAGGCCTTCGCCCTTCTCAAAGAGTATGAAGCTGTCGATCTTGATGTCCATGCCAAGTTCCTTTGCGGTAGCCGCAACGTACTTGCCAACTGTAAGATCGTCATCCTTAACGTAAGCCTGCTCAACAAGGCAAACTCTCTCATAGAACTTACCAAGTCTACCGGAAACCATCTTCTCGAGAATAGCCTCGGGCTTGTTTGCGTTCTTGGGATCGTTCTTAGCCTGTGCGATAAGCACGCTCTTTTCTGCCTCGATAGCTTCTGCGGGAACGTCCTCAATGTTTACATACTCAGGGGGATTACCTGCTGCAAGCTGAAGTGCAATGTTCTTTGCGAACTCTGCGAACTTAGCGTTGCCTGCAACGTCAGCGCCTGTTGTGAACTTAACGATAACGCCTGTTGTACCTGTACCGTGAATGTATGTGGAGAGTGTACCCTCAACAAGTGCGAAGCGGCGGATGCTGATCTTCTCACCGATAACAGCGATCTTCTCAACGAGAGCAGCGTCAACAGTTGCGGATGTGCCTGCAAATGCAGTTGCCATAAGAGCATCGAGATCAGCGGGCTTGTTGTCGATGATTGTCTCAAGAAGCTCCTTAACGAATGTTCTGAAAGACTCGTTCTTAGCAACGAAGTCGGTCTCTGTGTTAACCTCTACTATCGCTGCAACATTGCCCTTAACGAGAATATCAACGATACCCTCTGCTGCAATTCTGCTTTCCTTCTTTGCGGCAGTAGCAAGACCCTTCTCACGAAGAATCTTAACAGCCTTATCCATATCGCCGTCAGCCTCTACAAGTGCCTTCTTGCAGTCCATCATACCAAGACCGGTCTTTGCACGGAGTGCGGCAACGTCTTTTGCTGTAATGTTAGCCATTTGTATATCCTCTTTTCTTAAATTTTCTAATTTTAATTTCAGAATTACTCTGCTGCTTCCTCAGTAGCCGCGGTCTCAACCTCAGCCTCTGTTGCCTCAGCTACCTGCTCGCCCTGCTTGCCCTCGATAACTGCGTCAGCAATTACGGAAGAAATAAGCTTGATTGCGCGGATAGCGTCGTCGTTACCGGGGATAACGTAATCAGCATCGTCGGGATCACAGTTTGTATCAACGATAGCAACTACCGGGATACCAAGCTTCTTAGCCTCAAGAACTGCGTTTTTCTCCTTCTTGGGGTCTACGATGAAAATAGCTGCGGGAAGTGTATCCATTGTCTTGATACCGCCGTAGTTCTTCTCAAGGTCGAAGATCTCCTTCTGCTTTGCGGCAATCTCCTTCTTTGTAAGAAGATCGAATGTGCCATCCTCCTGCATCTTCTCAAGGCTGTTAAGTCTTCTGATAGATCTCTGGATGGTCTTGAAGTTTGTCATCATACCGCCGGGCCAACGTACGTTTACGTAGTACATTCCGCAACGCTCTGTCTCTTCCTTGATGGCATCGGCAGCCTGCTTCTTTGTACCAACGAAGAGAATGTTTCCACCCTCTGCGGCGATGTCACGGATGAACATGTACGCTTCTTCAAACTTCTTTACAGTCTTCTGAAGGTCGATGATGTAGATTCCGTTTCTCTCTGTGAAGATGTACTCAGCCATTTTAGGATTCCATCTTCTTGTGTGATGTCCGAAATGGACGCCTGCTTCAAGCAGCTGTTTGATTGAAATAATAGACATTTTTATGTCCTCCTTCGGTTTTTTCCACCACAACGCGGCAAGCGCATAAACCTCAAGGCTTCTTAAGGCACCGACGCACATTGCGTTGTGTGTGTATTTTATTTTACAAGCGCCCAATCACAAGCGCGTTGCAACCTCTGTATTTTACCATATTTTTATACAATATTCAATAGCAATATGATAAATTTACAAATTGTTAACATTTGTGTTTTTTTCTATCACAGTTTCCCTGTCTTACGTTAAGTGATTCAAGCTTTACGAGAATAGTATCTTCGCCGATACACTCTATATTCTCCCATGGAATGACAATACTGTCACCTTTTCCAAACCCGAACCACCCGCAAGACGGAATGATCAGCGCGAGAATTTTTGCGTCACACACACTTATTTCAAAGTCTGTGGCGCACCCAAGTCTCGCGCCGTCGCAAAGATTGATTATCTCCTTTTTTCTGATATCCTCTGTACTGCAAATATTCATAACAAAACCTCCTTTGGTTTTGTTACAATATATGCAACGTCATAGGAATTAATTGCATTTAATGGCTATCTCGCCGTTTTCAGCAAAAAGCTCGACAGAAGATATACTCTTGTCATAGTTGGAAATTATATATTCAGCCAATCTATCCTCAATCTCACTCTGGATAAATCTACGCATATTTCTCGCGCCGAATTTTTTTGAGAAGGACTTCTTGGCTATAAGCTCGCTTACTCCCTCATTGACTGTAAGCGAAATATTCTTTTCCGCAAGCGCCTCGGCAAGCTCGCCAAGCATAATGTTAGCGATTCTCGCGAAATCGTTCTCGTCAAGTGAACGGAAGGTTATTATCTCGTCTATACGGTTAATAAACTCGGGACGGAGGAATTTTGAAAGAGCCTTATCGGTCTTATTCTCGGACGCCGATTGCGCGTCTGCCGAGAATCCAACGAAATTGCCCGTACTGTCAGAGCCCGCATTGGTGGTCATAACAATGACGGTGTTTTCAAAATTCACGGTTTTGCCGTGAGAATCGGTGATCCTTCCGTCATCAAGTATCTGGAGCATTATGTTAAGCACGTCGGGATGAGCCTTTTCAATCTCGTCAAAAAGAATAACCGAATAAGGTCTGCGACGAATTTTTTCAGTAAGCTGTCCCGCCTCGTCGTAGCCCACATATCCGGGAGGTGAACCGATGATTCTTGACACAGAATACTTATCCATAAACTCCGACATGTCAAGCCTTATAAGCGACTCGGGGGTATTGAACAGATCCGCCGCAAGAAGCTTAACCAGCTCTGTCTTACCAACGCCGGTGGGACCCGCGAAAATAAAGGATACAGGCTTTTTCTTATAAGAAACGCCGGCACGCTTACGCTTTATCGCTCTTGCCACAGCGTTGACAGCGACATCCTGACCTACAAGCTTTTGCTTAAGTCTTTTCTCGAGCTTGTCAAGACGCTCAAATTCGTTTGCGGCGACATTTGTGGCTGGTATTCCCGTCCATATCTCAATAACCGATGCCAGATCGTACTCTGTCATTACTATCTTTTCACATTCGGGTTCTATTTCCTTAAGCCTTGTAGAAAGCTGAAGCTCCTTGGATTTAACCGTAGCGAGCTTTTCGTAATGCTCCTGCTCTCCGTTTTCGGCAATAGCCTCACTCTCTATCATTTCTCTCTCGGTTTTGAGTTCAAGCAACTTTGTCCTTATTTCAAGACTTTCGTTAATAACGCTGCTACTCAAAGACAAGTGAGATGCTGCCTCATCAATAATGTCAATCGCTTTATCGGGGAGATATCTGTCCGTTATATAACGTTCGGACATTACCACCGCCTTATGAAGAAGCTCTACGGGAATCTTGATTGAGTGGAAAGTCTCATAATAGTGCTTGACACCCTCAAGCATTTTTACGGTTTCCTCTATCGAAGGTTCGTTCACGGTAACAGGCTGAAAACGCCTTTCCAGCGCGGTATCCTTTTCTATAAACTTTCGGTATTCGGTAAGAGTGGTAGCACCTATGACCTGAATCTCTCCGCGTGAAAGCGCGGGCTTGAGGATATTTGCCGCGTTCATGCTGCCATCGGCACTTCCCGTGCCGACTATGTTATGAACCTCATCAATAACAAGGATAATATTTCCCTCGGATTTCACCTCTTTGAGAAGTCCCATTATTCTTGACTCAAACTGTCCTCTGAACTGCGTACCCGCCACAAGTGCCGTAAGGTCAACGAGATATATCTCCTTGCCTACCAGCTTATATGGAACGTTGCCCATAACAATGCGCTGCGCAAGCGCTTCCGCGATTGCGGTTTTACCTACGCCTGGCTCACCGATAAGGCAGGGATTATTCTTTTGACGGCGGCAAAGGATCTGTATAACTCTTGCCAGCTCCCTGTCTCTGCCGACTATCGCGTCAAGCTCGCCGTTTCGCGCGCGTCTTGTAAGATTGGTGCAAAAACTATCAAGAAACTTAAGTGTTTTTTCTTTCTTTTTTTCGCCTTGGGAGGAGGATTTAGCTTTTTCCTCTTTGGGTATGATTTTACCGTCATCTCCATTTTGCTCCACGGGAATAAGTCCCGCCTGTCTGAAGATGCTTTGAAAATCTATTGCGGGCGCTCCGCTCTCGTTTTCGCCGCTTTCTTCACCGAGCATTTCAGCCATTTCATCTTCCATTTCGGCAATCTGATCGGGTGTGATCCCCATCTTCGTCATATAATCACCGAGAAGATTGTCAAGAGGCAGACCAAGCTCCTTGGCACACGTTATGCAAACACCCTCATTGACTCTTTTGCCGTTTTCCAGCTTTGTCATAAAAACGACTGCCGCCCTTTTATGACATCTTGAACACATAATCATTTTTTCTGTAAATCAATCCGCCTCGCGGAACCTTTCTGAACTTTTATTAGAACAAATCAAACAAATGAAGCTTATCAAAGAAGCCAAACAAAACAGATGTCGATGACAAGGTCTGAAGTGAAAGTACATCACCGAAAACACTTATTATCAGACTTAATACGTAAGTTACAGTCGCAAGCCCGAGAATTGCCGCACCTATACCGACAATAAATCCAAGTGCGGTATTTATAGTTCTCAATATCGGAAGTTGAACTATCAAATCGAGGAGCTTGCCAAAAATCAGAAGCACAAGCACCGCTACCAAGAACACAATAACGTACGCTATCAAATTAGATATAACACCCGAAATAGGCTCGGAAACAGCCGCCGCAAACTCCTGAGCAGACATTTCGATATCAGTTATTGTTTCTCCAAATTTAGCCTTAATTTCGTCAGGGTTCAAGAACTGCTTGACTATGAATGGCAATTCCTCTATCACAGCGTCAACGTCAACCTTGTCCGCCGCGGAATGTAAAAGCAGACTCGTTTTTTCCGAAACCCAGCCGTGTATGCCGTTATAAACGAATTTTGCATAGATAACCTCGCCAACCATAGGACCAAAAATAAAGGTGAGGATACCTGCCATAATACTGCGTCCGTATTTAAAAACAGACTCCACGAAGCCGCGTTTTGTAAACACCAAAACGGTTATCACCGCAAAAGCGATATAGATCAAATCGACTAAGTATTTAATCACAATTAAAATCCCCCATATAATAGTCTTTATAAGAAACTTTGTTCAGGTATAAACCGCAAGCAGGCGCGGTAGCCCCTGCCGAGCCGCGTTTTTTAGAATTTATTATGTCAGAAATACCGTCAACGGAAATATTATTTCTCGCCACGTCAACAAGCGTGCCCGCCATAATTCTAACCATATTGTAGAGAAATCCGTCTGCCGCAACCTTGAACACCACCGTGTCATCCTCAATGTAAACACATGCGTATAGCACTGTACGGGTTGCATCGGTAATTTTCGAGCCTTTTGCCATGAATGCCGTAAAATCATGCTTTCCAACAAACATTTGAGCGGCTCTGTCCATTTTCTCAACGGCATCACGCTCCAAGTGAAAGGGGCAATGATAAGCCCTATCACCCAAGAACGGGTTTTTTACCTTTCCGTTCCATATTTTATAGATGTATTCTTTATATTTCACATCGTATCTGGCGTGGAAATCATCGTCAACCATGCCCGCTTCAATCACCGATATATCATCGGGAAGAAGCGAATTGAAGGCGGTTGGTATCTTTTCAAGCGGAATGGAATGTAGCAAGGCGTTTTCGCCTTTTTTAGATACGGTAAGGCAAAATTCATTGGCGTGAACTCCGCTGTCGGTGCGGCTGCAACCAACTATATCACACTCATATCCAAAAAGCTTTTCCGAAGCCTCGTTCAGCGTCTGCTGAACGGTTACGGCATTATTCTGAACCTGATAACCGCAATAGTTAGTCCCCAAAAAAGATATTTTCAAAAACAGTTTCATAGTTAAAACCAATTATCTCCTACAAACGGAAACTCAATACCCAAGTGATTGACGAGTATAAGTCCGACCAAAAGCAATACGAATACAACCATAAGAAGGATATCTCGCGCGTTATATTTAAGAATGTGAAGCTTTGTTCTTCCTTCTCCGCCACGGTAGCATCTACACTCCATAGCCACAGCAAGCTCGTCCGCACGTCTGAACGCAGAAATAAACAGCGGCACGAGAATAGGAATAAGAGCCTTGGCGCGCTTTATAAGGCTTCCGCTCGAAAAGTCAGCGCCTCTCGCCTTTTGCGCAGAAATGATTTTGTCTGTTTCTTCGATAAGAGTGGGAATAAAGCGAAGTGCAAGAGTCATCATCATAGCAAGTGTATGAACGGGTATATGGAAAATCTTAAGGGGTGAGAGCAATCTTTCAATGGCATCTGTCAGCTGAGTGGGTACTGTTGTATAGGTAAGAAGTGATGAGCTGATAATAAGAAAGATAATCCTTATTGCCATAAAGATAGCTGTGAAAAGACCTTTTTCAGTGATTTTAATAAAACCTAAAGATAAAAGTTCTTTGCCGCCTGTGATATAGAAAATATTGATTATTGCTGTAAAAAGCACTATGGGTATTATGGGCTTGAGGGATTTGAGGAACATCTTTGCAGGCACCTTGGAGACTGCCACTGAAAGAAGAATGAAGCCAAGCACCAATGCAAGGGAAAAGAAGTTTTTGCAAAGGAAAATCATCGCCACGAAAAGTACGGTGAGGATAATCTTCACTCTCGGGTCAAGTTTATGGACGAAAGAGTCGCCTTTATAATACTGACCGATAGTGGTATCGCTTATCATTGACATTATCTTTCGCCTCCTTTTAAGAGTCTGAGGAGCTCAGCCTTGGCCTTTTCGTGAGTGTAGATATTGACATTTACATCATAGCCAGCTTCTTTAAGAGCCATAAAAATCTGTGTGATTTCAGGGATATTAAGACCCATTTCACGAAGTTCTTCGGCATTGGAGAAAACCTCGTCAACACTGTCGTAGTAGGCAAGCTCAC
>JAZRDN010000038.1:0-9882 GCA_045660295.1 Eubacteriales bacterium
AGCAGTTTTGGACGAAAAAATAGCGAGGGGAGGCAACGAAAAAATACGAAGCAATATAAGATATTGCAAGTGTTTTTTCGGAAGCATACACCGTTATTTTTCGACCAAAACCTTATGTGTTCGACTCCCTTACGGCTAAGGGAGGAAAATAGATTGAATAAAGCAAACGATGAAAAGGGAATCAAGGCGGCTGTTAAAAATAGTCTTTGCCTGAAATGGATCAACAGTTTCATCGTTTGCTTTTATTATCTTTTGGCTAACGGCACTGTCGGAAGCTTTTTTACAAGCTATACAAAAATTGAGAATCTGTTTTCCGAAAGCTATATATACCAAAAGCTGAAATCCTTCGGTTTTTTTCCAAAAGCAAGCGGAAGGCTAAAAAAATCCGCGTCGCGTTCCTTTGAGAATAGCCGTATTATAAATTTGATGTTCAATTTTTTCTCAAGACTTTTAAGCTGCCGACTCAGAGAGTACGGCTTTTTTTTCTCGGTTACGGGCTTTGTCGGATTTGCGGTGTATGCCCTTAGACTTGAATCCTTTGAGGGAATCTACGGCAACCTGTCGGGGCTTCTCACCTGTACCGTGTTTGTCGTTTTCGGTGTTGCGTGTGCCGTGAATAAAAAGAGTGTCTCCGAGGCCTTTTTTGAAAGCCATATGCTGAGCGCGTTGCTTTTTGAAGGCTTCGGTATTCGAAAGGATAGCTTAAACGCACGTGTGGCTGACGGCAGAGGATATGCGTTACCGATAATATTGGGAGTGTTTTTCGGCGCGCTTACCTATGCGGTCGATCCGCTTTTTTATATTGTTGGTTTTCTTTTGATACTTGCGGCGGCGCTTATAATACTTTTTCCCGAGCTTGGCGTTTTGGCGCTTTTCGCCGCTATCCCCTTGGCGGTGTATTTTCCGCGCCCATCGTTTATACTTCTTGGCACGGCGGTGCTGACGGCGGTCAGCTATTGTATAAAGCTCGCCAGAGGGAAAAGAATTTTCAAGCTGAAATTTATCGATCTTGTGGTTTTTTTCTTTGGTGTTCTGATATTGCTCTCGGGTTTTTTCAGCGCAGGCGGAAAGGCCTCACTCGGTCAAGCGGCGCTTTATTGCGCGCTTCTCGTGTCTTATTTCCACACCGTCAATCTTATCAGAAGCAGAGAATGGGTAAAACGAGCCTCGGTAACATTTGCGGCTTTTTCGGCATTTGCCGCACTCGTGGGAGTGTTTCAGTTTTTTGGTGGCGGCTTTGAAAGCGGCTGGCTCGACTCATCGGACTTTTCTGGCATAACCGTAAGGATAACCGCAACATTTGAAAATCCCAATGTCTATGCGGCGTACCTTTTGCTTGTTATCCCTTTTATTTTGAGCGAATTGCTCGAAAGCAGAACCCCCAAGAAACGCATGTTTTATGCGGTCACGCTCTTGCTGTCGGCCTTTTGCATGATAGAAACTTGGAGCAGGGGAGCTTGGTTAGGACTCTGCCTTTCGCTTGTTCTTTATTTTCTTGCGTATTCCGCCAAGTCATTGCCGTATATCGCTTTTTGTGGAACGCTGGGCGCGCTGGGGGTCTCCTTGTTTGCTCCGAACGTAAGTAAAAGATTTATGAGTATAGGCAATCTCTCCGACACGTCGGTGTCTTATAGAATATCGGCATGGCGTGGGATTGTGAAAATGCTCCGTTACGATTGGTTTGGCGGTATCGGCTTTGGAGAAGGCGCTTTTTCAGCCGTCTATCCTATGTTTGCTTATTCGGGAGCCACCGCCGTAAGGCACGCTCACAGTCTTTATTTGCAGATAGTTACCGAAATGGGTGTAGTGGGGCTTTTGGTCTTTGGCGCGATAGTCTTTTTGTTTGCGCAAAACTGCTTTGAATACCTTTTCAGATTTGACACGGGTGACGGCAGGGAAATTGTCATCGCGGGGCTGGCGGCGCTGTGCGGAATAATGATAATGGGAGTAACCGATCACGTTTGGTATAATTCCCGCGTGTTTATGGCGTTCTGGCTTGTGGTAGCGCTTGTAAACGCACATATCCGAATAGCCTTTGATGACGCTGAACGACTAAGCCGACGCGAACGAAACACCGAGTATGCGGCTGACGTAGAGATCGACCCGAACAATCTATAATTATTGACGGCGGAAAATAAATGGAAGAAAAAACAGGAAGCATTAAGAGGGGAAGGAAAGCGGGAGGAAAATTTAATGCCGTAGACCTTTTTATAATACTTGTGGTAATAGGAATAATCGGCGTTTTTCTGATATCGCTGTTTGCCTCGGACGGGAACAGCGATGCGGTTAAACTGGAATATACAGTTCAGTTTGAAAACGTAGACGCGGTATTGGCGGATAACGTCAAGATAGGCGAAAAAGTTTACGAGTCGTCCTCACGAACTCCCGTAGGCGTAGTGACGGCTGTTGATAACAGCTCGCGTTATACCGTATATGAATATGACAGCGAAAAAAACGCAGTTGTTCCCATAGAATATCCTGATAGATATAATCTAAAAGTCTCGGTGTCGGCAGATGCCGTCTTTTCGGACGGAGTTGGATATTCGGTACGGGGAATACGTATAGCCGTAGGCGCGGGGCTGGCTCTCCGATTTGCTGATTACGTTGGGAACGCCTACTGTGTAGAAATAAGTGAGGCTGAATAGGCATGGATAAAAAAATCAAAAACAGGGAAGACAGAAAGCTTCCGTTCAATATAATTGATATATTTATTTTGCTCTTTGTGCTTGCCTGCTTCGTGGGAATAGTGCTTAAGATCGGCAATTTCGGCGTTTTTAAAAACAGTGATGACCTTGACGAATACAGAATATATTTTTCGGTTTCCGAGATAGCGCACACCTCGGGAAAATATTTCGCCGTAGGAGATTCTGTTACCTTAGCGGGTAAAAATACAGTCATGGGTAAATTGGAGCAGATAATAAGCATAGAGCCAACAAAAGCCTACGTTAAAGGCGCGGAGAAAAATATAATCTCGCTCCCTTATCCTGTCGATACCCGAGTTGACGTTAAAGGCTCTATCCTTTCAATGGGTACAATGGAGAGTACGGGGTATATGTTGGGGGGAGCAATGCACATCGCCGCAGGTGAAAGCTATTACGTTACAACCGAGCATCTGAATTTTCTGCTTACCGTTACCGATATAGTCAAAAAATAATTCTTTTTGATGCGATTTGTCAAAAATGTAGAAAATCCTGTGTCTTTGTGTGTCAAAATTCATAAAAAACACCGATGAAAGTCTATTGATTTTAATTTGGAATTTTGATATACTATTAACGGGTGTGTGTGCGTTGACTGCACTGCCTGTATAAAACACGAGTATTCTACACGAAAGGATTTGCATAGAAATGTTAACAAGAGAAGTAACGATTACAAATAGTATTGGGTTGCACGCAAGACCCGCTACTTTCTTTATTCAAAAAGCAAATTCCTATAAGAGTTCTATATGGGTGGAAAAGGATGACCGCAGAGTAAACGCAAAGAGCTTGCTTGGTGTTCTTTCACTTGGAATTGCAAAGGGAATGACCGTTACACTTATTGCGGACGGTCAGGACGAGGGCAACGCGCTTGACGGTCTCTCGGAGTTGATTGATACGGGCTTTGCCGAATAAAAGTAGCTTGGACGGATTTCCGTCATCAGACTGCGGGGATTCCCCCGCAGTTTTTTGTTAATCAAGAGAGAATAAGAAAGGAGAGCGTTATGGCACAGAACGAAGAGAAGCTGAAAAGCCTGCTGGAAAAAGCGAATACGTTGCCGCTTTGTCCGGGAGTGTATATAATGAAAAACGCTTCCGGAAAGGTGATATACGTCGGAAAGTCGCGCAAGCTCAAAAATCGCGTATCACAGTATTTTCAAAACAGCGCGAAAAACGTTAAAACCTCTCGAATGGTGTCATCGGTCGATAATTTCGATTATATCGTGTGTACAACCGAGATAGAGGCGCTGACGCTTGAAAACACACTGATCAAGCAGTATTCTCCCAAATATAACATAAAGCTTAAAGACGCGAAAGCCTATCCTTATATAAAGATAACTAACGAGGAATACCCGAGAGTAACCTTTACCCGAACGCGTTCAAACGATAAAGCGAAATACTTTGGACCTTACAGCGGAACGGCCACAGTTTTCTCAGTGCTTTCGCTTCTATATAAAAGCCTCGGTATTCCGTCGTGTAAAAGAAAGTTTCCGCGCGACATCGGTAAGGAGCGCCCCTGTATTTATAAGCAGATGAAGCAGTGTTGCGGAGTCTGCGCGGGCGACGTGTCAAAAGAGGAATATAATAATCTTATAAGATCAGCCGCCGATATTCTCCGCGGAAATACCGCCAAGGCGAGACACGCCATCGAGGAAGAAATGTATAAATACGCCGAGTCCGAGAACTTCGAGGCGGCGATAAGATGCCGTGATACCATAGCGGCGCTTGAAAAGCTGACCGAAAAGCAAAAGGTGGTTTCCTCATCCCGCGAAAATCACGACGTTGTGGGAATATTTCACGGTGATGTTTGTACCGCTATATCGTTGCTTAACGTCCGTGACGGAGTGCTTGTAAATAAATCCGACTACGTTTTTGGAAATGACCGAGTTATCGACGATAGTAGCCTTAGTACCTTTTTGTGCGATTATTACCGCGGAAAGGACGATATTCCCTCAGAAATACTGCTTTCTTTCGAAATGGAAACAGAGGAAAGGGAGCTGGTAGGCGAATATCTCAAAAGCCTCGTGGGAACGAATGTTGAGGTCAGAACGCCAGAGCGGGGCGATAAAAAAGCTCTTGCCGGTATTGCCGTAAGTAACGCCGAGCAGGCGGCTCGCCAGTACGTCTCGGAAACCGAAAAATCCGATACGCTTCTTGCGTCACTTGCCGAAGCGCTTGGGCTTGAGGTCTTGCCCTCAAGAATAGAGGCTTACGATATTTCGAACATCGGCGCGGAGCATAAGACCGCGGGTATGATAGTCTGTGAGGACGGGAAGCTGAAAAAAAGCGATTACCGCAGCTTTGTTATCAAAAGCGTTGATGGAACGGATGACTACGCCTGTATGCGTGAAGCGCTCAGACGGCGCTTTGCCCATCTTGACGACGAAGGCGGCTCGTTCTCGAACATTCCGGACCTTGTATTGCTTGACGGCGGCAGAACCCACGTTTCCTGCGTCCGCGAGACACTTGCGGAGATGGGAATAGAGGTGCCGGTGTTTGGTATGGTAAAGGACGAATACCATAAAACGCGCGCGCTTTGCGACGAGGAAAACGAGATAAGTATAGCCGCGGATAAGGAACTTTTCGTATTTATTTATAAGATACAAGAGGAGATACACCGCTTTACCGTTTCAAAAATGACGGCGGCAAAGCTGAAAACGCTGAAAACCTCGTCTCTTGAAAAGATAAGGGGAATAGGCGAAAAGAAAGCGCGAGCCGTGCTTTTGAAATTCGGAACACTTGAAGCGGTAAAAAACGCAACGCCCGAGGAGCTGGCAGAGGTCAAGGGTGTGAGCGCAAAGGATGCGGAAAATATTTATAATCATTTCCACCCCTTGGAAGGAGATATAAAATGAGAATAATCACAGGAAGCGCAAAGGGAGCAAAGCTCCTTACTCTCGAAGGACTTGAAACCCGCCCCACCGCTGAGCGTACCAAGGAAGCGGTATTTTCCATGCTTCAGTTCGATATTGAGGGCAGACGGGTTCTCGACCTCTTTTCAGGCTCGGGGCAAATGGCGCTTGAGGCGCTGAGCAGAGGCGCGGAGTCAGCGGTGATGCTCGACAAGTCTAAGGATGCGGTCGGTATAATAAACAAAAACGCTGAAAGGACACGGCTTGCAGATAAGTGTAAGGTCTTTTGCGCCGATTGCTTTGACTACCTTAAAAGAAATAAAGGCGAAAGGTTTGATATAGTTTTTATCGACCCGCCGTATGCACTGAAGCTGGTTGGAAATTCACTCAAGGCACTTGTTGAAGCCGATGCTCTGAAGCCTACCTCGGTGATAGTCTGCGAAAGCGCGGAGCCCGATGTTTTCGGCGGAGATAAAGCCCTTAAGGATAAATTCGAATGTATCAAAAACGGAAAATACGGTGTGGCGTATGTAAATATCTTCACACCCAAAGGAGGAATGTAAAATGAGTCTCGCCATAGTTCCCGGAAGCTTCGACCCCATCACGGTAGGACACGTTGATGTTATCGAACGTGCTTCAAAGATTTTTGATACCGTTGTCGTAATGGTAATGGTAAACAGAGAAAAGCAGTATATGTTCAACATTGACAAACGAACACAGCTCGCCAAGCTTTCCTGCGACCACTTGCCGAACGTAAAGGTTCTCTCCAGCGAGGGCATGCTTATCGATGTTGTTAACGAGCTGGGCGCAAACGTCATAGTCAAGGGCGTGCGCACCATAAAGGACTTTAAGTACGAGCAGGTGCAGGCGTATTGGAATAAAGAACATAATCCCAAAGCAGAAACAATGTACATTCCCAGTGACCCTAAGCTTAAGCGGGTAAGCTCGACTCTCGTGCGAAGACTTATTGACGAGGGCAAACCTCTTGACGGTATCCTTATGCCTACCGCAATAAGAAAGCTCCAAGCCGACGGAATAGTCGCGGACGGCGAATAATAAAGAAATCCGACAGATTTTTTACGTGATACGCTTATCGGAGTATCAAGCAAAATCTGTCGGCTTTTCTATGCTTCCTTGCGGACAAGCGCCCGTTACATATATTGATTTTTATACTTTGGTTAATCTTTGTCATAAATGAACAAGCCCCCTCATATAGTGTAATGAAAAAACTTTGGGAGGAATTTTTATGGCTGAACATTCAATTTATAACGATATCGCGCAAAGAACGGGCGGCGACATATACATAGGCGTCGTCGGACCTGTAAGAACAGGAAAATCCACCTTCATAAAAAGATTTATGGAGGAAATGGTGCTTCCGAATATCGAGGATACCAACACACGAGAACGCGCCAAGGACGAGATGCCTCAAAGCGCCGCGGGTAAGACGGTAATGACTACCGAGCCCAAGTTTATACCCGATAACGCGGTAAGCGTCAGCTTTGGCGACAGTGCCGTGGTACAGGTCAAGCTTATTGATTGTGTGGGGTATATTGTTGACGGCGCAATGGGCGCGGTTGAAAACGGCGAGCCGAGAATGGTGAGAACACCTTGGCGTGAGGAACCGATGCCATTTGTCGAGGCGGCTGAAATGGGCACGAAGCGTGTTATCGAGGAGCACTCCACAATAGGTATGCTGGTGACCACCGACGGCACTGTGGGCGAGATACCCCGCGAAAATTATATTGAAGCCGAGCAGAGAATAGTGAACGAGCTTAAAGCCCTCGGCAAGCCATTTGCTATCGTACTTAACTCGTCAAGCCCTTCAAACGAGAAATCTATCGCTCTCGCCTATGAGCTTGAGGAAAAATATAACGCCCCCGTGGCGCTCGTCAATTGCCTTGAGCTTGATGCTGAGGATATAAGACACATTCTGGCGCTTGTTTTGAGCGAATTTCCCGTGTCGGAGATGAAGATAAAAACACCGAGCTGGCTTGAGGCTATAGGCGGCGACCACAGAATAAAAGCCTCGCTTCTTGACAGTATTCGCCAATGCGCTTCGCAGATAAAGAAGATAGGCGATGTTGAAAACGCCCTCAAAGCCCTTTCGGATAACGAGTATGTGGCAGAGTTAACCACCGAGGAGATAGATATGGGTACCGGCACTGCGAGAATTGCGGTGCAGCTTAAGCCCGAGCTGTTCTACGAGGTGGTAAGCGAAATGACGGGCATGGATATCTCCGATGATAGCGCGCTTATCTCTACACTCAGCGAGCTTGCGGGTATGCGCTCAAAGTTTGAACGAGTCGCGGAAGCGCTTGCCGAGGTCGATGAAAAGGGCTACGGCATAGTTATGCCCGACGTTGACGAGCTGCACCTTGAAGAACCCGAGATAATCAAGCAGTCAGGCGGCTACGGCGTAAGACTTCGCGCGGCGGCTCAGTCTATTCATATGATAAGAGCCAATATCGAGACCGAAATAAACCCGATAGTCGGAAGCGAGCAGCAATCCGAGGAGCTTATCAAATACGTGCTTCACGAGTTTGAGGAAGACCCCAAGCGTATCTGGGAATCCAATATGTTTGGCAAGAGCCTCTACGCCCTTATGAATGAGGGACTTCACACCAAGCTCTCCAATATTCCCGAGGAATCCCGCGTCAAGCTCTCCGAAACTCTCGAACGCATCATCAACGAGGGCAGCGGCGGACTTATCTGTATTATACTTTAATAAAAAGCACCCAAAGGGGTGTCTTCCATAAAGCAGGTTTTACCTGCCGACAATATCGTAGGGCGGTGGCTTGCTGCCGCCGATATTAAACGGTATAGAATATCAAAGCGGCGGGAGATAAACCCCCGCCCTACAATAAAAGGAGTACGGACGATTTGTTCGTACCCCTTTTCACACGCTTTGCCCTACAAGGCATAGTATGTTACACTTTACAAGTGTACTGTCGGGCGGTAATAAGCCTTCCTCCGGGAGGAAGGTGGCAGCCGAAGGCTGACGGAAGGAGCCCGCGTAACTTGGGATTTGCGCCAACTTTATCATAACGCGCTCTCCCTCACCCGACTCCGTCGGGAGCTCCCTCCCGGAGGGAGCCTTTGGTATGTACCTCCCGAAAGTCCATCGGTTTTTCCTGACAAGCACTGCTTTTGTGGACACAAAAGCGAAGCCCCGCGCGTAGCGGGGCAAAAATCATTTTAATTGTTCTAAAATTGCTTTGAATTCTTTGGTATCTCTGATAGCATCAAATTCCTTTTCGGCAAGCCATACATCTCGAACTCTTTCGCAGAACGGACGTGAGTCAGCAGTTTCAAAGTCTGTTCTTTTGCGAACTCTCTCTCCCAATAAAAAGGAGTTAGTCTTTATTTCTTCGGGGCGGTTATCAAAGTCAATCGCTGACTTTACAGAAAGTTCAAGTTGCTTGATTGCTTCATCGAAGCGATTCAATTGCACCAAGCACTTGGCGTAAAAGCAAGAGTATCTGGCGTTGCACCATGTTTGGTTAGACCAAGAATCCTCATAAATCAAATTATCTAAAACCGATATTTTTTCGAATACTTTAATAGCATCTTCCGCAGAAACCAACTCTGTTAACTCCCAAAGCATATCGGATAGAATATCATAAGATTTTGAAATAAGCTTTCTTGTGTGCGGTATTTTTTCTTCCTCTGACAATGCCCACCAAATTGACCATTCTCTACAGTCGTATATTGATGGGAGTGTTTCGTAAATAGAACGTCCAATAGCCTTTCTGCCCATTTCACAGTGATGAAAGGCAAGACGAGTAGTTGCATCATAGCGAATATCCGTATCAGAACAATACTTTATAATGCGCTCACCGAGAGCTACAATTTCAGCGTCATATTTTATCTGATTTTCTTTCCAATCGACTATATCAGCATCATCACTCGTAGCAACAAACAACGCATACATAAGCTTGTTCAAAAGAGCATAGTTGTTTGGAAACTCTGCAACTCCGGTGCGTGCAACGCGAATACACTCATAAATATTACCAACGCTGATTGCCGCTTGGAAATCTTTCAAATACTGATCCACGGCTTTCTTTTCTGCGGCTTCGTCAACGCCCATAAGTTTATCCGTCGATATTCCAAAAAATGCGGAAATTACCGGAACAAGCTCAATATCCGGATAGCAGGAATTATTCTCCCAACGCGAAACAGATTGGCAAGATACTCCAAGAACCTCTGCAAATTCTTCTTGTGTGATATCTCTTTCTTTTCTTAATTTCTTTATTGTTTCACCAATATTCAATTTCATAGTGAATTCCTCTCATTCAAAATTGAAAGTTGCGCATCTTTCTGCCTATATTGTATCACAG
>JAZRDN010000039.1:0-9079 GCA_045660295.1 Eubacteriales bacterium
CTCCTTACCGTGCGTAAAATTTTGGAATACCACGGTCTTTAATGTCCATAGGGAGGTGTAAAATATGGAAAAGGTACTCAATTCTTATGAAAGCCTCTTCATCGTTGATCTTTCTAACGGCGAAGAAGCTGCAAAGGCTACTGTTGCTAAGTTCACAGACCTTATCGCTAAGAACGGCGAGATCATCGATATCGCTGATTGGGGCAAGCGCCGTCTTGCTTACGCTATCAACGATATGACTGAGGGTTATTACACAGTAGTTACTTTCAAGTCGGAGCCCTCTTTCCCGGTAGAGCTTGAGCGTCTCTACAACATCGATGAGAACGTTTTGCGTGACATCGTGTTGAAGCTTGATTTCGAGCCTGTCGCAAAGGCTGCTGAAGCAGTTGAAGCAACAGAAGAGCCCGCTGAAGAAGCTACCGAGACAGACGCTGAGTAATTCGGCAGGAGGATTTTAAGATGAGTCTTAATCTTAACAAGGTTGTTTTGGCTGGCAGAGTTACCGCAGACATCGAGCTTAAGCAGACATCGTCGGGCATTTCGGTCGTTTCTTTCTCGATCGCAGTGAACAGACGTTACGTCAGCAAGAGCACGGACGCGGGCAATCAGCCTCAGGCGGATTTCATCAACGTAACAGCTTGGAGAAACACCGCAGAATTCATCTCGAAATATTTCCACAAGGGTTCGCCCATTTGCGTGACAGGCTCTATTCAGACAAGAACCTGGCAGGATCAGAACGGTCAGAAGCGTTACGCTACCGAGGTCGTTGCTGATGAGGCTATGTTCGTTGAGAGCAAGTCAGAAGGCGGATCGGGATCTTATTCCCCCGAGGCTTACAGCGCTCCTTCATTCTCGTCGGGCACAGGTGAGGCGCCCAAATTTGAAGACGTCAACACAGACGACAGCTTCCTTCCCTTCTAATCGGGAAGCAAGGTCTTCACTCTATTAAATTTTAAGAGGAGGTTCATAAGATGGATAAGAACGAAAACGTAGCTCGTCAGGCTCGTCCTATGCGCAAGAGAAAGAAGATTTGCATCTTCTGCGCAGACAAGGTTGATTATATCGATTATAAGGATACCGCTAAGCTCAGAAAGTTCATCAGCGAACGCGGCAAAATTCTTCCCAGAAGAATTTCGGGAGCTTGCGCAAAGCACCAGCGTGATCTTAATACGGCAATCAAGCGTGCTCGTCAGGTAGCACTTTTGCCCTACATCACAGACTAAAATCAATCGCAAAGGGGCAGTTATGCCCCTTTGTTTTTTACATTACAAGAGGTAACAAATGATCTGGTTATACGTAATTATTGCCGTTGTCGCGCTTGCGCTTATTACGCTTATCGGCGCATCCTTCTATCTTTTCAAGTACGCTATAGCAAGAAGCGACAAGGTTACAATGGAATCCCTGATACAGAGAATGAAAGACAGATATAAGGACGACCCTGTAAAATCTCAATGGGGATACATGATCGAGGAGGGGTACAACAAATTCCTCAAACAACCCGTGGAGGAGGTATTTACCACTAACCGAGAGGGCTTGAGGCTTCGCGGATATCTCCTTGAATGTGAGGGCGCGACAAAGACGGTGATTTTTGTACACGGCTGGCGCAGTATTCCGCTTTTTGACTTCAGCTGCATTTGGAAATACTATCAAAGCCACAAATTCAACGTCCTTTTTATCGAGCACCGCGCCCACAGAGACAGCGAGGGAAAATATCTTTATTTCGGAGTAAAAGAGCGTTTTGACGTTATAGACTGGACTAACTGGGTAAACGAGCGCTACGGAAGCGACAAAAAAATATTCTTAAGCGGCATATCCATGGGAAGCGCCACGGTAATGATGGCTGTGGGAACAGAAGGTCTGCCCGAGAACGTAGTTGGCGCAAGCTGTGACTGCGGATACACAAGCGCGGCAGATATTTTCCGCCACGTGCTCAAAACAGGATTTCATCTTCCCGCCTTCCCTATTCTCAACGTTGCGGGGATTATCTCAAAGCTTTTCGCCAAATTCGATTTTTATGAGTTTACATCAACCGAGGGAGTAAAGAACGCCAAGATCCCATTGGTTTTCATTCACGGCACGGCAGACGATTTTGTGCCTGTGGAGCATACATACATAAACATGAAAGCCTGCCCTACCGAGCACATTGATATCATCGTCGAGGGCGCGGAGCACGGTTTGAGCTATTTTACCGACCCCAAAGCTGTAACCGATGGGCTTGAAAAGGTGCTCAAAAAGGTTTTTGATGATTTTGAATAAATTAAAGAGCGATCTTATTGATCGCTCTTTTTTATTATATACCTAACCGTAATACTCACCTATTATTTCAAGATATTCTTTGGGGATTTTATAAGCATCATATGTAAAAGGCTCGGGATAAACCGCCTTGTCGCCGTATGTTCGGATGCAAAAGACAAAATCATCGTCAATCCGCCCCATATATCCCGCAAATTTCGTTCCCACGGGACAATCACCATAGGACAGATACACTTCTTTCATATTTACAGATATAATTCTGTCGGTTTGGAATGTAAAATCTATTTTAAAATTTTCCGTAACATAACCAACCGCACGGCAAAAATCCTCATCGTTTATTTTCTTGCCGTCCCAAAAAACAGAACCGATTACGTCCTTTTCGAGAGGAATATAATCGGCGCGCACGCAAAGCCGCGAATCCAAAAAAGACGAAAGCACGATAAAATTATGCTCACTGTCTCCCTCAATCCCCAACAACAAATATCCGTCATCTGTTTTGGCAAGCGCCTGAGTAGTACCCTCATACTCGCCATTACAATACACATATTCCACTCCGTTCCACACAACCCCGTTGCCATTTCGTATCGCAGAGGATTTTAAAAAAACCGCGCCTCCGTTAAACAAGCCTATGATCACACACAAAACCAACGTGACACAGATAGCAACGAAAAGCCCTATTCTGATCTTATCAATCATTTTTTCACTCATATAAAACCTTTATAAATACCCCTGCAAATTTAACCGCAGGGGTGTATTGGATATTATAGCTCCCCCGGAAGGCGGTAATACTCGATTATTTTAGCGGCGGCTTTTATCTCGTTCATCGAAAATCCGTGGCGAATAAGCGCCGAAATAACCTTTTTTCGCTCCGCCTCGTCCTTGGGCAGGGTCTTATATTTGGCGCGGACGCACTTTACGCAAACGTCAACGAAATCCAAGGTGTCCATATACTCCTTCGCCGCCTTTATGGCGTCTGAGTCATAGCCCTTTTCATGCAGGTGCATAAGTATTCTGCGGCTGCCCCACAGCTTACGCACGCAAACGTCAACCTCGCGCGAGGCATCCTCGTCCTCGTCGATATATCCGTTATTTTTCATGTATTCGGCGATATCACGGCAGACCTCGGGTCTGAAGCCGCGGTGGCGCAGCTTGTCGGCAAGCACCTTTGTGGAATTTCTGCCGTAAGCGATTATATCAAAGGCTCTTTTAAGCGCCCTGTAACGCTCGTCGGCATCGATTATCTCGGAAACGTCCTCACGCGTTATCTCGCCCTCGGATATACCAAAGCTCTCGAAGATAGTGCGCGGCAGCTTAAATTGCCGCCTGTCCGACTGCTCACCTTCTCTGAGCTCTATCTGCACCTCTACCTCTTTGCCCTCGTTAAGCACGAGAACACTCAAAAGTTTAATTGTCATCGCCGTCGTCACCCAGTGTGCGGATATCGAAATCGTCACCGTCATCACCGTCATCGTCAAGATCAAACTCATCGTCGCCAAGGTCTATCTGCTCGCTCATCGAGCGAATCTTAGCGTCTATCTCGTCAAACATAGCGGGATTGCCCTCAATAATCTTTCTGACGTTCTCCTTACCCTGGCAAAGACGCTCGCCGTTATAAGAGAACCAAGAACCGCTTTTCTGGATAATATCAAGCGCGATACCGATGTCTACCACCTCGCCCGCGCGGGATATTCCCTTTCCGTAAAGTATATCGAACTCTGCCACCTTAAAGGGCGGAGCAACCTTGTTCTTAACTATCTTACACTTAACTCTGTTACCGTAGATATCGTTACCGTTCTTAAGCTGCTCTGTCTTTCTCACGTCAATTCTGACAGAGGCGTAGAACTTAAGCGCGCGACCGCCGGTGGTGGTCTCGGGGTTTCCGTAGATAACGCCCACCTTTTCACGGAGCTGGTTGATAAAGATAACCACAGCGTTGGTCTTTGAAATGACCGCGGAGAGCTTACGCATAGCCTGCGACATAAGTCTTGCCTGCGCGCCCACCTGAGACGAGCCCATGTCCCCCTCTATCTCGGTTCTGGGAACGAGCGCGGCAACCGAGTCGATTACCACCACGTCGATAGCGCCCGAGCGCACGAGAGCCTCGGTAATTTCAAGCGCGTCCTCACCGCAATCGGGCTGAGAAACGAGAAGATTGTCAATATCGACACCGATAGCCTTTGCGTAAACGGGGTCGAGCGCGTGCTCGGCGTCGATAAACGCCGCCTCGCCGCCAAGCTTTTGCACCTCGGCAACGATATGAAGCGCAACCGTGGTCTTACCCGAGGATTCGGGACCGAAGATCTCTATAATACGTCCTCTGGGAACGCCGCCGATACCCAGCGCCATATCAAGGGCTATAGAGCCCGTATGCACTGCCTGAACAGCCATATGGGTGTTCTCACCCAGCTTCATTATAGTTCCCTCGCCGTAGTTGCGCTCAAGCTGAGCGATGGCGGTATTTAACGCCTTGAGCTTTTCTTCCTTGCTCTCGCTTACCACTACTGTCTTTTGAGCCTTCTTTTTTGCACTTGCCATTTTATTCCGAATCCTTTCTGTGGAAATTTTCACTTTACGATGTCATTATACACTTTCCCACGCCGTTTGTCAATAGGTTTTCGGAAATATTTTTCCTAAAAAAGAAAAATTTCGACTTCTTTACACCTTTTACGCCGTAAAATGCGTTTTATTTTTCCTCGCAGAGAGTTATTCACCCAAAATCGGTCGTTTTTCCAATTTTGGAATTATAATATGTGCCGCCAACAAAAAAACAGCGGAGTTGATTCCAAACAACTCCGCTGTTTTTTATTCTTCATCTTCCTCGTGCTCGATAACCGAGACGATTGCTTTTTCTATCTTGTTGGCGTTTATTTCCGACACCTCAATATGCAAAACGTCGGTGTTTATCTCAAATTCACTTCCGTCATCGGGAATTGAACCAACGCCCGCAAGCACGTAGCCGTTGAAATTAACGTAGTCGTCAACGGGAAGCTTTACGTCAAGCTCCTCCTCAAGGTCGGAAAGAGAGACTGTGCCAAGCACCTTCCAGTGGGTGTCGTCCAGCTTTTCGATTTCACGTTCCTCGATAACACCGTCGGCTTCCTCAAGCTCGCCCACGATCTGCTCAAGCAGGTCGTTCATTGTGACTATACCGAAAACTCCGCCGTACTCGTCAACAACCACCGCAAAATGGAAGCGGTTCTGCTTCATCTTCTTGAAAAGCAGGTCGGCGTTCATGCTCTGGGGCACGAAGAATGGCGGTCTGATAGCGTTCTTCTTTATGTTTTCAAGCGACTTGTCACTAAGCGCGAAATAGTCCTTAATATCCAATATTCCTATCACGTCGTCAACACTTTCTCCGCACACGGGATATAGCGTGTGCCCCGTTTCGTGAATAGTCTTTTCCCACTCATCGGCGCTATCCTCTGTCCAGAGTACGGTTACGTCGGTTCGGTGTGTGCAGAACTCCATAACGGTTATGGTATCAAACTCGAATATGTTCTGGATTATCTCTTTTTCCTCGGTGTCGATAACTCCGTTTTTGTTACCGATATCGACAAGCTGTTTGATATCTTCGGCGCTTACCTCATCGTCCTTCTTATCCGCGCTGACCACTCCGCGAAGCACCAGTTTGGATATTGCCTTATGGAGCTTTACCAATAGATTGAAGAAGCCCGCGGTCACGAATATCAGCCCGTAGAGCGACATAGCCATTTTTTCGGCATTCTGAGACGCAAGGCGCTTAGGAATAAAATATCCGAAAAAGGCAACGAACACCAGCAAAGCAAAGGCAATAATCACTATTGATACCCAGTTTACAAGCTGCCATTTTATGTCGTTATTCATGATGCTCTGATACGGAAAGCTATCAGAAAAAGTGTTCCAAAGCCACAGGGAAAGCCTTGTCATGAAATGGTAGACCGCGAAGCCCGCCGACAAAAATCCTGTAAGCATCGAAGCCGCGCGAAGCGCCGCGGTGGTTTCCGAGGCTCTTTCGTTGAGAGCCTTAAGGCGTTCCTCCGCCTTGCCGCTGTTTTCGTTTTCCGACAGCTCCTCAAGCTTTTTTTCGTTGAGCGAGAGCATTGCCGACTCTCCGCAAGCGAACAAAGTAAAAAAGACTAAAAAAATTATCTGCAACACAAAATATCCTAAAAGTTCCAAAATAAATTCTCCTTAATAATTATAAAATGAATGTTCCATACTCGCCAAAATCAAGTGCGAAGTGTAAAAAAGCACAAAAAGACATGCCCGCGGGAAAGAAGCCTACGCAGGTATGCCTTGTACTCGGAATATTCATTTATCATAGAGAAGTTATTATTGCAATAACACCCGTCCCCGTCCATAAATAAACTGTTTTTTCTCCTTGTTGTTTTTTCTAATATATGTTACCACACTTTTCTTTTTTTGTCAAGGGTATATATTATTTTCTTCAAAAAGGTTGTCATTGGCAAATAACTTAGTAAAAACGACTAACTTTCGAGACCGATAATTATGAAACATATCTACAACATAACAGTGAAAAATTCATATATTGTTTGTTGACAATCTCAAAGCTCCGGTGTATAATATTGTAAAACTATTGAAACGGAGGAACAGATTATGCCCGGACCAGGTGGTGGATCAAGAGGTGGAGGCTTTGGCGGAGGCTCTCGCGGAGGCGGCTTTGGCGGTGGCTTCGGAGGCGGTGGCTTCGGAGGTGGCTTCGGCGGAGGTCATTTCGGCGGACCTCGCGGACCTTACAGACCGCACAGACCATTTTATCATGGCGGTTGGCATCACAGACATTATTACGGAGGCGGCGGTTGTCTCGGCGGTCTCATCGGAATGTTTATGATACCGATAATCATGCTGCTTTTCTGCGGAATTTTTCTGTTTGCATTTATAGGTGAGTCGGTATCCAACGTCTCAAACGGCGGTCAGGTAGTATATGACGAGGCGACCTTTCAGAACTACGCCAACACGCAATATGCGGCTGCTTTTGGGGACTCAAGCGCCTATGAGGACAACCTGTTATTGGTATTCCTCACCAACGAGGAGGCTGACGGATATTACACCATAGCCTGGATCGGTGACAACGTCAAATCCGAAATAAGCAATATGTTTGGTGACGAGACCTCAAAATACGGCACAGCGGTTCTTGGCAACATCAACAGCGAATACTACGCTTACTCGCTCGACTCAAATCTTGCGGCAGTGGTTGACAGTATGGCGGCACACATCGCGCGCCTCGGGCTTGAAAGCTCGTTCCGCACTCAAAGCGACCGTTCGGCAACGCCCGAATCGCGCTTGATAAATTACACCGCGCATCCCATATCGGGTCAAACTGTTGAAACGTCGATAGATAGCTTTACCGAGCAGACCGACATCCCTCTCGTGATCGTTGTCGAGGATATGGAGGTCGTATTCGGCAAGACGGTATCGAGCACCGATTGGAGCGGACTTATCATAACGCTTATTTTGGCTGCGGTTGCTATCTTCCTTATAGTCAAGGCGGTAAAGGAACTTGGAAGCAAGGGTAAGGGCGGCAATAATCAGTCTGGCAACAACAGCGGCGGAAACGACAGCAACAACGGCGGCGGTTATTACAACAGTTACGAGTACAAATAAAATTAAAATTGGGACTGTCTCACTAAGAATACAGTCCCTTTCCTTATGCTATATTAGCTAAATTATTGTTTACCGCACAAAATCAAATAGAGGCTGTACTCTTAATGAGACAGCCCCGTTTTTATGTCATCGGTATAATTAATTCTTAACAAAGGCTACGACCGATAACACACGAAAAACGACCGAATAGTAAAAAAGCAACATTTCTCGGTTTTTATTTGCTATAATGTTATCCGTAAGCAAAATGAAATGGAGGATACACAAATGCAAGCAATTAAAACGACCGAGCTTTTCAAGCGGTACAAAAATATAATTGCCGTAGACAAGCTCAATTTGGAAATCAGGCAGGGGGAATTATTTTCTCTGCTCGGCGTAAACGGCGCGGGAAAAACCACCGCGATAAAAATGCTTTCATGCCTGACAAAGCCTACGAACGGAGATGCCGTTGTAGGCGGTTACAGCATCACGAAGGAATCAAAACAAGTAAAGCGGATGATTGGCGTATCTCCCCAAGAAACTGCCGTTGCTCCTAATCTTTCCGTAAAGGAGAACCTTGAACTGATATGTGGTATTCATGGCTTCTCCAAGGAAAAAACTCAGGCGAAGATTACAGAGCTTTCCGAGAGATTCGGTTTGGATACCGTTTTGCAAAGAAAGGCAAGCAAACTGTCGGGCGGTTACGGGCGCCGTGTCAGCATCGCAATGGCTCTGATCAGCGAGCCTCAAATTCTATTTTTGGACGAACCTACTCTTGGACTTGACGTTATAGCAAGGCACGAGCTTTGGGAAACTATTCGAGCTTTGAAAGGCAACGTAACGATTATTCTAACAACGCATTATATGGAAGAAGCCGAAGCACTCTCCGACCGCATAGGTATTATGAAAAACGGTAAACTTCTTGCGGTAGGCACTGTGGAGGAACTTAATAAGAGAGCCGGAACAAAAGATTTTGAGGCGACGTTCGTTTCTATCGTAAAGGAGGGTGTGGTATGAGAATGATGACCTTTGCCAAAAGATGTATGAAAGAGATCTTACGCGATCCGATTAACCTCGGATTCGGCTTGGGATTTCCGTTGGTATTGCTATTGCTTCTCAGTGCTTTGCAGGCAAATATTCCCGTGAGCTTGTTTGAGATCGATACATTGACTCCCGGTATTACCGTGTTTGGATTGTCGTTTATGACGTTGTTTTCGGCAACGTTGGTTGCCAAAGACCGTGAAAG
>JAZRDN010000040.1:0-102336 GCA_045660295.1 Eubacteriales bacterium
CGAGAACCCCGATTATGATGATCGCGTTGAGCGCAACGTACAGATACAAGGGGTTGCTACGCAGGTCATCAAGAAGCTTTGAGGGTATAACGCTGTCTGTCAGTCTTAGCAAGCATCGCCTCTTGGTACCAAACGGCACTTTTGTGAGGGGATGTATCCCCTAAGACCCTACATATTTTAGAGCAAAGGAGGTTAAAAATGGAGAGGAAAATTGAACCGAAAGTGAAGCCCGAAGAGCAAAAACGTCATCTGATAAAGGCATATCTTGATGACGATGAGTATGAAAAGTTTCAAATGTTCGCCAAGGCTTGTAAATGCACAAACAGTAATTTTGTTCGTCAGCTTTTGGCTGGAGCTCATCTTGTGGCGTTTCCACCGGATGAATATATGCGCTTAAGCCATGAGTTTGTAAAGATCGGCATCAACATAAATCAGATCGCGCGTATTGCCAATCGTGATGGATTTATCGATACAAAGGAATATGAAGAACAAGCGGATTTAATGTTTCGTATGTGCGCGGAGATGTCAAGTATATTGCTTCGATGCGGTGCAAAAATCAATGATGATTTGATTGAACCGAGTTCGTTTTTAACCGAGCTTTTGAGGAAATATGATGAGGAAGCAAAGGAGGCGCGATAAGTATTGACGTTTAAAGAGTTTAAGAAAAGATTAAAGGATATATTCTTAAGTCCTCCTCCGAAGATTTCTTGGGAGTTTCCAAAGGTTGCCTTTGAGGATTTAAAGCGCATTTTTATAGAAGTTCTCGGCAATAATCGTGGCGAATTGGGTGTCCCGAAAGATAAGCTTGAGGTTCTTGCAGAGACGATTCTCCCCGACATTGTTGCATTCTTTGAAACGGAAGAAGGGAAGCGAGCATTCATTGAATGGAAGAAAAAACAAAGAGTATTAGAAAAGCAAAAGCAAAGTGAACAACGGAAAGGAGGCGAAGCGTGAGAGGTGTCATTTATGCTCGATATTCCTCGGATAATCAGCGTGAGGAATCGATAGAAGGTCAGATCAGAGAGTGCAAAGTCTTTGCCGAGCGCAATGGCATTGACATCATCGGAAGTTATATCGACCGCGCGTTTTCTGCCAAGACCGATAACCGCCCCGACTTTCAGCGAATGATTAAGGATAGTGCATCAAAAATATTTGATGTGGTTCTCGTTTGGAAACTTGACCGATTCGCTCGTGATAGATACGACTCTGCATATTACAAGAGAGTGCTCCGCAAGAACGGAGTAAAAGTTGTATCGGCAACCGAAGCAATCTCCGAAGGCGCGGAAGGCATTTTGCTTGAGTCCTTGCTTGAAGGCGTAGCTGAATATTACTCGGTAGAGCTTGCAGAGAAAACACTTCGCGGTATGACCGAGAACGCGCTTGCCTGCAAGGTTAATGGAAGTGTTCCTCTTGGGTACGTTCCGTCCGAGGATGGTCATTATCAAATCGATCCGACTTACGCTCCCATTATCGTTGAGATCTATGAGATGTATAGAGGCGGGATGACGATGAAAGAGATCGTCAGCGAACTGAAAACAAGAGGTGTTCGCAACCGCAAGGGCGCGGTGATATCCGAGAATGTTGTGAGCAATATTTTGAAGAACCGCCGCTATCTTGGTGAATATATTTTCCGTGATATTGTGATTCCAAACGGCATTCCACGTATCGTGTCACAAGAATTATTTGACAGAGTGCAAGAGCGAATGGAAACAAATAAAAAAGCTCCGGCAAGACACAAAGCCGAAGAAGAATATTTGCTTTCCACGAAATTGTTTTGCGGAAAATGTAAGCGCATGATGGCGGGGGAGAGCGGGAAGCGACGAGATGAAGCCGTCTATCGTTACTACAAATGTTCGGGAGTTAAACGCAAACTTGGTTGCGATAAAAAGACAGTTCGCAAGGCGTGGATCGAAGACCTTGTAGTTGAAGAAATCAAAAGACTTGTTCACGACGATCAGGCTGTTGCATATATAGCCAACTGCGTGATGGAAATACAAGGGCGAGAAAATCCCATTCTTCCGTGTTTGCGCGAGCAGCTTGCGGAAGTGGAGAAGGGAATTGGTAATCTTGTAAATGCCATTCAGATGGGCATTTGCAACGATGCAACCAAGAAACGTATGGACGAGCTTGAGGCGAGAAAGTCTGAGCTTGGGATTCAAATTGCCAAGGAAGAACTTGCAAAGCCAATCGTTACAAGAGAGCAGATTACTTGTTGGCTTGAACATTTCCGCACTTTCGATACGAACAAGTTTGAACACCGCCGTCGATTCATCGACACCTTTGTAAATCGTATCTTTTTATACGATGACAAGATGGTCATCACGTTCAATTACAATAAGGGAACAAAGACAATAACCTTTGCCGAGCTTGAAGTTTCGGGTATTCTCTCTATTTCGAATATGACTTCCACGGGGGAGCCAAAACAAAAGCGGAGTCCAATCGGACTCCGCTTTTGTTTTGCTTCTTTGTTCGATTTTATGCCAAAGCCACATCTCCGCGCTTGCGCGGAAAAGGGGCAGGTCGCTTGCGACCTGTGAGCGAACGCAGTGAGCGGGTCGTTGGGTTCAAGACGATGAGTTTTTGCTGGTTTTTTTGCGCCCTAGCACAAAAGTCCTTGATTTTGGGGGTTCTTCGTGTTTTTAAGGGTAAAAAACAGCCCTCTTTCACCATTGCACTTTTTATGCGACCTTATGGACTCGAACCTGCAACTTCAACCTCAGGTTGAAAAATTTAAACTATTAATTTATTGTATAAATGGATTATATGTGATATAATTAACTCAACGAAAGGAGCTGGTGATATGGAAAACGTAAATATTATTTTATCGGCTAACATTTTAAAATACAGAAAGAAAAGCGGACTTAGTCAAGAAGAACTTGCTAACAAATTAGGCGTTACTTTCCAAGCAGTTTCCAAATGGGAACTGGCAAAGTCTGCTCCGGATATATCTTTTCTTCCAACTATGGCAGATGTTTTTAAATGTTCGATAGATGATTTGTTTTCATATATACCAAAATTCAAACGGGAAGAGCTTAACGTATTACCCGGCGATTCTGTTCCTGAAGGTATGAAAAAATATATAGGCGATCAAGTTAAATGTCAGCTTGACTATGATGGGTCTACCAATAAATTTTTGGAAATTATGGTAGAAAATCTATCCGGCAATTTTGAATTGACCGATGAGAATATTGAAAGATTATTAGATGCCTATAGAGAGATGTATAAAGGTATGAGGAATAAGAAAAAATTATAAGATTCGATTCTGTTGTGTGAACTCAACGAAAAAGACCACCAATCGGTGGTCTTTTTCGTTGCTCCTTTTCCTCGTCGGACTTTCCCAACTCCCCCTCTCCGCGCTTGCGCGGAAAAGGGGAAGGTCGCTTGCGACCTGTGAGCGAGCAACACGAACGGGTCGTTTGGTTCAAGCCTGGTAAGGGGAGCCATAATAGTGCAACAAAATTGCACCCTAACACAAAAGTCCTTGCCCGATTTATATGATAAAACTTAATAGATAAACTTTGAATCGAGGTATCGTTATGTTGTTTGAGTAGAAATGGCAGGGCAAAAATTGCCGCACGGGCGAGCTTTTCGCGGCTTCTGTGCCGGGAAATAACCAATACGATTTCGGAGTCGCAAAGGGCTTCGGAAACGTTAATTTTGCAGATAATTATAAAAATATCCCATATGAGAACGATGCGTGGGCGATTGATTTCGAAAAGCGTGAGAGGGATAGGCTATTTGGGGTGAGCGACGGCATATCGTCCGTTTAAAAATCAACCTTAAACAAAACAAGGCGGTTGTTAAAAGACCGCCTTGTTTTGCTATGATAAGATAGGACAAGAGTTACCTGTCTATCTCTTTCTTCCCATAATATTTCCGCAAGCTATCTTCGTGCCGGAATTGCCCGAGGGCTGGGTATGAAAATCGTCGGGCGAGGAGTGGATGATGACCGCTCTGCCGACTATCTCGTCAACAGTAAATCGGTCGGTCAGAAAAGCGCTGAAGGCGTAGCCGTCTGTGCCGAACAGAGGCGGCATGTCTCCTGCGTGATAGGGATGCGGACATTTATAGGGGTTGTAGTGAGATCCCACGTTCGCAAATTGGTCGTCGAGAGTACCCGTGCAAAGCCCCTGATCGTGAATGTGAAAGGCGAATATTGGGCTTTCGCAATTGATGTCAGCATCGGGAAGTCCGCGTACCTCTGTTACCACAAGCGTTCCCAAAACCGTTTTGTAAAAACGCACCGTTCCGTATATACCCATATATTTTTCACTTCCTTGTAAAACCGCCCAAGCATCGGGATGCTGACGAATGACCCTTTCAAAATTAAGAGAAATATTTTTGTTCATGATGTACCTCCCATTTGTTCTCTTGAATAAGTATATGCGTCGGTTTTTATAATGTGAAACGTGTATATTTTTTATGGTGTTGTAGGGGATTTCCTTCCCGAAATCAGGTATAAAGGGCAGGGGGTTACAGTGCCAACGCTTGAGGAGACTCTTGAGCTTGCGGCAAGAAAACGCCCCGATATCCTTTACGGCGTACAGATGAAGGAATTTACCCACGATATCTTTGACTATTACGTAGATATCGGTCTTTCAATGGCTTACGTAAAATCAGAATTCTTCCCGATGCTTAAGGCAAAAAATCTGCCTATGCACATGTACTGTGCCGATACCGAGGAGGACGTAAAGCTTTGCATCGAGAAGGGCGCGTGGCTTATTACAGCAAACGCCCCCGTACCGCTTATGAAGGTCTTGGGTAGATTAAAATGAGCTTCTAAATAATAGATTTTCATACGCCTCAATTTTTCGAAGAAGAAAGCTGTTTTTGCATATATAAAGAGAGCGTTGACGCCGACGTTGATACAATTCTTTCGGATATGAAGGATGCGGGAATCTCCCGCTTTTGCGGAAGCGTTATAAAAAATGCGCGAGGGAGAGGGCTTTGAGGCCCTTTAAAAGCTTAATCGTGACGCGCTTAAGCCGTGCGAGCTTATCTTCAGCCAAAACGCAAAAACAGAAAAAACACCGAGTCGGGCAGGGAGCGCAGATATTACCGAATAACAGCGGGCGGTAAAGTGTATCTTGCCACGCGTATCGACGAGTGGAGGCTTTTTTCGGAATCGGTGGGACGGGTTCTCGCGGAGGACAGATGAAGTGAAGGACGGTTTCAATCTGAATAAATCCGTCGAAAGCTACGCCGCGCGAATTGCAGGTGGAGTGCGTTCGCTCAAAAAACGAAATCGAATAAAGGAAGAATACGCCGAGCATGTCTTTGATATGATAACAGAGTATCAGCTTGGCGGTATGAGCGAAAAGGAGGCCTTTTTGCGTGCCTGCGAGGAGCTTGGTGATGAAAGCAAAATACAGGGGCTTATGTCGGTAGTTCATAATAAAGACAGGCTGCCCTCGTGGCTTAGAGTGTCCGCTTACTTGTTGGGCGTGCTCGTCCTCGTCGCATCGTATTTCTTGGTGGAAAATAATACATACCGCGCGTGGCTCTTGCTTGCTTTTCAGCTTGCTCTCGGCACTGCCACCATTGTAGCGGTCTATTGGTTGTGGCGTTTTGTTGTTTGTGTCAATATCCGCTCGCGCGCGTATAAAAAGCTAAAAAAATACGCGAAGGATAACGGCTTCTCGCTGATGAAAAATCGGAGTGTGTACATGTCTCTTATCAAAAAGACCGACACTCCCGAGCTTATATTTGAGACCGATACGCAGAGGTATATTATCAATCTGTGGGCGACTCTGCCAAAGAAAAAGACCCTGCGCCTCTTTGATAACGGACTTTATAGTTACTCGGATAACGTGGGCTATTACGTTCTTTTTACACAGAACGGCGGCTTATTTCCAAATAATTGGTGGGCTTTCTTGCCTAAGGGAGTGAAATATTTTCCTGTTTGGCATTCCGATGTTGCCGAGCTTCCGAGAGGGATGCACCTGATGCCTAAGATCGAATGGGGAAAATACGAGAACTCACATAAGGAAAATATAAAAGTCCTCATGCTTAATCCAATCCCGTTCGGTAGCTTTGGTATCGAAAAGGGAAGGGAGATCAAACTCGGCGACGACTCACGGTTCTGCGACATGCGTGTCTGGTCAGCATCGGGTTTCCTATCCTATCTCGAAGGACTGCGGATATCGGGTAAAATAAATAATGACTTTATTCTTAAATAATTATTTTGGTTTTACCCACTCGTTAAAGGCAGTTTTTTGTTAAGGCGTGAATTTCACGCCTTTTTTCATGCCTCTTCGGACGTGAATGCAAATCTCAATGTCCCCAAATTAGCGTGATTTTATTTTCTTTTTGCTTTTATTTACTTTTTTAGCTTTCTTTCACTTTTTTCTATTGACTCATTGGGGTAAATGTGATATAATCATAATATGTATAAATGTGCATATGATGTCTTTTTGAAATGTATCTATGCAAAAAAAACGGTGCTCAAAAGACTTATGGCGCAAGTCAAGAAAAGTTGAGAAATTTGTTGAGGAATATAGAATGGATATTAAGGGATGGAGATATTATAATCATGCAGCCATACCGTTGACTCCGCCACACGAGGAACCTAACCTGCTTCCTTTAGAAGATAATAGCATTTGGAACATTGAAGGGCGGACTCCTTTGCTGGCAAGATGGACAAGGGAGTTTGACTGTGGATATGAGACGAATTGGTGGTATGTGATAAAGGATACGCCGTTTGATATATCGTCGTTAAAAGCTAAGCGAAGATACGAAATCAATAAAGGAATTAAAAATTTCGAGGTTTGTGAGATAAATGCTTCTGATTACAAACATGAATTGTATCATGTGGTAGAATCCGCATGGGCTATTTATCCCGAAAAATATCGTCCCAAGTTAGATTATGATGCTTTCCTTAAGGATGTTGATAATTGGAATTATTATAAGGTATATGCGGCATTCCAAAAGGAAACCCAAAAATTGTGTGGGTATGCAATATTAAAAAGAAAAGATTTATATATTGATTTTTGTGTGCTCAAATCAATCCCGGAATATGAGCACTTTGGAGTAAATGCCGCTATGTGTTACCAAATTGTAATGGATCACAATTCTTTTTTTGAAGATGGCGGCTATATTTGTGATGGAGCGAGAAATATCGTTCACGAAACAGACTTTCAAAACTATCTTATAAAATATTTTGAATTTAGGAGAGCTTATTGTCATTTGGAGCTTGCGTTTAATCCAACTGTAAAGTGGTTGGTTAAATTGTCCTACCCATTCCGAGGTGTTATTAGGAAGCTTGGTTGGTGTAAATGGGCATCGCAACTTGCTTCGGTACTAAATATGGAAGAAATAAGACGTGAGGGGACTGTGCAATAAAACTATTATAGTAGGACTTCTCTGACTACCTAAGAAGAAACATCCGGAATCAAGAGGAACTCACACATAAGGAGACAAAATGAACGATAGTGTTTCAATCATAATGCCGTCGTATAACACAGGGCGATTTATAAAAGAAACTGTTGAGTCGGTTATAGCTCAGACGTATTCAAACTGGGAATTGATAATCGTCGATGATTGCTCGACCGATAACACTGATGAGGTTGTTGCTCCGTATTTGTCCAACGGAAGAATAAGATACATAAAAAACGAAAAGAACAGCGGTGCTGCGGTTTCCAGAAACCGCGCGTTACGTGAAGCGAAAGGCAAATGGATAGCGTTTCTTGACAGTGACGATCTGTGGAAACCCGAAAAGCTTGAAAAACAGATAGCGTTTATGAAAGAGAACGGATATCATTTTTCGTATACCAATTATTTTGAAATTGATGAAAACTCAGTTCCCAACGGCAGAACTGTTACTGGACCTAAAAAAATCACCAAATTCGGAATGTACAATTACTGTTGGCTCGGATGCCTTACGGTTATGTATGACTCGGAGAAGATAGGTCTTATTCAGATAGCGGATATAAAAAAGAATAACGATTATGCAATGTGGCTTAAAGTCTGTCGTATGACAAATTGTTATTTGTTGGATGAAACGCTGGCATCCTATCGCCGAGGACGAATCGGAAGCATATCTACGCATAGTTACAAAGCGTTGATAAAATGGCACTATAAGCTTTTCCGTGAAGCCGAGGGACAAAACGTTCTTTGTGCAGCTTTTAATACGGCAAGAAATCTTATGTTTGGATTTTTAAAAAAAGTTTTTTATGTAAAAAATCAGCATGAGAGCCATGATTATTAATATTGACTTGATTATGGAAGGAATATACTATGGAACGCAGTTCTTTTCTTTATAAGGCAAGAAGAAAATGTCAGGTTTTGGCGCAAAAGGTTTTGCCTAACGCTTTTTTGTCGAAAATATATTTCAAGGTCGTTTTGAAAAAAAATTTGAATTTGAAAAATCCACAAACTTTTAACGAGAAGCTTCAGTGGTGCAAGCTTTATTATTACCCGAAAAATCCGTTGGTGGTTCAATGCGCCGATAAATATGCAGTTCGCGAATACATAAGGGCAAAAGGGTATGAAAAAACTCTTGTTCCGCTTCTTGGGGCATGGGAGAAGAGCTCTGATATAAACTGGGATGATCTTCCCGATAAGTTTGTTTTAAAATGTAATCACGGCTGTGCCTATAATATTCTTTGCTCCGATAAGTCAAGCCTTGATATAAAGAAAACGGAAAATCAGCTTACAAGTTGGCTTAAAGAGGACTTCGGCGCTTTTAACGTAGAGTTACATTATTCGAAAATAAAGCCCAGAATGATTACGTGCGAGGAATATCTTGGCGACTGCATTACCGACTATAAGTTTTTCTGCTTTAATGGAAAACCGAGGTTTATATATGTTTCAACCGATCTTGTCCATGACAGACAAGCTCAAATAGGTTTTTTCAATCTCGACGGTACAAAAATGGAATTGAAACGAGATGACTACACGGATATTGAGTCTGTTGAATTTCCATCCTATTTTGATGAAATGCAAAAGATGGCTGAAGATCTGTCAAAGGATTTTCCGTTTGTCAGAGTTGATTTCTTCATTGCAAACGGAAGGTATTACTTTGCTGAATTGACTTTCACTCCGAGCGCATGTATGATGCCGTTTAATCCGGACAGATTTGATTTGGAGTGGGGAAGAATGATGGATATAAGTAAAGAACTGTACGAAGAATCAATGTCTAAGTAATTTAGTTGATTCGTTTTTGAAAGGTGAAAATGAAAAACAAAAAAACAATATCAATTATCGGTCATTTTGGCGGTCAAGAAAACTTTTTGGACGGCCAAACAGTAAAAACCAAAATACTGTATGATGAATTGCAAAGTGTTACCAATTGGAAAATAAAAAAGGTTGACACATATTATAAAAAGAATAACCCTATTAAGCTTTTGTGGCAAACATTAGTTTCGTTATTTACAACGAAAGATATTATAATTTTGTTATCAGGTAACGGAATGAAGTTTTATTTTCCGCTTCTGCATTTTTGGTCAAAAATCTTTCATACAAGGATTTATCATGATGTGATTGGAGGAAATCTTAGCGATTATGTTGTGAAATTTCCTAAGTATAAAAAATATTTAAATTCCTTCAAAGTGAATTGGGTAGAAACCCACAATATGAAAGTTAACTTGGAAAATCTTGGTGTTGAAAATGCCGAAGTGTTGCCTAATTTCAAGAAGCTTGAAAATGTTAACGCCACTGTGTATGGAGATGACGTCTTCCGTTTTTGCACTTTTTCACGCGTAATGAGGGAAAAGGGAATTGAAACCGCGGTGGAAGCCGTAAAGAAAATCAATTCCGAATACGGGAAAAAGGTATGTTCTTTGACTGTATACGGTTCTATCGACGCAGGATATGCGGAGGCTTTTGAAAAACTTTCCGAAACATTCGGGGAAGATATAGCATATGGCGGGCTCGTGCCTTTTGCGAATAGCGTATCTGTTTTGAAAAATTACTACTCGCTTTTGTTTCCGACCTTTTGGGATGGAGAGGGATTTCCTGGGACTATACTCGACGCATACGCTTCGGCTATACCTGTCATTGCCTCTGATTGGAATTATAACCGTGAGCTTGTAAAGCATATGGGGACGGGAATTATATATCCCGAAGATAATATGAAAGATTTGTATGATGCCGTAAAGTGGGCTATAGAGCATCGTGATGAAATGAATAAGATGCGCGTTAATTGTGAAAAGGAATATTTGCAGTACAGGCCCGAGTCGGTCATAAAAGTGATAAAAGAAAAATTACAGTAAGTTCAGAATTTCTTGTGAGGTGAAAAAAGTGAGTCAGCCAATTTTATCGATTTGCGTTGTTACAATGAATAGAGCAAATCAGCTTAAAGAAGCACTTGAAAGCTGTTTAGCTTGCGAGCTCCCGAGAGAAACTGAATTCGTTGTTATAGATAATGCGTCTACGGATAATACCCAAGAGATCGTAGAATCCGTTCTAAAAAAATGTGGCTATAACTATTATTACGAGTCGATGCGATCGAATTTGGGATGCGGAGGCGGCAGAAATTATGCCTTTGATAAGGCGTCAGGTAAGTACATTTATGTTTTAGATGATGATGCTATAATATCTAACCAACAAGCAGATTTCTTTGTTCAAGCACTGTCTTTTTTTGAAGAAGATGATAATATAGTTACATTAACAACGCAGATATACGATACCGCGTGGGAGAAAAATCGTTTGGAAGACGGCACAATACAATATAAGAATGGGTTGTATTTGTGCAAGATGTTTTGTGGCGGGTCTCATTTTATAAGAAAGAGCTTTTTTGCAGAGGCTCCGTATTTATCAAATAAATATGGATATGAAGAACTGAAACCTTCTTTAAGTGTTTTTGATGCAGGTAAAATCAATGTTTTCGCCCCCCAACTTTTGATTATACACAACCCGATACTTAATAAGTGGAATTTTGAGGATGAGAAGAATCACGCGCTACTGATAAATGAGTGCGCCGTTATGTATGCCGTAAAAAAAATGATGTATCCGGTAATATTTTCCCCAATTTTGAATTTAGCGTATCAAAAAAGATGTGCAAAATATTTAATCAGGATACCCAATGGAAAAAAAAGAGCGGATGAAATCGTAAAAGAAACCATCCAACAGTATAATATTGAAAAACGGATAAAAATAAAAACCGTGCTTCAAATGTACAAGAATTTTGGCTTATCTATATTTTAGGTGAGAATTTGAAAGAGCGAGGTGAAAATTATAAGAACTGTTTGTCAATTGAACCAATGTACGGGTTGTATGGCTTGTATTAGTTTATGTCATAAAAATGCCATCCATATAGAAGACAAATTAAAATCATATAACGCAATTATTGATGAAAATATATGTGTTAATTGTGGTAAATGTGAAAAGGTGTGCCAAATAAACTACCCCATTGAAAAGACTGAGCCTATTTTGTGGAAACAAGGTTGGGCATTAGATGAAAATATACGTAAACGATCGTCTTCTGGCGGATTAGCTTCTGCGCTTTCGAATTGTGTTGTGGAGGATGAGGGAGTTGTTTGCTCTTGTACTTTTAAAAAGGGAGAATTTGTTTTTGAGTTTGCTTCAACCTCAGAAGATATATCTAAGTTTTCTGGCTCCAAATATATAAAGAGCAACCCCCATGGGGTTTATGAAAAATTGAAGGGGCTTCTTGATGGGGGAAAAAAGGTTCTTTTTATCGGATTGCCTTGTCAGGTAGCCGCTCTGAAAAAATATGTAAAGGATCATCATTTGTTATACACAGTCGATTTGATTTGTCACGGAACGCCTTCTCCTCAAAATTTGAATATGTTTTTGAGCGAAAAAAAATATCAAATCGAAAAAATGGAAGATATAACATTTCGTCAAAAAATAAGATTTTATTTGTCCGATGGCAAAAAAAGCATCGAGCCACCATCGGTTATGGATAGATACACCTTGGCTTTTTTAAAAGCTTTGTGTTATACGGAAATTTGTTATTCTTGTCAATACGCTACGACAGCTCGTGTTTCTGATATTTCACTCGGAGATTCATGGGGAACAGAACTGCCTGTCCAAGAACAAGAAAAGGGAATATCTCTTGTTTTGTGCCAAACACAAAAAGGGAAAGAACTTCTTGATATGGCAGAGATTCATCTTGAAAATGTTGATGTTAATATAGCCATAGCGAACAATCGGCAACTTAATTTTCCGTCATCAAAGCCCCCAGAATATGAATTGTTTTTTTCAGTATTGGAGAAACGCAATAGTTTTAGCAACGCGGTATACAGATGTTATCCTAAAATTTGTTTTCGCCAAAAAGTTAAATCATTGCTTGTCAAAATGAGGATTATATCTAGGTAACAAGCGATTGTTTAAGAAATACGTTATAACGAGACATAAGGAGACTTTATAATGAAAATAGGAATTTTGTCAATGCAAAAAATATTGAATTATGGTTCTTTTCTTCAAGCTTTTTCGTTAAAAAAACAATTTGAAAACCGTGGACATGATGTGTACTTTATTGATGTCGAGATTGGGCGGGAAATTTGCCAAGAGCAAGTCGAGCGAAGAAATTTGATAGGTAAAATTGATAAATATTTTTTCAAACGTATTGAAAATTGTTTGTTAAGTCGGAAAATGAAACGGATTCATATAAATGATTATGAGATGTATCTTGAAACCGAAAAAAAGATTTCTGAAGGCGAATGCTTTGATATAGTTGTTATCGGGAGTGATGAGGTTTTTAATGCCACAACACCAAGTCCATGGGGGTTTACAAAGCAACTTTTTGGAGCGGTGTATAATGCTAATACTGTGGTTACTTATGCCGCTTCTTGTGGTAGTACAACACTGCTTACAGCACAAAGATATGGTATATGTAATGAAATAAGTTCGGCTTTAAAAAATGTTAAATATCTTTCTGTAAGAGACGAAAATACGTTTGATTTTATTAAGGGCCTTACTGGAAGAGACGGCGAAATGAATGTGGATCCGGTTTTTCTTGCGAATTATGATTCATATATTCCCCTTCCTAAAAAACGATCTCCTTACATGCTTGTATATGCTTATAGTAATCGTATAAACGACGAAAGAGAAATTAGAGCTATTAAGCAGTATGCGAAAAAAAATGGTTTGGAGATAATATGTGTTGGTATGCAGCAACGATGGTGCTCGAAAAATATTGCTGCAAATGCATTTGAACTGATTGGATACGTAAAAGATGCTACTTGTGTTGTGACAGATACGTTTCATGGAACCGTTTTTTCGATAAAGTATAACAAGAGATTTGTGTCACTTGTTAGAGAGAGTAATGTTAATAAGCTTGGCTGGCTTCTAAAACAATTTGATTTGTATGATAGAGCCATTTTTGATGTTGAAAATTTTGAAAAAGTTTTGGATACAAACATTAATTTCGATAAAGTGAACGAACTTATTTTAGTTGAACAGGATAAAGCTAAAAAATATCTAGATGCAATATGTGATATAGGGTGAAATATGAGAAATATATTATTTATATCAAATAGCGTTGGCTTTGGTGGAGCTGCAAAAATGCTTTGTTTTGTTGCAGAACGCTTGGCTATAAGAGGTTATAGTGTAACAATAGTGAATTTAAAGGCTACAAACGATGTAACAGATTATAAGAGGCCGATTAACAATGTTAATATTATAGCTTTAGATAAAGCCGACCAAAAGGGAAATCGTCATATTTCCGCAATAAATGAAATATGCCGTATTGCAAAATCGTTTAAAGCGGATGTATTGGTGGGATTTACGGGCTTCCCCAGTTTTTATGCCTGTGTAGTTGGAAAGAAGCTTCATATTCCCTCTATAATGAGTGAGCGCGGAGATCCCGAAAGAACTACTCCCAAAAAACTGAAGTCAAGGTTGATCCTTGCTATTATAAACACCTCAAAAGGCGGAGTGTTTCAAATCGATGGTGCTAAAGCATTTTATGGTAAGGGACTTCAAAAGAGAGGCGTTGTTATCCCTAATCCGATATTTGTTCAAGGAGAAGTGCCAACGGTCGATTTTGAGGCGCGTGAGAAAACCGTTGTTTCCGTGGGAAGGCTTGACAATGAGCAAAAGCGGTATGATGTTATGATAAATGCGTTTAAGATATTCTCAAAAAGCCATCCCGAATATACGCTTAAGTTATATGGTAGGGGAACCGATGAAAAACTTATTGAAAAATGGGTAAAAGAAGCGGGGCTTAGTGAAAAAGTTCGATTTATGGGGCTTTCAACTCAGCCTATGCAAGATATAGCAAAAGACGGAATGTTCCTTATAACTTCGGATTACGAAGGGATATCCAATGCTTTGCTTGAAGCAATGGCGGTAGGTCTTCCGTGCGTTTCTACCGATCATACACCGGGGGGCGCAAGACTTCTTATAAAAGACCGCGAAAATGGTTTGCTTGCTCCGATTGGAGATAGTGAGGCACTTGCTAAGGCAATGTGCGAGTATGCGGAAAATCCTGCGCTTTCACGAAAATGCGGTGAGAATGCAAAGTCTGTTTTAGTGCGGTTCGCTCCCGATAGAATAATAGACATGTGGGAAGATTATATCAACGGTATTTGTTAATATTAATAGGAGATAGTATTGTGGAACGTATTAAGATAAATTTTGCATCATTGGGATTGCTATTGATGAGCGCATATATCTTTATGAGCTATAATGCCGTGGATATTATATTATCGACAACACTTAATTCAATCGTTTTGTATTTGTTTTTGGCATACGGTGTGCTATATGTAGTTATTAATATCAAATCCGGTAAAATCACGGTGCCTGCTTATTCAATATGGTATTTTGCTTTTATGACCGTATCAATGGTCACTATGATATATTCCCCTGAAACCAGTTTGTTGTCAGGTGAATTTTACTTAATGATAGTGGCATTTGTGCTGACATTTTTCTTTCAGATTTTTGTTAGGTCAGAGCATTCCTTTGTACTCATGTGTTGGGTATATTCAGTTTCGGCAGCAATTCTTATTTTGACCCTTATGGCTACAGGTAATATGATTGCCGATGCGGACAATCGCCTTGGCGGAGACTTGATGGGTAACGCAAATACATTCGCAAGTATGATCATGGTTGCGGCAATGTATAATATATGGCTCATGCTGTATCAAAAGACAAAGCCGGTGATTAAGGTGCTTTTGTTCGTAATGCTTATTCTTGATTATTATGCGCTGATTTTATCGGCGGGGCGTAAATTCTTTGTTCTTCCTATTGTATTTTTATATATTTTGCTATTATTTAAAACTGACAAAAAAGGTCAAAAGCATATTATAAGGTATACCTTATTTATTATTGCTTTAGTTGCTTTGGTTGGATATTTGATAATGGAAGTTCCTGTTTTTTATGAAACAATCGGGTATAGAATTGAGTTATATATTAACGGCGTGACCGGAGTAGCGGAACACGGCGCATCCGCGGCTATCCGAGAACAAATGCAGAAAATGGCTATATCAAAATGGGTGGAGAGACCTATATTCGGATATGGATTTGACAGCTTTAAACATTATAATGTTACTGTTACGGGACATTTTTTCTATTCGCATTGTAATTTTACTGAACTACTGTATAATGGTGGTATAATATATTTTTTATCATATTATTTCGTTTTTGGGCTTATATTAAAAAAAGCTTTGCATTTGAAGAAAGGACAACAAAAATACCGCGCGTTTGCCGTAGCTATTGCGGTTTGCTTTCTTGTCTTTGATTACGGAGCGGTTTCTTATAGTATGGCAATTATTCAAATAATGCTTGCTATGTCTTTGCGTGTGTTGAACATTCACGATGAATCTACAAAAATGATGAACTAATACGAGGGCGTAAATATGGGAAAATTAAAGACTGCCATAAAATTGCTAATAAATGAACCGGAAAAAATTAGAGTTGCTCTGTCGGATAATTTTGCAAGAACAAAAATATCGCATTTGGTGCCAGACAAAATGTTTTTGAAAATGCGTTACAAAGTGCTTGTCGGAAAAAAACTTGACCTTAAGGAGCCTAAATCCTTTAATGAGAAACTTCAATGGCTGAAACTGTATGACCGTAATCCCGAATATGTACGCATGGTTGATAAATGTGAGGTGAAAAAATACGTTTCGGATATCATTGGAGAGGAATATGTTATTCCTACTTTGGCGGTGTGGGATAATGTGGACGACATTGATATAGGCATGCTTCCCTCACAATTTGTTTTGAAATGCACGCACGATTCGGGAAGTATCATTATATGCAAAGACAAAGATAATTTTGATCTTGATTCTGCCAAAAAACGCTTGAAACAGAAACTGAAACAGAATATGTTCTGGTGGGGACGTGAATGGCCCTATAAACCATTAAAGCCCCGTATTATTGCTGAACAGTACATGGAAGATAAAAGCACAGCGGAATTACGCGATTATAAATTTTTTTGCTTTGAAGGTGAGGTTAAATGTTTTAAGATTGATTACGATAGATTTAAAGATCACAAAGCAAATTATTACACACCAACTTGCGATTTGCTGAAATTTGGCGAGGAGGTCTGTCCTCCCGACTTTGATCGGCAAATTCCCCCCCCAAATTCTTTGAAAAAAATGCTTGAATTTGCGAAAAAACTTGCTTGTGGTCATCACTTTTTACGAGTTGATTTTTATGAAGTGAATGATCAAATATATTTTGGCGAACTGACGTTTTTTCCGGCATCGGGCTTTGGACCATTCATTCCCCAGGAGTGGGATATAACGCTCGGAAGTTGGATCTCGTTGCCTACGAAAAAATAAAAAGGAGACTCATATATGCAAATACTGATTGGCGCTGATATTGTTCCTACCAAATCAAATGAAGATTTGTTTATTAGAGGCGATGCAGAGACCTTGGTTGGTGCGAACTTGCTTGCAATTTTAGAATTGGCCGATTATAGAATTTTCAACTTAGAGGTTCCGTTGTGCGACAAGCCTTCGCCGATTGAAAAATGCGGTCCGGCGCTTATCGCTCCCGTTGCTTCAATTACAGGATACCGAGCACTTGGAATCGATTGCTTGACACTCGCCAACAATCATATTATGGATCAAGGCGCCGACGGATTTTTTTCTACGGTAAAAGTACTTGATCAAGCCAATATCGCACATGTAGGCGGCGGAAAGACGCTCGAAGAAGCTATAAAACCTCTCATAATTGAAAAAGCAGGAAAAAAGATCGGCATATATGCCTGTGCCGAGCATGAATTTTCTATTGCCGACGAAACCACACCGGGAGCCAACCCGTTTGATCCGTTAGAATCACTCGATCATGTTTCAGAACTCAAAAAGTTGTGTGACTTTGTAATTGTTCTTTATCACGGAGGAAAAGAACATTATCGCTATCCGTCTCCCAATCTGCAAAAGGTCTGCAGAAAACTTGTTGATAAGGGAGCGGATCTTGTCGTTTGCCAACATAGCCACTGCATTGGTTGTGAGGAAAAATATCAAAACGGAACCATTGTATATGGGCAAGGCAACTTTTTGTTTGATCACAGTAAAAGCGAATATTGGCAAACCGCCTTGCTTATTGAGATCGATGAGGCGTTTGCGATCTCGTATATACCCGTGAAAAAGAATGGGAATACAGTTGCCCTGGCAGACGGAGAACAAAAGCAACAAATCTTGTCCGCGTTTTTCGAAAGAAGTGAGCAGATCAAGCAAAAAGGTTTTATTGAGCATAAGTATCGGGAGTTTGCTGACCAAAAAAGAGATCTCTATTTAAGTGCTTTTTCGGCGGTCAAGAAGGGTTTCTTTTTCAAGGTGATAAACAAGCTTTCGGGGCATCGCTTCGAAAAATATTATTTGAAGCGAAAATACGGCGACCAAAAATTGCTGGCCTTGCGTAATTTTATAGAGTGCGAGGCACACAGAGAATTGATATTGGAAGGGCTACATGTTGATGCAGAAAAATAACGGCGAAAAGAAAAGGATCCTCATGGTGTCCTGCGAAGGACTGGGACGCGGCGGCGTACAGGCTGTCATGATGAATATCATACGCAATCTGAGTCACGAGTACATCTTTGATGTGTTGCTTTTTACAAGCCAAAAGCGTTACTATGACGATGAGGTCCTTTCTTATGGCGGTAATATTTACAGAATTCCTAATTATGAGGGAAGCTCGCGCATATTGAAAAGAGCCGATTACTACATAAGAGGGTTGCATATATACCGTGAGATCAAAAAACTGCTTAGTCAGTCTGAGTACTATGCGGTACACTGCCACAACCGCTTTGAAGCGGGTATCTTGCTTCGGGCGGCGCACAAGAAAAATGTCCCGATCAGGATCATACACGAGCACGTGATAAACCGTCCGAAAAACGCTGTCATCAATGCGCTCAACAGATTTTATATGCAGCTCCTTAAAAAACATGCAACGGCTTTTTTGGGGTGCTCTGAGCAAGCGTGTCGATCCTTCTACGGTGAGGATATAGGTTGGCAGGTCGTTTGTAATCCGTATGACGAAAAAAATTACAGATTTTCCGAACTCAAAAATGACGGTGTGTTTCATATAACGCAGGTCGGCTCATATAATGCCAACAAGAATCAGATGTTTTCGCTTGCGGTTCTTGCCGAAATTGTTAAAAAACACCCGAACAGTCACCTCCATTTGGTGGGGTTTGATATGGGTGGGCATTTGCAATGTCTGAAGGATGAAGTGAAGCGCCTTGAGTTACAGGAGCATGTGAGTTTTCATTCGCCTGACTGCGATGTTTTTTCTTTGCTTCAAATGTCAAGTGCCAGTTTGTTTCCCTCGAAAAAAGAGGGATTTGGCATCGTGGCAGTAGAGGCACAGGCGGTCGGTGTCAAGTGTTTTGCTTCAGACACCGTGCCAAAGGCTACTCAGTGCGGCGGTTGTGTATACCTGCCGCTTGAGAGCGGTGCTGCGTATTGGGCTGACAAAATGATTGCGTATTATCTTGGCGGAGCGGAACACCGCGAATATGACTGTTCAAGGTTTTCCACGGCTCATTTTACCGAGACCGTTCAAATGATCTATAAGGGGAATGAATAACATGCGTGTTGGATTGATCACCTTTCATCGGGCTATCAATTATGGGGCGGTGCTGCAGGCGGCGGCACTTTGCAAATACATAAACCAAAATATTTGTCCGTGCGAGGTGATCGATTTCGTTCCGAATCTGAGCGGTGCCCCGTCGTCCAATGCTTTGCGAAGATGTCTGAGCTACGGTAAAACGGCGGTACATTCTGTTTTGTATTATAAGCGGAACCGAAAGAAAAGAAGTTTTGGCAGATTTTCAAAAAAATACATCCGTCTTTCACCTAAGACCTATTTTGGCGACAAAGCCATATGCTCGGATCCGCCGAGGTATGATGTTTATGTGTCGGGAAGTGATCAGATCCTCAATACCACTTTGACGGGGAATTCAAGTGCTTTCTACCTTTCCTTTGTTAAGGGGGGAAAAAAGATCTCATATGCGTCAAGCTTTGGCAGGAAAGATGTCAGCGATACCGAGATCGAGTTTATAGGGCGGTATCTTGTGGGTTTTGACGCGCTTTCTGTGCGCGAAAAAAGCGGCGGTGAGATCATAGAGCGGCAGATCGGAAGACCGTGTGTGAATGTTGTTGATCCCGTTTTTTTGCTTGACGGGGCGGTCTGGCGCGAGATGTCCGATAGAATAAAGCTCCGCGGCAAATACATTTTGGTATATGCCATGGAATACAGCGAGATGATGGCAAATGCCATCGAGGCGTTGAAAACGGCGTATAACTATCCGATCTACATGATCTGCGGAAGTGACAGCGCGCAGGCGCTCTGTGGCGAAAAGATCTCGGATCTGGGACCGTCGGAATTTATAGGGGTCATAAGCGGCGCGGAAATGGTTTTGACAAACTCATTCCACGGGACCGCATTTTCCATGATCTTTGGGAAAAAGCTGTATTGTGTTTCGCACTCCACAAGGAACGCAAGACTGGAGAACATTTTGGCGGAAGCGGGACAGGCGGATAAGCTGATCGGAGCTGAGACCGACAAAAATGATATTGTGGGAAAAATGATCGATGGCGCAAGCGGATATGAAAATTTACTGCCCAATATAGATGCTTCAAAGAAGTATTTGGCAGACCATATAAAGTGATGGCGGAGAAAAAATGGAAAAGGTATCACAATCAAGATTTAGTAATAGTGTGAAAAATACGGCGTTTGCGTTGCTGTCGCAGATGCTTACCATTGTGCTTGGATTTGTTTCGAGAAGGGTTTTTGTTGAGTGCTTAAGCAAAGAGTATCTGGGCATAAGCACGGCTTTCACCAGCATTTTATCTGTTTTGTCATTGGCGGAGCTTGGTGTCGGTTCTGCAATCATTTACAGCTTGTATAAGCCGATCGCGACACACGATAACGAAAAGATCAAGTCCTTGATGAAGCTGTACCAGCGGGTATATGTTGCGGTTGGAACACTTATCTTGGTGGTTGGTGCGGGACTGACGCCGTTCTTAGGCTCCTTTGTGAAGGATATGCCGCAGATCAAGGGTGTTCAGCTTATTTATCTGCTTCTGGTGGTGCAACAGGCATCGCAATATTTTTTCAGCTATAAGATCAATTTTCTTTCCGCTACACAGCAAGGACACATCGTGCAAAAATTCAACATGGCGACAACTGTGGTGCAGATATCCATGCAAATAGCGGTGTTGCTTGTTTTCAAGGATTATTATTCATATCTGGTTATCGGTGTGCTTTGCCCGTTTGCCAAAAATGTTTTTGCTTCGGTTAAGGTTGACCGTATGTACCCTTTTCTTCGGGAAAAGGCGCAAAAGCTTGAAAAGAGCGAGGCACAAAAGATCGGCGAGAATGTTGGCTCGATTTTTATCTATAAGATATGTCAAAAGCTTTCAACCACAATTGACACCGTGCTGATCTCCAAAATGATGGGGGTCATCGAGGTGGCGATCTATTCGAATTACCATTTGATTATTTCGTATGCCGATATGCTGTTCATCAATGTGTTCGGTGCGATCACACCGTCGATTGGAAATCTTATGACACAGGATGATGTACAGAAAAAGAGAGAGTTTTTCTCGGCACTGCAGTTGATATATTACTGGGTAGGGACCTATTTGGCGGTAGGGCTTATCGTTTTGTTCAATCCATTTATTGAGCTTTGGTTGGGGGCGGATTATCTTTTCCCGCAGAGCATTGTGATCGTGCTGGTCACCAGCATAACCTTGACCAATTTCCAAAGACCGTGTTCTCTTGTGCGCGACTCCAACGGTCTTTTCAAGTATGGAAAATTAAGACCGCTTTTCATGTCCATCATCAACATCGTGACCGCTATTATCCTTGTCAAGCTCATGGGTACGATCGGTGTTGTTCTCGGCACGTGTATTGCAAAGGCGACTACATTTGTTTGGTATGACCCGTATATCGTTTATAAGCACACCCTCAAAAAGGGACTTTTGAAATATTTTGTTACGTATGCTCTGCAATGGGCTTTGCTGGTGGTATTGGCATTTGTTTGCAACACACTTTATCAGATGCTGAATCTTAGCGGTCTGTTTGGATTTGCGGTTGGATTTATCGGTGTGACCGTGATCGTAAATGGTGTATTTTTGCTGATCAATTTCAAGAGAAAGAATTTCAAGTATATCGTGTTACTGGTGGTTGATTTATTCAAAAAGAAGTTGGGTGGAAAACGTGAAAAAAATAGCAATTCTGACGGCGGCAAGGACCAATAATAATGGGACAGATCTGCAGGCATACGCAATGTATACCGTTTTTTCAAGGTATCCGTGTGATGTGGAAGTGGTCAACTATTCGTGCACAAAGCTGGAAAACAGCCATAAGTTGCTCCTAAGACCGAGCCTGCATGGATTTCTCAACATTCCTTACCGTTTGTTTTTGAATATTTCGCACGGGAGATTCAGAAAAAAGGCGTTTTGCCTGAAGGCGCCTGTAAGATATCCCGATGACATGCGAATGGATGAATATTCGGTGGTGGTGGTCGGAAGTGACCAGATCTGGAATCTGGATATTACGGGTGGTGACCTCAATTTCTTTTTGCCAAAGAGACTTGGTGATTTCAAAAGATATTCCTATGCCGCATCGCTCGGAAAAACCGATATCGGTGAGTGGGAAAACACTTACGGAATTTCAGGGCTTCTTGCTGATTTTGAGGGCGTGTCGGTTCGTGAAAGCACAGGCGTTGAGGCAATGGCTAAGATCGGGGTGGATGCCAGACATGATCTTGACCCCATCTTGCTGTTGACAAAAGAGGAGTTGGCTAAGATCACCAAAAAAGGAAAAAGAAAAAAGCCGTATATTTTTGTGTATATGGTGGGTGAAAATGCGCTTGCGCGTGAATTTGCCGAGAAATATGCTAAGGAAAACGGTCTTGAGCTGATCGTTTATGTCGGTGCCGTAGCAAAGCCGAGAAAAGGTGTGGTTCAAAAAACCTTTGTAGACCTTGGACAATGGCTGGCACTGATGAAAAACGCAAGTATGGTGGTGACCAATTCCTATCACGGGCTGTCTGTGGCAATTTCACTCAATGTGGCGGTTCGCGTGTTTGGACTGAAAAATGTGCAAAGTCAGACTCGGATGACCTCTTTACTGGAGTCGGTGAATCTGGGGCGACTTTTTGTGGAGAGCCGCGAGGATCTCGCTGTCGATCAGCCGATCGATTGGCGGCAGGTGGAGGCGTCTTTGAATACACTCAGGGAAGCATCCTTAAAGTATATAGAAGAAATCACGTTATCGGAGAGAAATGATCGTGGACAAAATCAAAGTATGGATCAGAAAATGCCCCGTGATATATCAGCCGTTGCTGTTTATTCGTAAATATACGCTCGGGTATATCAGAAACGGGTACTATAAAAATATGTTGGCTTATTTTTTCGGAGTACACTTTGGAGAAAAGAGAGCGCTGAAAAAATACGGATTTTCAAAATGCAGGATATACAAGCCCACGGCTTGGCGTTTTGGAAAAGGAAAGGACAGAGCTTTTCGCAGATATTATGCGGCATACTATAACGGTGTGAGGTCGTTTGTCAAGATCTCGAAAAATGATACAACCGTTAAGAATGAAATAAAATTTGCCGAGTATTTGAAGGATGTCTCATTTTCTTTTGTGACACCGACCATAGCAACCGACTCGAATTTCAACGGTGACTTTGATATGCTGGCAATTGAATTTTGCGACGGGATGAAGAGCTTTTCGCTCCCCGAGGACGCAGGGGATTTTGAAGCACTGTGCGGTCAATTTCTGACTATTTTGGACGGCTTGCAAACGATCAAGATGGTTCATGCTGACATACATAAGAACAATCTGATGTTGAAGGACGGCAGGCTGATGCTGATCGATTTCGGTATCAGTTATTCGGAAAATCTGCAAAACACGGTCGATTATGTGGCACGTCCGGGGACATATTATAAAGAAATTGACAAAGAGACAAGATTTTATGATGATGCCTACTCTTTTGTGAAAATGATAGAAAAGCTGTCGCCTCCCGCACTGTTTTTGCAGGGCGAGCAGTATTTGAAGATTGTAGACAGAGTTGGCTCTTATGGCTTTGAAGCAAATTTGAATTCTTGAAAAAAACGGGGAGATCGAAAATGCAAAATATCGTTTTGACCAATAAGTCCGTACTTATTACCGGAGCAGCAGGCTTTATCGGCTCGAACCTTGTAATGGAGCTTATTCGCACTGTGCCCGAGATACATATTGTCGGACTCGACAACGTGAACGACTACTACGACGTGTCTATCAAAGACTATCGTCTTGCAGAAATTGATAAGCTTGCCGCCGAGCATTCCGACTGCACATGGACCTTTGTGAAGGGCAACCTTGCCGATCGAGCTTTGATTGACGGTTTGTTTGAGAAATATCATTTCTCGGTGGTCGTCAATCTTGCCGCGCAGGCGGGGGTTAGATATTCTATCACCAATCCGGACGTTTACATTGAGTCTAACATAATTGGTTTTTACAATATTCTCGAGGCCTGCCGCGCTACAATGAGCACGGAGCATCCCGTGGAGCATTTGGTCTATGCTTCTTCGTCATCGGTTTACGGAACGAACAAGAAAATCCCGTACTCTACCGATGATAAAGTGGACAACCCCGTATCGCTCTATGCGGCTACAAAAAAATCGAATGAGCTAATGGCGCATGCCTATTCCAAGCTTTACAATATTCCAAGCACGGGCTTGAGATTTTTTACGGTTTACGGTCCTGCGGGACGTCCCGATATGGCGTATTTTAGCTTTACAAATAAGTTGCTTAAGGGTGATACTATCGAAATTTTCAACTATGGCAACTGTAAGCGCGATTTTACTTATGTTGATGACATAGTTGAGGGTGTAAAGCGTGTAATGACTTGTGCGCCCGAAAAGGCGAACGGCGAGGACGGTCTGCCGCTTCCTCCGTACCGTGTTTATAATATCGGAAACAACAATCCCGAAAACCTTGTGGATTTTGTAACCATATTACAGGAGGAGCTTATTCGCGCAGAGGTCTTGCCTTCGGACTACGACTTTGAGGCGCACAAAAAACTCGTTCCTATGCAACCGGGCGATGTGCCTGTCACATATGCCGATACCTCGGTGCTCGAGCGCGATTTCGGGTTTAAGCCATCGACTAGCTTGCGTGAAGGACTGCGCAAGTTTGCAGAGTGGTATAAGAAGTTTTACAACATATAAATTTTGATATCCTATCTAAAAGTACATTAGCGAGGAGGTAATAATGATTAACGCGGTCGAAATATTTGAGAATATATATAAAAAGCCACCGCAATACACTGCTTTTACGCCTTACCGTGTGTGTCCTATCGGAGCACATAGCGATCATCAGCTTGGCAAGATCACAGGCTTTGCTATTAATAAGGGAATTCATATCGCATACGGTCCTAAAGAGAACGGTGTAATTGAAATTCAATCCAGTCAGTTTGAGAAAAGAGCGCAGTGGCATGTTGAAGCGACCCCAAAAACCAAAGAAAACGACTGGGCAGATCATCTTCGCGGTGCTACAATTGCGTTACACAAACGGTATCCGCTTCGCCGTGGTCTTTGCGCGGTTGTTGATGGAGAACTCCCCATAGGAGGGCTGTCTTCTTCTGCGGCGGTTATTATTACATATTTGTCTGCGCTTTGTACTATAAACGGGATTACGTTGACCCCAAATGAGCTTATTACTATTTCTCAAGAAGCCGAGAACAAGTATGTTGGCGTGTCATGCGGCAAGCTCGATCAGTCTTGTGAGGTCTATTGCCAAAAAGATCATTTGCTTTATATGGATATGAAGAACGATAGCTATGAACTGATTCCTCAACCGCAAAACATGAAACCTTATAAGATTGCTATTTTCTTTAGTGGACTGGAGCGCAGCCTTGCCGGGTCGGCGTTTAACATGAGAGTTGACGAGTGCCGTAGCGCCGCTTATGCGCTGAAGGCGTTTGCCGGTATAGAATACGGAAAATATGAGGATACGTTTTTACGCGATGTGCCGCGTGATGTATTCGAGCGGTATAAGGACAGGCTTCCCGATAATTGGCGTAAACGCGCCGAACATTTTTACACGGAGTACGAGCGCGTTGAAGAAGGCGCTGAGGCGTGGCGCAGGGGAGACGTGGAGGCGTTCGGAAAACTGATATTTGAAAGCGGTTATTCCTCGATATACAACTACGAAACAGGCTCTCCTGAGCTTAAGAAGCTGTACGAGATCATGACTCACACCGACGGAATTTACGGCGGACGTTTCTCGGGCGCGGGCTTCAAGGGCTGTTGTATGGCATTGATTGATCCCGCTTACGAAGAAAGTATCATAGATACCGTTACGCGTGAATATTTGAAGGAATTTCCGCATTTGAGCGATAAATATTCTGTACACATCTGCGAAAGCGCGGATGGAGTACGTCTTGATTGATGAGGTGGCTGATATGAAATGTTTGATCCTTGCGGCAGGCTACGCAACGAGACTTTATCCATTGACCGAAAACTTTCCCAAGCCGCTTTTGAAGGTGGGAGAAAAAACTATTCTTGACTGGTTGGTGGACGATATTGATGCGGCAGGTGAAGTGGACGAATACGTGGTTATTTCCAATCACAAATACGCCCATCATTTTGAAGCGTGGGCGCAGACAAAATCGCAAAAAATAACCGTCGTGGATGATCTTACAGACACCAACGAGACTCGTCTTGGTGCGGTTAAGGATATTCAGTTCGCTATTGACAAGCTGAATTTGGACAACGATATGTTGGTTATTGCGGGCGATAACGTCCTCGATTTCAGCCTTGGCAAGTTTATAGCGTATGCAAAGGAAAAGAATAGCTCTTGCATTATGCGCTATTATGAGTCTGATGACAAAAGGTTGCTTAAGAGCGGAGTCGTTACCGTTGACAAAGACGACAAGGTTTTACATATGACCGAGAAATCGCCCACACCTGCTACCCATTGGTGTTGCCCGCCGTTCTATTATTATACCAAGGCTGATGCCAAGCTGGTGCAGAAGGGTATTGATAGCGGATGCGGAACAGATGCCCCCGGAAGCTATATTGCGTGGTTGTGTACACAGAGCGACGTTTACGCCATGGAAATGCCCGGAAAGCGCTACGATATCGGAAATATTGAAAGCTACGAACAGGTGAAAGCCGAGTACAAGGGAATTACGCGATAACCGCTTCACGTCATAATTAATGTTTAGGAGAGATTTTCATGGATCAAGGAACAATTCAATTACTCTTTGCCTTGTTGCGTTCTGCGATCAGCGGCACAAAGCTGACCGAAAAGGAAAAATCTTTGTTTTCTGTTGAAATTTTGCCTGAACTGAGCGCTGTTGCGCGTAAGCACGACGTAATAAATCTTCTTGCTTGGGGCTTGAGGCAGAATGCCTTGGTGGCAGAAAACGACGCCGACGTCGAGCGAGATGTGTTTAAAGCGGTATACCGCTACGAGCAGATAAATTATGAGCTTGACAGGCTGTGCGAAGCGCTGGAGACACTTGGAATACCTTTTGTTCCGTTAAAGGGGTCTGTAATTCGTAAATATTATCCCGAGCCGTGGATGAGAACCAGTTGTGATATTGATATTCTCGTTCATGAAAACGACGTGGAAAAAGCGGCGGAAATGCTGGCTAATAACTGCGGCTATGCCTACGAGTGCAAGACCTCACACGACGTTTCCTTTTATTCAAAGAGCGGGGTTCACGTAGAACTTCACTATGCTCTTGTTGAGGACGGCATAGCAAAGGCATCGTCAAACGTGCTGAAATCTGTGTGGGATCACGTAACCGCAATAGACGGATATAAGTACCGATGTGAGATGTCGGATAAAATGTTCTATTTCTACCATGTCGCGCACATGGCAAAGCATTTTGAAAACGGTGGTTGCGGAATCAGGGCTTTTATTGATCTTTGGCTTTTGGATAATCTTGACGGCGCTGATAAAATCAAACGTGACGAGCTGCTTGAGCAGGGCGGTCTGCTGAAATTTGCCGAGTCCGCGCGCAGGTTGAGCAGGGTTTGGTTTGAGAGTGCAGAAGCCGACTACTTATCACAGCAAATGGAAGCCTATGTTTTGCGCGGCGGTGTGTATGGGATAAATGAAAACCGAATCGCCGTCCAGCAACATAAAAAGGGCGGACGGATAAGGTACGCGCTGTCAAAAATTTTTCTTTCATATGATGAAATAAAATTCCACTATCCCATTTTGCAGAAGCACCGCTGGCTGACGCCGTTTATGGAGATACGCAGATGGTGCAAGCTTATCTTCTGCGGTCACGTCAAGCGAACGGTATGGGAACTGAAATATAATCAAAGCATTTCGGCAACCGAAAACGAAATGACAAAGGATTTCTTAACGCGTATAGGGCTTATAGATTGAACTATGATTTACTGTATAATTTTTGGTGCGTAGCTTTGGCTACGCACTTTTTTGTTTTACAAGAATAACGGACAGCCGTGGGCTGTCCGTTAATTTTATGCGTTTTTATAAACTATTTTTCCGTCCTCGACGGTTGCGGTTACTTTGTTACCCGATTTTATTTTGCCTTCAAGCATTTCGGTGGAAAAGCTGTCCTCAACCATTCGTACAATGGTACGGCGGAGAGGTCTCGCACCGTATTCGGGGTCAAAGCCTTCGCGGCTCACAAACTCCACAACACTCTTGTCAAACTCAACCGTAACGCCAAGCTCGGCAATTCTCTTTGATACCTCGGAGAGCATCAGCAACGCTATCTGCTCAATGCCGTCCTTGTCAAGCCTGTTGAATATGATAATATCGTCAATTCGGTTTATAAACTCGGGTCTGAAGGTGGATTTGAGCGCACTCATTACTCTTGCGTCAGCCGCCTTCTTGTCGTTATCCTCCTTGACCTCGGAGAAGCCCAGAGAACGTGGCGCCGAAAGTGTGGAAGCGCCTACGTTTGAGGTCATGATTATCACCGTGTTCTTGAAATCCACCTTGCGTCCCTGCGAATCGGTAAGAATACCGTCGTCAAGCACCTGAAGCATGATGTTGAACACGTCGGGGTGCGCCTTTTCTATTTCATCGAAAAGCACTACGGAGTAGGGCTTGCGGCGTATTTTCTCGGTAAGCTGACCGCCCTCCTCAAAGCCGACGTAACCGGGAGGCGAGCCGATGAGCTTGGAAACACTGTGCTTTTCCATGTATTCGGACATGTCAAGGCGTATCATTGCGTTGTCATCACCGAACATGATGTTGGCAAGTGCCTTTGTAAGCTCGGTCTTTCCCACACCGGTAGGACCGAGGAAGATAAACGAGCCGATAGGTCGCTTGGGGTCTTTAAGTCCCATTCTGCCGCGGCGAATCGCGCGCGCAACGGCTTCAACCGCGCTATCCTGACCGATGATACGTGCCTTTAACTCGTCCTCAAGACGAAGCAAGCGCTCGCCCTCGCTTTCAAGCAGACGACTTACGGGGATACCCGTCCATTGCGTTACCACGTCGGCAATATGCTCCTCAAGCACCTCAAGATTTTTTGAGGATTGAGCACTTTCCCATTCCGACTTGGCTTTGTCAAGCTCTGCTTTAAGCGACTTTTCCTCGTCGCGTATCCTTGCCGCGCCCTCGAAATTCTGCGCGTTTATGGCTTCTTCCTTTTCGTGGGAGAGCTTTTGAAGCTTTTCTTCAAGCTCGCGGAGGTCGGGCGGGGAAGTGTGAGCCGATATTCTCAGCTTTGATGCCGCCTCGTCAATAAGGTCTATCGCCTTGTCGGGTAAAAATCTGTCGGCAATGTAACGCACTGAAAGATTTACCGCCGCCTCAAGCGCGCCGTCGCTTATCTTTACCTTGTGGTGCGCCTCGTACTTGTCGCGCAATCCCTTGAGAATAAGGATTGCTTCCTCGGGGGTGGGCTCGCCTACCATTACCGACTGGAATCTGCGTTCAAGCGCCGCATCCTTTTCAATATACTTTCTGTATTCTGAAATGGTGGTAGCGCCTATTACCTGCATTTCGCCTCTGGCAAGGGCGGGCTTTAAAATGTTAGCCGCGTCAACCGCACCCTCCGCCGCGCCCGCTCCGATAAGCGTGTGGATCTCGTCAATAAAGAGGATTATGTCGGGGTTCTTCGACGCCTCGTCCATAACGCTTTTCATTCGTTCCTCGAACTCGCCTCTGTATTTCGCTCCCGCTATCATTCCCGGAATATCCAGCGTAATAATACGCTTGCTCTTAAGGGTTTCGGGAACGTTGCCGTCAATTATCTTCTGCGCCAAGCCCTCTACAACCGCGGTCTTGCCCACACCCGGCTCACCGATAAGACATGGATTGTTCTTGGTACGGCGCGAAAGTATCTGTACAACGCGTTCGGTTTCGGTATCACGTCCGATTATAGGGTCGATCTTGCCTTCTTTGGCAAGCGCGGTGAGATCTCGTCCGTGTTGAGAGAGCGCGGGAGTTGACGAGCTTTTCTTTTCTTCCTCTCGCTTGGGGGCGCTTCCGCTTTCGTGCTGACCGCCGAGATATCCCTGTAAGTCGGATTTTATTTCCGAGATGCCCGCGCCGCACTCCTTGATTATTTTTACGGCAACACAGTCGGCTTCGGCTATGAGCGCCAACAGAATGTGCTCGGTGCCGATGTAGCTTTGGCTTAAGCGCAGAGCCTCGCTTGCTGAGGATTCTATAATGTGCTTGGTGCGAGGTGTCATATCGGCGGCGCTTACGTCGCTCATAGTGCCCACACCCGCAAAGCTCTCTACCGCGGATTTTACCTTTTCAAAGTTTATTCCGCGTTCTTCAAGTATCTTTGAGGCAACGCTGTCTTGCTCACCAACGAGCCCCATGAGCAGATGCTCCGAGCCGATGTAGGTGTGACCCATTTCACGGGCGTATGTCAAAGCGCGGTTCAGAACGTTCTGCGCCTTTTGTGTAAATTTGATGGATGGCATTATTTTATCATCCTTTCTTTAAATAATAAATTATTCGATTCCGAGACGTGATTTTATTCGCTTGGCGCGTAAAATATCGCGTTCCTTTTCGGTTTTAGGGGCGTTTTCTTCGGAAAGCGCCAGCGTAGCGGGCATTACCTCTATGAAAAGCTCGCCCAGCTTTTTGTAGTCGATGCCTTTTATAATTCCAAGGTCTATGCCGAGTCTTACGTCGGCAAACAGCTTGATGAACTCACCCGAGGACAGCATAAACGCATGCTTCAGCGTGCCCTCAGCACGGCATATCCTGTCTATAAGAGCGGGATTTTTTTCTTCGTTTATAAGTTTGCGCAGAGACTTTTCGTTTTCGGTTATCTGCTTTATAACATCCTCCAGCTTTTTTATCGAGCTTTCCTCGGTGATGCCGAGGGTTATCTGATTGGATATTTGATAGATACTGCCCTGAGAAGCCGTGCCCTCGCCGTAAAGCCCCCTCATGGTAAGTCCAATCTTTGAAAGCTGGTTTGAAAGTCCGTTTATTCTGCCCGCCATGGTCAGGGCAGGGAGGAACATCATTACCGAGGCTCTCATTCCCGTTCCTAAATTTGTGGGGCAGTGCGTGAGATATCCCAGCTCCTCGTCGTAGGCAATGTCAAAGGACTCGTCAATAAGGTCATCGAGCTTGCAGAGCGAGCTGTACGCCTCATCAAGCGCGAGACCGGGGAGAATACACTGCATGCGGAGATGGTCCTCCTCACAGAGCATTACCGCGTAACCGCAAGGCTCGTTGAGCATAAGCGCGTGCGGTGTTTTCTTTTCGGCAAACTCTCTGCTGACGTAATGCTTTTCAACGTATGAAAGCGCTTCTGCCGTTGAGATTTTTGTGAAGTCTATCTTTTCAAACCCACTGCTTTCGAGTGTGGGCGCTATCTTGCCGATTATCTCGTTTGCCTTTTCGGGCGAAAGCCGTGAGCCGAAAGGGTATTCCGAAAGGTTTCTCGCAAATCTTATGCGTGAGCTTAAAACAGTGTCACATTCTTTGCCTATATCATTGTACCAAGTCATGATAAACCCTCCTTAATTACCGCCCTCAATGGCGCGTACCTTGTCGCGAAGCTCTGCGGCAAGCTCGAAATTTTCGCTTGTGATAGCCTCTTTCAATTGCTCCTTAAGAGCCTTAAGCTCATTTTCCTTTTCTCGGTTCTTGCGGAATTTCGCGGGTGCGCGACCGATGTGCTTTACGTTGCCGTGAATAGAGCGTATCGTACTTTTCAATTCATCGCCAAAGGTCTTGTAGCACTCGGGACAGCCCGTCTTTCCGTTCTTTTGGAAATCCGAAAAAGTAGATGAGCAAAGGGGGCAGGTCTTTCGTGCCTTGGCCGGTGCCTCGGTCAGACCGAAAAGTCCGCCGAAAAGCTGGTCGTGAAATCCGTTAAGGTTGGGGAAAGAGAATATTCCCGAAAGCTCGCCGCTTTTTTTCATCTCAGCGGCGCACTCTGAGCAAAGCGAGTATGAGCGTGACGCTCCGTTTATGTTTTCTTCGTAAAATACGGTTGCTTCATTTTTCTTGCATCTTTCGCAAAGCATAACAGTTACTTCCTTTCATAAGTTATTTCATAAGTGCCAGTATCGTGTGCTTGAATATTTTCGCGCGTATAATATCGCGCGCGGGGGGAGTGAGGTCGGAGAGCGCCGAATTTGACGTTGCCGCCGCCATAAGCTCGTATGACTTTTTTCCGATGAGCCCATTTCCAAGCAGATTGTTGAGATACGCCAGTACCTCTCGCTCGGATATCTCGTCACCTATGGCGTAGAAGAAGTGCATCAGATATTCGTCCTTTTGCATTTGCTTCTTTATGATTTTTATACATCCGCCGCCGCCGCGTCGGGACTCGATAATATATCCCTTTTCGGGGGTGAAGCGCGATGTGATAACGTAGCTTATCTGGCTGGGAACACACCCGAGCCTGTTTGCCATTTCGTTGCGCTGAAGCTCCAGCGAGCCGCCCGCGTCGTTAAGCATTTCCTCAATTAATTTTGCAATCGTGTCCGCTAACATTTTTATTACGCCGTCCTTTCCTATATTCGTATATATCTTTGATTTTTGACTTTGACTTTCTTTGACCTTGTGCGCTAATTATAAACCAAAAGTCAAAGAAAGTCAAAGTCAAGAAAGGTCAAAATAAAATCGGCATAGCCGATTATGGGCGGTTATGCCGATTTAGATGCCGATTTTCTCAAAAAATCTCGTTTTTTATTCTATTGTGAATTGCTTGCCAATTCAAAGGACCTTACAAGTCTGTCCCACGTCCTTTTGTCAACACGCCCCGTCTGCGGAAATAAGTTTCTTTTTTGAAACTCTGTTACAGCCGCCTCGGTGTCGGTGTCAAAATTGCCGTTTATCTCCACGTTATCAAGCCCGTCATATAATAATGAAAGCTCGTTTAGCATGTACTGTATAACAGCTACCACAAATCCCACGTCTCCGATGCCCAAGGATTCTCCGGCGGGTTGGCGAGGGAAAAGCGGCACTCGCGAGGGCGGAGAATTTTCCTCAAGCGAATTTTGGTACTGTGAAAAAAGCAGATTCCAGGTCTGCTCGTCAGCAGTACCTGTAGGTGAAAGTCGGTTTTTTCGTTGAAATACAGTAAGCGCGTTTTGCGTTTCGTCGTTCCAATCTCCGTTTATCACTATTGGCGGAATGTCCTCATCAAAATATGAAAGCTGGCGCAGATAACGCTGAAGATTGATTATCGCCTGCTCCTCGTTTGGATATGTTCTTGCCATTGCATCTCCTTTCAAGCGCCGACCTCATAGCCGGGGAATTGACCCTCACCAAGCCGTGAGCTGCCTTGGAGGTCGCTGTAAATACTCATTATTTCATCCCACGTGGATGCGTCCACTATGCCGTTGTCCGGTAGACCGAAGGTTCGCTGAAAGGCGATTACCGCGTTTTGCGTCATTGTGCCGAAATAGCCTGTGGGATTGATCTTGGGAATTTCGGTGTAAGTGTCGGAAATTGTGTTCAGATACCTCTGCATAAGCGCTACCGCCTCGGATTCGCTTCCAAGCCTTATTATCACACCGGGGAATGGAACGATGTCACCCTCGGATATCTGTCCCTCAAGCTGTTCTATGATTCCAAGATAGGCGTCGTACATTGTATCCCAGGTTTCCTTGTCAACCACTCCCGTGGCAGGGAGTCCAAATTCCTTTTGAAGCGCAACTACCGCAGAGCGCGTGCCGTCTCCGAAAATTCCGTCGTTGGTGACGGGAGGAATAGAGGAATAAAATCGAGACAGATAGTCAAGATAATATTGAAGATTGCGTACAGCCAGACCGCGCTCACCGTATGCGGGATACGGATAGGTTATGCCCGCTATCTCGTCGGAGGTTATACCCTCGGAATTAAGATCACTCAGCTTCTTTACGCTGTTGAAGATTATCTGTATCTGATACCACGTGGCAGGACCAACGATTCCGTCGGGAGTGAGTCCGAATATTTCCTGAAAGCGCTTTACCGCCGACTCGGTGTCGTATGAAAAGATTCCGTCGGGTAGAGCGATTTTGGGGATAGATGGGTAGTTGTCGGCAATTCTGTTGAGCCTTATTTGTATCTGCCGTACGTCACTTCCGGCGCTTCCGAGCCGAAGCGGAGCTTCGGGAAGCGATGCGGTAATGCCCATAACAGGCGCGTTTCTTACAAGCTCAATGTCGTTTCCGTAATAGTTGGTCAGTATCTCGTATGGCGTGCGCCCGTTTTGCGCAAGCGATACAGACCCCCATTGCGAAAGTCCGTCACAGGTGACCTCAATTCCGTCGCAGTATTGCGCAAATAAAGGCTCTATGTTGCCTTGCCGCCTGATATAATCGTCAAATATCTCGGCGGTGAGTCGGCTTATGTTCTCAAAAATATCTCTGCCGTTTACAAAAGACTGGTCAATGGTGGTGGAGTTGGTGATGTCGAAGTCGTACCCGCGTGAGCGGTAATACTCCGTGTATATGCGGTTGAGCGCGTAGGAAATCTGCGCGTAAATATTCGCCCTCAGCGCGTTCTCAGGCCAAGTCGGGTAGATTTCACTGGAAGCTACGTTCGATATGTAGTCGAGAAAGGGAACGGTGACGTTTTCGGCGTTTGAGTCGGGCGCGCCCAAGTGAACTGTGATGTATTCGGGAATGTATGGTAGTCTCGGCATATGTCCTCCTTAAAGATTTGGCGGTACGCTATCGGTAACTCTCTCACTGTACGGGTCGAATCTGTCGGTAATTCCGTTTTTGGGAAGCGGCACAAGGCTTACAGGCTGTACCGAGGTTATTCCGTCGAAGATCGGTACCTGTTGAGCGGTTGCGGGAAAGTATCCTTCAAGCTGAATATCCACATTGTAGGTTGCAAAGGGATTTTCGATTCCTGGAGACTCGGAGTTTCCGCGCGGCGGCGCGGCGAGCGATATCTTTGGTGTAAGACCGTCGCGCCCTGTGGTCAGCTCTACTATTACTGCTGAAAAATTGGGCTGGTTTCCTCGTACAGTCACCGAGGCGTTCTCCAACGGAAGCGCGCCCGAGGCGGTGCTTGCCCTTATAACCAGATATCCTGTCCCCGTGTATCCTATATTTGAATATTGAGGTATGTCTCTGTTCATTTCTTTCCTCCTTGATGTTTTAATACGAGTATATGATTAAGGAAATGTAAATGTTAAATAAAAAATTCAAAAAACTATTGCAAAAGGGTAAAAAGTTTGGTATAATATTATAGCAATAAGCAGAATTGCATTGTGAAGCTGCGAAATAAGGCCATACAGCCGGGGAATTAGCGGTGCCCTGTACCTGAAATCCGCTATATGCAGGGGTGCATTCCTCTCTTGAGGGTGAAGCACCTGCGGTCTGTGGCGTGTCTTTTCGTGTTGATGAATGGGTCTTGTGCAATCGGGAGCTGTGAACCATGTCAGGTGGGGAACCAAGCAGCATTAAGCGGTGTACCCGATGTGCCACGAGGCTGCCTGTTCTGAGCGATAGATGCGTATGTCGCGTGGGAGTGACATTCGATTTTGAGGTGTATGGTCTTATTTTGCAGCTTGCTTTGTAATTTTGGGATAGGCAAGAGAATCGAATCCATAAGCTCTGCGACGATAAATTTTAGTATCTTTCGTCGCGCTTAGTCTTGTGGAGGTGGTGATAGGAGGGATAATATGCATCAGGCTTTGTACAGAAAATGGAGACCGCAGGTGTTCGACGACGTTTACGGACAGGAGCATATTACCTCTATTTTAAAATATGAAGCGGCATTGGGTAAATTCAACCACGCCTACCTTTTCTGCGGCTCTCGCGGAACGGGTAAGACTACCTGCGCCAAGATACTCGCTAAGGTGGTAAACTGTGAAAATCCCAAGGACGGCAATCCTTGCGGAGAGTGCGCTTCCTGCCGTTCAATAGATGAGGGCTTTGCTACCGACGTGCTGGAAATGGACGCCGCGTCAAATAACGGCGTAGATAATATTCGTGATATAAGAGACGAGGTCGCCTATCCGCCTAACGTGCTTAAGTACAGGGTTTATATCGTGGACGAGGTACATATGCTTTCAGACAGCGCATTCAACGCACTTCTGAAAACGCTTGAGGAGCCTCCGTCTTACGTTATATTCGTGCTGGCTACCACCGAGCTTCACGAGCTTCCCGCTACTATTATTTCAAGATGTCAGCGCTTCGAGTTCCGTAGAATATCAATCGACGTTTTGGTTGAAAGACTTTCACATATCGCCCAAAAAGAGGGAATAAACGTAAGCCGCGGTGCGCTTCAGCTTATAGCCAAGATAGCGCAGGGCGGTATGCGTGACGCGATAAGTCTCCTTGACCTTTGCGCAGGCGGCAGACGTGATAAGCTTATCGACGAGGATATTGTAAATGAAATAGTCGGACTTAGTGGCAGAAGTACTATTGCCGATGTGGTAAACGCCGTAGCCGATAAAAATTTCGACGTTATTCTTAGAGAAGTGGATAATATCGTTCGTTCCTCTAAGGATATAGCGGTGTTCTGGCAAAATCTTATGTCCTTTTACCGCGATATGCTGGTGCTTAAGTCCTCGAAGGATGCGGCTAAATATCTCGACCTTACCGATAACGAGCTTAAGCAGCTTACCGACGTAACCGCGAAATTCTCGCGTGAAACGATACTTGCTCACTGTAAACAGCTTGAGGGCGCGCTTTTCGCTATACAGAAGTCAAATGCTATAAAGCGTACCGTTGCCGAGCTTACACTCGTTAAAATGTGTGATGAAACGCTTGATGCTTCCAATGAAAATCTTTTGTCGAGAGTTTCCAAGCTCGAGGATACCATAGCGTTGGGCGTTACCGTCAAGCCTGCTCCGCAGACCGAAAAGAAGGCTGAAACCGAGCCTGAAAAGGTTGTCCAAGCTCCCACCGAAGCCCCAAAGGCAGAGTCCAAGAAAACAGACGACGTGCCAAAGTTCAAAGGGCTTTCTTCGTGGGCCGAGGTGCTTGACAGAGTTTCTCAAAGCGATAACAGAGCGGCTTCATATCTTCGCCAGACCCGCGCGTTCGTAGCGGATAGCGGAATAGTTAAGATATTCGTTCCCGACTCGTTTACAATGATGATGATAGACGGCTCGGGCGCCAAGGACTCGCTCCGCGCGGCACTTTCAATGTGCCTCAAGCGTGAGGTCGGTGACTCGCAACTGATTTTCGAGCTTGCTCCCAAGGACCTTAAGGAAATGAGCGACGAAGCGCTTGAACGAATGATAAAAAACACTGAAAATTAATTGACAGAAAGGAATAAAAACTATGAAAGCAAGATTACCTCAGGGAATGGGCGGCGGTCCCCAGAATATGAACGCCATGCTTAAGCAGGCGCAGAAAATGCAGGAGGATATGGCGGCGCTTCAGGAAGACCTTGACGCAAGAGAATATGACGTTAAAGCAGGCGGCGGAATGGTCGAGGTAAAGATCAACGGTAAGAGAGAAGTCCTCGCCGTAAGCATAAAGCCCGAGATCGTAGACCCCGATGACGTTGAGACACTTGAGGATATTATCGTGGCGGCTGTAAACGAGGCTATCAAGACTGTGGACGGCACCAACGAGGCTGAGATGTCTAAGATAACCGGAAGCTTCGGCTTGCCCGGAATGTTCTGATATGGCTGAAATCGAATCGCTCGTGCACCTTGCCGAGCAGTTTGGACGGCTTTCGGGAATAGGCAGAAAAAGCGCTATGAGAATGGCGTATTCGGTGCTGGAGTTTTCGGACGAAGAAGCCGCGGAGTTTGCCAAAGCGATCGTTGATGCCAAAACCAATATACATTATTGTCCCATTTGTCAGAACTTGACAGACAGAGACGTGTGCTATGTTTGTAACGACATGGACAGAGATACGTCGGTAATCTGCGTGGTCGAGGACGCAAGGGCTGTAATGTCGCTTGAAAAGGTGAGGGAATACAGAGGGCTTTACCACGTTCTCCACGGCGTTATCTCGCCTGTGAACGGTATTACCCCTGAACAGCTTAAGCTCAAGGAGCTTTTGGCGAGAATAGACGAAAACGTAAAAGAAATAATCGTCGCAACCAATCCCACTGTTGAGGGAGAAGCAACGGCGATGTATATTTCAAGACTTATAAAACCCCTTGGCGTAAAGGTCACAAGACTCGCCTACGGCGTGCCCGTCGGCGCTGACCTTGAATACGCCGATGAAGTGACGCTTTTCCGCGCGCTTGAGGGCAGACGGGATTTTTGAATACAACTAAAAAAGGAGCAGTTTGATAAACTGCTCCTTAAAATTTATGGGGTTACAATATCACCGTCAGTGCAGTGAACAACACAGCCTGTGGGAATACTTGCTGTGTTAACCGTTGCCCACTGTTCTTTAGTGCCCGAATAATTAATATCTGTCAAGCTACTGCAACCCCCAAACGCACCATTTCCAATACCCGTCACGCTGTCGGGAATATTTATGCTTGTCAAGCTACTGCAACCAAGGAACGCATACCAGTCAATACTTGTCACGCTGTTGGGTATAATTATGCTTGCTAACCACCCGCAATTTTGGAACGCACCGCATCCAATATTCGTCACACTGTCGGGTATAGTTATGCTTGTTAACCACCCGCAATCATAGAACGCACAATGTCCTATAATTTTCACCGTTTCCGGCAAAACAACGCTTGTAATATTTCTATCAGCTTCTACTGCAACAACATATGGATTGTTTTTGTTTCCAAGATATTTAATACTGTCTTTTTCATTGTATTTTAAGCTGCTGCAATCATAGAACGCATCCTTGTGTATACTCGTCACGCTGTCGGGGATATGTATATCTGTCAAACTTTTGCAATAACCGAACGCAAATTCTTCAATGTTCGTCACACTGTCGGGTATAGTTATGCTTGTCAAGTTACTGCAACCATAGAATGCCTCACCACCTATAATTTTCACCGTTTCCGGCAAAATAACGCTTGTAATATTTCTATCAGCTTTTACCGCGACAACATATGGATTGTTTTTGTTTCCAAGATATTTAACGCCGTCTTTTTCATTGTATTTTAAGCTACTGCAACCATAGAACGCATCCTTATCTATACTCGTCACGTTGTCGGGTATAGTTATGCTTGTCAAGCTACTGCAATTAAAGAACGCAGCACCGTCAATACTCGTCACGCTGTCGCCGATTACTACGCTTGTCAAGCTGTTGCACTCACAGAACACCCACTCTCCTATGCTCTGTACTCTGTCTGGTATATCTATGCTTGTCAAGCCACTGCAGCCATAAAACGCCTGTTCGCCTATACTCGTCACACTGTCGGGGATATGTATATCTGTCAAACTTTTGCAATAACCGAACGCACCTTCACCGATGATCGTTATACTCTGGGAAATATCTATGTTCGTCAAGCTACTGCAATCTACAAACGCACAGTCTCCTATACTCGTCACGCCGTTTTCAATAACTATGCTGTTTATATTTTCTCTTTGTTCATACCAAGGTATACTTTCTAGATCCTCATAATCTTCCATATTACCTTTTCCCGAAATGGTAAGAGTGCCTGTTGCCTCGTCAAACGACCATGTTATACCCTGTGGTTCTTCTTGGGTAGAGGGATTTTCGCCGATAGGGGGATTTTCTTCAATATAAGGATTTTCGCTGTTTGTGCTATCGTCATTAGTTCCGTCAACGGGAATTTCACCGCAGGCGCTAAACGCCAGCATAGTCAGGATTGCCAGCGCAATCAACAGAAGGTGGGTAAGTTTTCGTTTTGTCATTTTCTTTTCCTCCAAAAATAAAAAGTGCGCAGCCGAAGCTACGCACGAAAAACACATAGCTCCGATTGCTGCGACACAACTTTTCCTTACCCATAAACAAGTACGCGAAAAAAGAGCATGCATTTTTACCAAAAGATAAAAATAGCGTACTTCAAATATGGATAATATTAAGTTATGTCGCAAGATTATTTTATCACAATAATTACCAAAAGTCAATAGAAAAACCAAAAAAACAAAAATCCCCGCTTTTAAGCGGGGATAAAGTATGCTCTTTTTATTTTTTCTTTTCTTCAAGCCGTATATCGCTGCCAAACGGAAGGGAATATATCAAGACCTCATCGGGTGCTTTTCCAAGCATTTCGGTTATAGCCTTAGCGTAGTAAGAAAGCTGTTCGGCGTGCCGTTTTGTGAGCTTTTCTATTGCCAGATAGGGCGACGCAAGCTCCTCTTTTGTCAGATAGTCTGTCTTGTAGTCGCAAAGCACGATCTTTCCGTCGATATCCTCAAAGAAAATGTCAATAACACCTTGAACTGCAATCGTCTCGTCTTTGAGAAGCTTGGACTTTTCTTCTTCTTGCGTAAAATCCGAGGCAGGCAAAAAGATGTTGAAGCGTTGCTCTCTCCAAAGCCTTTTGGCGTTGGATATCCTCTTATAAAGTTCGCTTTCAAAGAACGCCTTAAGCTGATATTTGTTAATGATGTCGGCGTATTTTTCGGAGATGAACTTTTTCTCTCTAAGCCGCGCTATCTCGTTGTCAATTCCGTGTTTGACCGCGTTGTCAAAATCGCAGAATTGCAAGAACGCGTGTGTGGCAGTTCCGCGCTCGGCGGCGCTTGCGCCGTTCTCGGCGTTAAGGCTTTCGGGGGGAGTAAACGAATTGCCGAATTGCTTTTCAAAGCTGTCGTTAAGCTGCTCGAGGCTTGCCGCATGCTCGTCGGCAACGTCAAGCACCTTGGGAGAAAGCGCCGAGACCGAGAGCTTGGCGGGGAGCTTTGAAATATGCTCAAATTCGTATTTGCTCTCAAAACGCTCAAGAAGTAACTTTACAAGCTCGGGGTCTGCGGTTTCCGCCTCATTCGTATTATCATTTTGGTTTGCGTTGGGAGCGCCATAGCTTGCGGAAATATCGCTTTGGTCATATGCCCGATATTCGATACGGAAGCAGTCCTGCTTGTCAGCAAGCGGAAGCGCCATCATTATCCATTCAATGTAGCTTGATGAGGAAAGAATGGCATAGCTTTGGTCGTATTTGCATATCTCCGCGGTGTTCGCCAGCTTTTTCTTAGGCTCAGGGAGATTGGCAACCATGTAAAGCCTTTCGCGAGCTCTTGTCATGGCAACGTACAAAAGACGCATTTCTTCCTCGGTTTGAAGCAACACTCTCGTGTCGATAACAGAACGCAGAAGCGGTGAATCGTACTTTGCCAGACCGTTTTCGTCGTGTTGCGCAAAGCCGATACCCAGCGATGGCTCAAACTGTATCGTGTCGCCCTTGAATTTGAAATTGAATCCTTTCTCGCATTGGAAAACAAAGCACACGGGAAATTCAAGACCCTTTGATTGATGTATGGTCATGATCTTTACGCAGTTCGTGTCACCCGCTTCGCTCGATTCCGAAAGCGATACCTTGCACTCTATCAGCTCGTTTACGTATTTTATAAAGCCGTAAAGACCCTTGAAGCCGTTTGACTCAAATCTTATGGCGTATTCGTAAAGCCTGAGCAGATTTTGGCTTCCGTCAGTGGCATAAGAGAGAATCGAAAGCTCGTTATACAGCTTTTTGATGAGCTTGTCGCAGGGCGATGTCATTGCGGCGTTTCTCCAGTATTCAAGCTCACCGTTGAAGCGCTTGCATTTTTTGCCCAAATCGGTGTCCTTTTCAGAATACTGCAATAAAGCATCGTAAAGCGAATACGACGGGTCGCAATATGAGCGGATTTCCACAATGTCGTCAAGTGAAAAGCCGTAGAATGGCGAGCGCAGAGTTCCTGCCAGAGAAATATCCTTTTGCGGATTGTCTATGGTTGAAAGCAACGCCAGCATAAGAAGCACGTCGGGATTTTCAAAGAAATTGCTTTCACCTGAGCTCTGCGAGGGAATTCCCAGTTTCGCAAGCTCATTTTCAAGCAGCTTGAAATTCGTCTTATCTCTGGCGAGAATGGCAATGTCCTTGTATTCGATGCTTTTAGGGATAAGATTTCCGTCCTCGTCATTTGCGGCGGCAAGCTGTTCGGTGTCAACAAGCCTTCTTATTTCCCGCGCCACGTATTTAGCGCCGCATTTTGCAAGCCTGTCCTTTTCCTCCGGCGACAGAGAACTTGCGGGAATGTCATCGGGCAATACACCTGTTATTGCCACCACAGCAGGGGTGGGGACGTGGTCGGGGTCATCATATATCTTGGAGAAGATAAGATCGTCCTTTTTCGAGTAGTCGATGCTTTCGGCGCGATTTGAGAAAAGGAACGAGGATACAGCGTTAGAAAAGTCAACGACAGTTTCGTCGCATCTGAAATTATTCGACATGAAAAGCGAATATCCGTCGTCATCCTTAATTCTGAATGGGGTCAGCGTTCTCTTGTATGAAGCGAATATTGACGGATCAGCGCCTCTGAATGTGTAAATGCTCTGCTTGATATCTCCAACCATAAAGCGGTTGTCGGGCTTTGCTATGGTTTTGAAGATCATATCCTGAACATCGTCAACGTCTTGATACTCGTCAACGTATATGTAATCAAAGCGGTTACGATATTCAAGTGCCACCTCGGTAGGCTTGCCCGCCTTGTCGCACAGAATGTTAAGAACGAATCTTCGTATGTCGTTAAAGGTGCATATTCCGCGCGCGGCTTTTTCTTCCATAAGTCTTGTGTGGAATTTTAACAACAGGGCGTGAAGCTCACCGCATATTTTGGCGTTATCCTTAAAGGACAGAGAGATGGTGTCCTGTGAATATTTGAAATATTTTTCCGCTATGGTCTTTACTTTTTTCTTTAACGCGTCGCGTTTGTCTTTCAGCGCCTTTATTTCTTGGCTTGTACCCTTGTACGAGCCTAATCTGGTGTAAGGCGGCTTTTTTAGGATCTCGTGCGCCTTCTCGTAATTTTTTTCCTTGATATAGCCGTTTACGGTCTGCCAGAGAGAAAGATCGTCCGAAAAGGCGGGAGCGAGCGTTATAAGCGCGTTTTCATCGGTTTTTATAAGCTCCAGCGCGTCAGAAGTCACTCCGCACGCATAGTTGAAAAAGGCTTGAGCTTCGTTGCTGGCAACCTCTCCGAATTTTGTGTCAAGAAAATCGGCTTCAGCGGCTTTAAGAAGCTTAGCCTGATAATCCTTCAATGCGTCAACTCCATTTTGCAGAGACAGAAGCTTTTCGTAAATAAATATGAAAATATCGGCAAGTGTATCACTGCTTCGGGCATTTGTGAAATGCTCGGTAAAATGCTCAAATCCTTCTTGGTCGAAATAAAAATCCTCTATCGTCTTGTCCATTATAGCGCGATTTATGGGCGCAACCTCGGCGCTGTCGGCTATTCTGGGGATCTGGGAAAGCGGAATTCGCTGAAAGTTGCTCTTTACTATTTCGTAATAGAAGGAGTCTATGGTGGAGATGTGCGCGTTCCCAAGCTCAACAAGCTGCTTGGAAAGATGCTTGTTGTCGGGCGCCGCCAAAAGCGCTTTTGAGAGCTCCTTGGAGATCTTTTCGCGGAGATCGGCGGCAGATGCGCGCGTAAAGGTAACTATGAGCATGCGTGATATTTCCGCGGGAGCATCTTTGTCAATAAGCGAATCTATAATTCGCCTTGCCAGAGTTGCGGTCTTTCCCGAGCCTGCGGCGGCGCTGACAAGAAGTGTCTTGTCTCTTGTGTTCACGGCAGATGACTGCGCGGGTGTCAAATTTATAGCCAAATCCTCACATCCTTTCTATTCTGCGTCTGTGCTGTCAATATCGGATTTTGTGATATCGACTCGGCAGAACTGCTTCATATTGCAGTATTCGCACGGATATTTCTGACCGTCCTTGCGCGGTATAATGTCCGCGTTTCCGCTTTTCATTTCCTCGGCAATGCTTATGAGCGTTTCGTTTATCTGTTTTTCAAGCGCATCAAACTCGTCGGCGCTTATGGGAGCACCGCCTTTTACCTTGCCGTCGTGGCTAAGCTGCTTGAGGATATTTTCGTCGTTTAAAATTATACCCGAGCGAGGAATCTTGCTTTCTGCAATCTCAAATATCCGTTCGTTTTCGGTTCCGTAATCGGTATTTATGCTGGGAAGCGCGGTGGATACGTATATGGCGCTTGCGGGCTTTATTTGGTCGTCATTCTCGCATCCGATCTCTTTTCTGAATTTCTCGGAGGTGGTGTTGCATATAGCAAAAAGGTAAAGCAAGAGCTGTATATTGAGACCTGACTCAATATCATCTATTGAAAAGGTCTTTGAGCCTGTTTTATAGTCTATGACCTTAACGTATACCACTCCGTCAGTCTTGAAAATGTCAAGGCGGTCAACCGTACCGCTCAGCGTTATTTTTGTGCCGTCCTTAAGCGTGAGCACGGGAGAGGGTAGAATGCATTTGCTGTCGTTTCCTATCTTCATTTCAAGATATTTGGGAACGAAACTGCTGTTCAAAAGCTCCTTGTAAAGTGCCGAGGCCACAAGCACAGCCAGCCTTGTCAAGCGGTCAAAAAGATGAGAGAGACGCTTTGACGGCGTATTGTGATTTCCGAAAATGTTATCTATGTACTTCTTTGCTTCTTGGCGAATTATCGCTTCAATATCTCCGTGCGTGAGGTCGGTTCTTACAGTATCCTTGTCCACAACGGCTTTAATGAATATCTCAAGCAATCTATGGATAAACGTACCCGTGTTTGCCGAGTTGAAGCCTACGCTTCTGTTTTCGCGAAGCTCCAAAGCGTACTGGCAGAAATAGTTGAAATGGCACTTTATGTATTTGTCTATCTTTGTTTGCGAAAGATGTATATTGTTGCCGAAAAGCCCGTCAGCGGTTTCATCGCTTAATCTGCACGTTGGGTCGCTTATCGGAATTTGAGACTTCTTGAGGATCTCGCGATATTCCTTATCATTTTCAAAAATCTTTTCCAAGGCGGCGCGATTTTCGGGGGCCTTGATAGAGCCAAACGCCTCAAAGGAAAGCGTTCGTGACATAAGTCTGTCAAGCTCGTTTTCAGACCCGTAAGAGCGTATCTTTATGTGAGACAAAAGCGACAAGACTCTGGTAATCGCAAGCGAGGGCTTGAACGCTGTGCCTCCCGACCTTGAATGGTAGGATAAGATCAGCTTGTCCGAGGGAAGCGTGACCGCGCGGTAAACGTACAGTAGCTCCTCGGCACTGTTTTCGGCAACGTTGCTTGAAAGCTCTATTCCAAGCTCCGAAAGACTCTTTTTCTCGTTGTCGGAAAAGAAACCGCTGTCGCTTACGTGAGCGGGGAATTTTCCGTCGCACACGCCAATAAGTATGGCGCAACGTATGTCGGAAGCGCGAAGCATTGACGCCGAGCCGAGAAGCACCTCGTCGGCCGCGGTGGGAATAGTGGCTATATCGGTGTTTCCAAGCACCAGCTTCAGCGACGAGGCGAATTCCTCGACCGACATTTTCGAGTCTCCAAGCGTTGAGGATATGTCGGAAAGCACTTTTACAAAAGCCTTGTGCGTTCCCGCGCACTCAAGCGCAGTCTTGCGGTCGCCTGCCGAATAAGCTCGCTTTGCACGCTCATAAAGCTTTTGCGAAAGGTCAAGCGACTTGAAAAAGTCATAGGTTGCCTCACAAAGCTCGCGTACGTTGTTTGCCGCGTCAAGCCTTGTGAAAAATTCGAAAAGCGTAGAGGTCAGTTTGCCTTTTACGTCGTTGGCTGTTTCAAGTATCTTGAGCCCGCGCGGTGAAATTGACGTCGAATATCCGTCGGGGTTCATGCTCCAAAGCTCGTCCGCAAAACGGCTTCCGCTTATCTTCCATGTTGAGACGTAAAGCTCGAATACGTCAATGTCTGCTGTGGAAATATCGGTGAGTCCGGTCTTAAGATAGGCAATAACGTCCTCGGAGCGCCAGCCCTTGAGCTTTATGGCAAAAGCCGACAGAATAAGCGATATCAGCGGCTCGGTCACAAGGTCTGTCCTTTCGGACATGAAATAGGGGATCCCCGCCTTTTCAAAAGCCGAGTCTATTATACCGCGGTAAGAGTCCATGTCACCAGCGATCACGGCAATCTCACGGCAGCGGTAGCCCGAGTCCAAAAGCGAGAGAACGGTGTTAGCTACCGCCTCGGATTCGTGGTACATGTCGGTGCATTTTATTACCGATACCGCACCGTCATCCTCAAGCTTTTTAAGCTCCTTTGTGTTCAGTGAGAAATCCCAAAGTGAGCGCCAAAGCCTTGTGAGGGAAGGGCTTTTTACTCTGTGAGGCGTGTCGAGTACGGTGATCTGTGCCTTCTCGCCCGCGGCGGCACGCAGCTTTTGCGACGTCTTGTTAACGCTTGTCAGGTGAAGCGCACCGCAAGAGGGAGCGTCCGACGGAATGGTTACCACGCAGTTGTCGGCTTGCGAAAAGATGCGTTCTATTATCTTGTATTCCCATGCGGTGAAGCTGGAAAAAGCATCTATGTATACGTTGTATCCGTTGAAAAATCTGTTCTCGCAAAGGATGGTATGAAGCTTTTCAAGGTCGTCACTGCTATCGTCGTAAGCATCCTCTACCATTCCCGAAAACTCCGAATATATCATTGAAAAATCAGACAGCTTGGCTTTCAGCGGATGTCCGTCCTCAAGAGAATCGGCAACTCGACCGAGCTTGGTAGCGCTGACGTTGTTTATTTTGAACTCGTTTATTTGTGCAAGCATAAGCGAGGGAAGCGAAGAATCGCCTACCGCGCGAAGCCCGTATTCGGAAAGTTCTTGTGAAAGCTCGATGAGCGTGCGTTTCATGAAAAGATTTTTCATTCCGCCCGTTATATAGTTATACGAAAGCCCACCGTAAAGCCTGAACAGCTTGTTGGCGAGACGTGAAAAGTTGACCACCTCAAAGGTGAGCTGAGCCGAGGCAGGAAGAAGCCTTGTCATGTTTCTCTCTACCTCTACCGTCTGTTGCTCGGGAACTATAAGCAAAACCTTTTTGTCCGCCGCTACGTCATCTTTTATTCTGTTTGTGATAAGCGCGGTCTTTCCCGTGCCGGGGAGACCGTAAATAAGCTCTGTCATTTGAACTCCTCAATAAATATAAATTACTCTTTTTTCGTGCTTTTGTAATATGCGTTTGTTTATAAAGAAAAAATACTGACGTCTGACTGTAAATATCCTTTCACCCTCAATGCGGATGTTGGAGTACGGCTTTTTGCTTTCCGAAAGACCTCTCTGTGATATCATAAAAGGCGAGACCGCGATCACGGCGTACCCTCTGTCAGCAAGCTCGGAGATGTTTCTGTAAAGAAAGCTGCCGACTCCAAGCTCGCAATGCCTTGGCGGAAAGAAAAGTATCACCTTTTTGCCCGCTATCTTTTTCCTTAAAAGCCTTCCGTCGCGCCGAAGCCTTACCGCGGATAAGAGAAGTAAAGCCGCAAATCCTAAAATTATGGGCGGTATAACAATGGCAAGTATTACCGCGGCGATAAAAAGTATGGCGCTTGTCTGCAACGCAATGAAAATAAACGCCGAAATTCTGATTATCCGTGAAATAAGTCTGAAGCGTGAAAAATATCCGCTGTATTTTTCAAAAAGCTTGTATGCCGAATGTGACTTTATAACCTTCCACAGATAAGAAAAATATCCCTTGCTTTCAAACAGCGCGGTGCTTTCGTCCTTTGCCGCCGCGCTTTGTACGCGTGAACGCAGAAAGGCGTTCTCGCGCCTCAGTCGTTCAAGCTCATGCGAATTATTGCTCTTTATCCCTCTTTTTGTCATCCTTGCGCTCCGCTATCTTTGCGTTCCTTAAGATAGTGTCGCGCCCGCGCCATGAGTAGGCGCGCTTTGAAAATTCTTCCTCACTCATTTCCGCGACACTATCGTATGTAAGATAGGGAATCGTGTTTTGGTTGAAAAACTCAACGGGAGAATATACTTCCTTGGATTCTTTGGCTTTTTTTGTGTGCGGACATACCTCGGAGCAGATATCGCACCCCCAAAGCCCGTATTTTGATATCATTTTTTGCTCGGACTCGCTAAGCTCCCCCTTTTTCTGAGTCAGAGCCGACAGACATTCTCCGCATTCGCCGCCAAGCCACGGACACGCCCGCCTGCAAAGTCCGCAGTCCTCGCAAAGGCGTATCTCGCATTCGGTAGAATAACCGTCAGGTAAGGGCGCTTCAACGATAAGCTCGCTTAGAAAAACGTATGAAGAATATTTCTCTGTGATAAGCAGTCCGTTCTTTCCGATGACTCCAAGCCCCGCGCGTACCGCCGCGTCGCGCTCATCAACAGGCGAGTGGTCGGCGAACATAGCGAATTTGGTCTCGGGAAATTCGGCGCCCAGCCTTGTGAGCATGCGCTCGAACAATTCTTTTATAAAAAGGTGATAGTCGCGCCCCACGGCGTAAGCCGATATGTTGCGGTTTCGGTCGCAGGCTTCCGTATAGTAGGGAATCGCGAATATTACGGCAAAGCCCGAGGAAATTTCGGCTCTGTCAAGAAGATACTGCTTTTTTATTATACACCTTTCCAGTGGCAAAAAACCGTACAGATCAAGGTTTTCTGTGTGAAAAAGCTCCTTTATTCTTTGGACCATATCAGCCTCCAAAATATGCTTTGCAAATTGCTTATATATATTGTAACATAATTGAGCGCGAATTACAACTTTTTTCAAATCTTTTTTATGACATCTTCAAAAAATCGTCACATTAAAATTTTATAATATAGACATCACACAGGAAAGGTGGTAGTTTTTATGAATAATAACGACTTTGAAAATAATAGACGAAATAACGACGAATACGAGGTGTATTCCAAAAGCTATACCCCAAGCGAGAACGGATATACCGAGCAGAAAAACAGCTATCAAAGCGGAGAGTACCATTATTCTTATATGCCCCAAAGAAAAAATAGCGGCGTTGGAAAGAAAATACTTGCCGTTATGGTAGTGGTGCTTTGCGCCGCATTGTTTTGCGCGGGAATAATGTTCTGTACGGCTATGGTGGTGTCTAATTATTATGACGGTCTTATTTCCGACGGTGGGCAGAGCGGCGACGCGAAGCTTCCCATAGCCGACGATACTCAGAATAACGTAGCCGATGAAAAAGAATCGGTCGAGCCGCCCAAGGAAAACGATTGGTTTTTCGGACTTAACGAGAATACAGACGTTACCATGTCAAACTCCTCAAGCGAGGCTTCGGTGAGTGGGCAGATAGGTGACGAAAACCTTTCCAAGGCAGACGTTGTCTCGCTGGTTTCGGATTCCGTGGTCGAAATCACCACATCCGAGACACTGCGGAACGGACTTGTCTATTCCAGCGGTGCGGGAAGCGGAGTGATAGTTACCGAAAACGGAATAATCATAACCAATAATCACGTAGTCGAGGGCGCCACCGATATCAGCGTTCGCCTTTCAAACGGCAACGTGTACGAGGCGGCGCTTGTGGCAACAGACGCCCAGACCGACCTTGCCATTGTAAAGATAGAGCCCAAGGAAGCTCTCACCCTCGCGGTTTGCGGCAATAGCTCCGGCGTACGCGTGGGCGACGAGGTGCTTGCTATCGGAAATCCATTGGGACTTCTCGGCGGTACGGTTACCAACGGCATTGTCAGCGCTCTTGAGCGAGAGGTTACAATAGAGGGCGAGACCATGGTCCTGCTTCAGCATAACGCGGCGGTAAGCCCCGGCAACTCGGGCGGCGCGCTCTTTAATATGAAGGGTGAGCTTATCGGTATAGTAAACGCTAAATATTCCAGTAACGGAGCAGAGGGACTTGGATTTGCTATTCCCATCGATACGGTTATCGCCGTGTATAACGACCTTGTAAATTACGGATACGTAAAGGGCAGAGCCGACCACGGACTCACTATAGTTCAGCAGTATACCTTCCGCCCCGGATATTACGGATATCTTTTGTATATAGTTGAGTCCAAATATACCGACGAGCTGGTTTACGGCGACCGAATTGTAGCGATAAACGGCGTTTCTCCCACGTCCGCGGACGATGCGTACGCTCTCCTTGAGGGCTATGAAATAGGCGACAAGGTTGAGGTGACAGTATACCGTTCCAGCGGTGAAGTGACCGTGGAATTGCCAATTTCCGAATATCATCCTTAAAATTAACACAAAACTATTGAAAAAAATCTTGAAATGCTATATAATATTGTGTTGTAGCATAAAAATCGGGAGGTGACTCTGTGTATACGATTTTGGTAGTTGACGATGAGGTCAGAATTCGAAGTATAATAAAAAAATACGCCGAATTTGAGGGGCACACCGTAGTTGAGGCAGGCGACGGACTGGAAGCGGTCTATCTTTGCCGTAACAATACCTACGATATAGTTATAATGGATATAATGATGCCCGAGCTTGACGGCTTCTCGGCATGTCGCGAAATAAGAAAGACATCGCAGATCCCGATAATTATGCTTTCGGCACGCGGAGAGGAATACGACCGTATCAACGGCTTTGAGGTTGGAATAGACGATTACGTGGTAAAGCCTTTTTCGCCCAAAGAGCTTATGCTTAGGGTCGAGGCGGTGATGAAGCGCACCAGGCGCGGCGCGGATGTGAACGTGAAAGTCCCTAACGAGATTGTTGAGATCGACGGCGGCGGACTTAAAGCCGATATAACCGCGAGAATAGTTTATATCGACGGCGAACGCGTGGATATGTCACCCAAGGAATACGACCTGTTTTTCTATCTGCTTGCTAACAGAAACATAGCGCTGACCCGAGAAAAGTTGCTCACAGAGGTATGGGGCTACGATTTTTACGGCGACGCGCGTACGCTTGATACACACATAAAGCTGCTTCGTAAAAGTCTTGGCAGATATGCCGACCGTATCGTGACGCTTCGCGGCGTGGGATACAGATTTGAGGGAAAATAAACGTGAGGTGCCGCAGTTATGGATAAAGCTACAAAACAAAAAGCCGAACGCCGTATCTGCGGCATCAGCATAAGCTGGAAGCTCTTTGCCTTTCTGGTCGCGTTTGTGGCGTTTATGATGATAGTCATATGGGTTTTTCAGGTGCTTATGCTCGACAGCTTCTATAAAAGCACAAAGCGAGATGAGCTTGAGAGTATTTCCTTGGCAATAGGAGAGTACGTCGGCACTGATGACCTTGGCAACGCCGTCTATTCCTGTGCTGTGGACTATTCTACATGTATAAGGGTATTTAAGTTCAGCGACAGTACCTCGGCATCAGAGGTGGCAAGCGCAGACGTGTCTGCTGATTGCACCATTCATAATATTCCGCACGTGACGCTTAATAAAAAGCTCAATGAATATTATAATAAGGCTTTGGGAAACGGTGGGGTTTTTGCTGAAACGAGCGAGATACATTCCAAGCTTGGCACTTTCTGGAGCGACAGCGAGGCAGAGGATGAGCCTCTTTTTGACTTTATAAACGCCACGCCCAATTCGCTTGTAATGGTCTATAACCGCATAGCGGAGGATAAAAACGGCGAAGCCTATATGATTTTGCTTAATGCCGAGCTGACTCCCGTAGATGCTACCGTCAATACGCTTAAAATGCAGTTCTACTGGATAGCGGGCGTTATGGTCATAGGTGCCCTTGCGCTGGCTTTCCTTATATCAAGAAATATTTCAGGTCCTATCAAAAAGATGAACGCTTCGGCGAAAAAGCTTGCCGAGGGAAGATACGATGCCGACTTTTCGGTAAAGGGCTACCGAGAGATAACCGAGCTTTCCGAAAGCCTTGAGGACGCATCGGATAAGCTCTCAAAGCTTGATACGCTTCAGCGTGAGCTTGTGGCGAACGTCTCGCACGACCTGAGAACTCCGCTTACTCTTATAAAGGGCTACGGAGAGGTTATGCGCGATATCCCCGACGAAAACACCCCCGAAAATTTACAGGTCATCGTGGACGAGGCAAACCATCTCGGTGAGCTTGTAAACGACCTGCTTGACCTCTCAAAGATACACTCGGGCGCGCGAGTCCCCGAATTTGTCGTCTTTAACCTTACCGCCACAGTGCGCGATGTTATGACCAGATACGATAAGTTGGTAAACGCGGGCGGTTATAAGATAGAGTTTTCCGCCGAAAACGACGCTTATATTTTCGCCGACCGAATTATGATAATACAAGTCGTCTATAATCTCATTAATAATGCCGTCAACTATGTGGGCGACGATAAGACCGTTCGCGTCGAGCAGACCGTTGATGACGGCAAGGTGAGAATATCTGTGATTGATAACGGAGAGGGAATCCCACCCGAAAAAATAGACAGTATATGGGATAGATACTATAAGGTTGACAGAGTGCACAAGCGCGCCAAGGTAGGCACGGGTCTCGGACTTTCCATAGTTAAGGGCAGTCTTGAGCTTCATAAAGCTACCTACGGCGTGGAGTCTGCGCTGGGTCACGGAAGCCGTTTCTGGTTCGAGCTTCCTACTGCCGAATACCCCAAAACACCAACCGAAGGAGAGTAAGTATGATAAGAAAAGCCTTCAGAATTTTCAGAATAATCCTGCTTGTTATATGTATAGTCGTTTTTCTCGTAAGCGCCGTAAAGTTAGTGCAGATACTTGTTGAGTATTCAAGAGCAGAAAACGTCTATGACGAGATAAATAAAGGTATAAGCGAGCTTGACGGCGCTGACGAAGGAGAGCGTGGCAACGCCCCCGCACGCCTTGTTGAGCTTTCAAAATACGTCGCCGAGCTTAAGATGCAGTACCCCGACGTGGTAGGCTACGTTAACGTGCCGTCGCTTGAAATAAGCTATCCCGTGGTGCAGACCGATAATAACGATTATTATCTTGACCATATGATAACGGGCGAGGAGAGTACAAGCGGAGCTATCTTTCTTGATTATAGAATAGACAGCGACCCGCTTGCTACCAAGAACACCGTGCTTTACGGTCATAATATGAATAACGGCTCAATGTTCCATAAGGTGGTAGACCTGTTCACCGCGGAGAATTTTATGAACGCCACAGTTGAATACGTTACCGAAAACGGAGTCTATATCTACGAACCGCTCGCGCTCTACCGTTGCGAGGCTTATTATCCTTTTTATATGTATGAGTTTGACAGTGACGCTGGCTTCCTCGATTTCTGCGATATGGTTACAGAAAAGAGCTTTCATACACAGCGCCCCGAGGTGGAATACGGCGCCGACGCAAGCCTTATAACCTTTTCCACCTGTACAAACTCTATCTCGTCAAAAACGGGCAGATACATATACCACGCGGTGCTGACCGAAGCTTATACTGACATAGGTGAATGATGATATCTTTTGATAATTTTTCTTGCCCGCATTGCAGTGCGCGGCTTAAACTTACCGATAATAACAAAAGTCTCGTCTGCGACGGAATTGGAAAAAAGCATTGCTTTGACCTCTCCTCAAGCGGATACGTTAATTTTGCGCCCCCGTCTCAAAGCGGATCGGGCGACTCAAAGGAAGCGATCCGCTCCCGTACCCGCTTTCTTGAAAGCGGAGGATACGCGCCTGTGTGCGAGGCTATCACCGAAGCGGTGAAAAAATATTGTGGCGGAGGGCTTGTGCTTGACGCGGGCTGCGGAGAGGGCTATTATACCAACAGTATAGCCAAAGCCTATGACGGCGAGGTAGTCGGCTTTGATCTTTCAAAGCACGGCGTTGAATACGCGTCAAAATTCGCGCGCCGTAACGGCATCGAAAATAGCTTTTTCGCCGTGAGCAGTGTCTTTTCAATGCCTATAAAAAGCGAGTGTGCCGATGCAGTGGTGAATATTTTCGCCCCTTGCGTTGAGGCGGAATACTCGAGAGTCTTGAAAAAGGGCGGTCTGCTTATTACCGCGGGCGCGGGGGAAAATCACCTTTTGGGACTGAAAAAGGCTATCTACGATACTACGTATAAAAATACCGAGCGAGAGGATATGCCCGAAAGTCTTACGCTTGCCGAGGAAAAAACAGTTGCCTTTGAGCTCTCGCTTGACTCGGGAGAGCTTATCTCCGACCTGTTTTCCATGACTCCGTATTACTACCGAACAAGCGAAGCCGATATGAAAAAGCTGGCGGAGCTCAATAGGCTTGACACAGAGATAGAAGTAAAAATAAAAATTTTCCGCAAGGACTAATGAGGACGATATGAAATTTACCCTTTGCATACCAATGTATAACGAGTCAAAGATAATCGCGGACACCGCCAAAACGCTGACCGAATATATGTGCCAGCGCTTTGATGATTATGAGATAATCTTTTCCGATGACGGAAGCACAGATGGCTCTGCCGATATCGTTCGCGCGCTTGAACTCCCGAATGTCAGAGTGATAGGCTATCCCGATAACAGAGGAAAGGGAAGCGCCGTGAGAGAAGCAATGCTGGCGTCGCATGGCGATATGGTAATGTTTACCGACTCCGACCTCGCCTACGGTACGGAGGTTATCGGTCAGGTGGCAGACGCCTTTGACGCTCATCCCGAATGTGATGTGGTGGTCGGTTCGAGAAACATTGCCAAAGACGGCTACGACGGCTATACCTTTGTGCGCAAATTCGTCTCCAAGACGTATATCGCGGTGCTCAAAATGGTTGGCGGTCTTAAGATATCCGACTCGCAGTGTGGCTGTAAAGCCTTTCGTGGCGATGCGGCGAGGCGGGTGTTCTCGCATTGTCAGGTCAACCGCTTTGCCTTTGATTTTGAGGCTATCCTCGTATCCGAAAAGTGCGGATATAAAATATGCGAAATTCCCGTAAAGGTGATAAACCACGGCGACTCCAAGGTCAGCGTGGTCGGAGATTCCTTTAAAATGCTCCGCGATATAATGAAGATGAAAAAACGCATATCAAAGCTCGATATATGAAAAAGGTCTGCCATTTGGCAGACCTTTTTTGATAACATCTTACAGAGACTTGACAAATTTGCGTTCATATGGTATAATGATACCAAAGAGGTGATGAAATGAAACTGTTGAATATAAAACTGATAAACAACGGATTTGCGGTCGGAAGTGATTTTGTATTCCCTTATAATACTGTTTTTTGCGTGCTTGAGGGGAACATAAGTGTTGACGGTGCGAGCGTAAATAAGGAGCAGGGAATTGCCGTGTCTAAAAACACGTGTGTTGAGCTTAGTTCCCCAAGCTCGGCGGCTGTGCTGTGCTTGGCTTTTGACGGCACGGCTGAAAGCATGGAGGTCTTTGGCGCGGACGCGTTCTATATAGCAAGCATTAACCAACTCAACACGGTTATATCTGTTGTGAATGGCTTGTCTGAGTGGTATCCCGACAGTGATCCAATGGCTTGTGCTTTTGCCGAATATCTGGTGTCGGCTTTGCTTGGCGCTGAAAGCAACAGCCCCCGTGGCGCTCAGCATGTTGACATGGCGAAAAGATATATTGACGAAAATTATTTTAACGATATAAAAGTAGAACAACTGGCAGAACTTTTGGGACTTGACAGAAAGTATCTCCGCAACCTTTTTATAGAGCATGTCGGCATGTCTACAAAGGATTACCTTATGGAACGCAGAATAGAGCGTGCCAAAGAATTGCTTGAGATCGGCGACCTGCCTATAAGCTCCGTGGCGCTTTCGGTGGGATATCATGATGCGCTTGGATTTTCCAAGATCTTTAAAAAGTATGTGGGCGTTTCTCCGTCCGAGTACAAAGAAAACGGCGAGCTGACAGAGACGAAAAAAGAAGACCCCACGCCTGCGGCTGTGAGGTCTCAAAAAGAGGATATCAAGTATTTTCTTCTTTAGGCTGTTTGTAGTTGCGGACTCGTTGTCTGTATCGGCTGGGTGATTCGCCGTATATTTTCGAAAAAAGCCTTGAAAAAGAATCTTTTTCCAGACTTACGTATACCTCGTTGAATATATCGTATTCCTTTGAATAGTTTTCGCCAAGAGATAATTTTGTGGGAACGTAGGCGGTGAAATTGGGCGTGTTGAAATCAACAATACCGCCGAGTACAAACAAAAAAGTCAAGGAGCTTTTTGGCGGCAAAGCGGTTATTTGTGATGATTCTAACGTGTTTGAAATGTAAAATAGTGCTAAATCTTAAGTTGTTGAGATAATTGAGATAGGTGACGCCCGTAGACGATTTGAAAAGCGAGCAGAATGATCAAAAAACATATTTAAAGGTCCGCGAAAATTCGCGGACCTTATTTTTAATGCTTGTGCTTGATAAAGCCAACCAGCTTGCAGAACTCCATAACTACCAGAGGTACGAGGATAAGTCCAAGACCTATAAGGTAGAGATGCCAGGGAAGCGTTACCATTCCGAAGGCAATTCCCACGGGTGTAAAGAGTACGAGCGCCACAAGAAGTGTGGACGTAAGAGCCGCAAGATTGAGGTTCTTGTTCTTGAACATTCCTATCTTAAAGAGCGAATGCTCAGAGCGCATGTTGTACGCCTGAACTATCTGGCAGAGCGCGAGAACCATAAACGCCATTGTCTGACCACCCTCAAGCAGTCCTGTTACGCTTTCGCCAACCTTGAAGCCGATAAGAGTAAGAGCCGCGAACATGATGCCCTGAAGCACCACTCTTGTACCGAGACCGTGGGCGAATATGCCCTCGTTCTTGGGCTTGGGCTTTCTGTCCATGATGTCGGGTTCAACAGCCTCCATGCCAAGCGCGATGGCGGGCAGGCTGTCTGTTACGAGATTTATCCAAAGAAGCTGCATGGAGAGCAGGGGAGTCTTGTGCCACAGAAGCATTGCGGCAAATACCGTGATGACCTCACCGATGTTAGTTCCCAGAAGGAAGCCAACAACCTTTTTGATGTTTGCGTAGATACCGCGACCCTCGCGTACCGCGTCAACGATGGTAGCGAAGTTGTCGTCAGTAAGCGTCATGTCAGCCGCACCCTTTGCAACGTCCGTACCTGTGATACCCATAGCACAACCTATGTCAGCCGCCTTAAGCGCGGGCGCGTCGTTTACGCCGTCACCTGTCATTGAAACTACCTGACCCTTGCGCTGCCAAGCCTTGACTATACGAATTTTGTTTTCGGGAGAAACTCGCGCGTATACCGAAATGCTTTCAACCTGAGCGTCAAGCTCGTCGTCGCTCATAGCGTCAAGCTCAGCACCCGTAATGGCTCTGTCGCCCTCAACGTAAATACCAAGCTCCTTGGCGATTGCCGAAGCGGTAACTACGTGGTCGCCCGTTATCATAACAGGCTTTATTCCCGCCTTGCGGCAGGTCGCTACCGCTACCTTTGCCTCGGGACGGGGCGGGTCTATCATGCCCACAAGACCCATAAACGTGAGTCCGCACTCAAGCTCCTCGGATGTAGGCGTTGTGGGAACTTCGTCGATTTCCTTGTAAGCCACCGCAAGCACGCGAAGCGCGTCGGCACTCATGGTGTCTGTCATTTCTTTAGCCTTGTCAAGGTCACCCGCTATGCAACGGGGAACCATCATGTCAAACGCGCCCTTGACGATAACGATATTCTTGCCGTCTATCTTGTTTACGGTCGTCATCAGCTTTCTGTCAGAGTCGAAGGGGATTTCGGCAAGTCTGATATAGCTCTTGTTGAGCTCGTCCTTGGGCAGACCGTTTTTGTGTGCCGCAAGAACGATAGCGGTCTCAGTGGGGTCGCCGATGTGCTTTTCCTCGCCGCCCTCGAAAACTACCGAGCCGTCACAGCAGAGAGTTCCGTATGTGAGAAGCTTTTTGATAGCCTCGGAGTTTTCGGTGCTTATTACCTCGGGCTCGCTTGCGCCGTCGGTATAAGCCTTTGTAAGTGTCATTCTGTTTTGTGTAAGTGTACCCGTCTTATCCGAGCAGATTACCGAAGCTCCGCCCAGCGTCTCAACCGCGGGCAAACGGCGGATAAGCGCGTTTTTCTTTACCATGCGCTGAACACCTATGGAAAGAACTATCGTAACTATAGCGGGGAGTCCCTCGGGGATCGCGGAGACCGCGAGAGATACTGAGGTCATGAATATTTCAAGCACAGGTATCTTGTTGAGTACGCCGACCACGAAGATTATAGCGCACGCGCCCAGAGCCACGAAGCCGAGATATTTTCCAAGCTGTGCCAGCTTCTGCTGGAGAGGAGTCTGACCGTCGGACTCACCGTCAAGCAGATTTGCTATCTTGCCCATTTCGGTGTTCATTCCCGTAGCGGTTACGATAGCAGTCGCCGTTCCGTATGTGATACTGCAGCCCGAAAAGACCATGTTGCTGCGGTCACCTAAGGGCGCGTTCTCGTCAACGATAAGCTCAGCGTCCTTTTCTGAGGGGACAGACTCACCCGTAAGCGCCGATTCCTCGCTCTTAAGGCTTGCGCTGTGAAGAAGTCTTGCGTCCGCGGGAACAAAGTCGCCTGCCTCGAGCTTGATAATGTCGCCGGGAACAAGCTCAGCCGCGTCAATTACCTTTTCAACGCCGTCACGAATAACTCTGGCGTGTGGCGCCGACATATTTTTCAGCGCGTCAAGCGCCTTTTCGGCCTTGCTTTCCTGCATAACGCCCATAATAGCGTTGAGGATAACGATGAGAAGAATAAGCGCGGGCTCAAAAAGCTCGCCCCAGTTTCTTTCAACGCAAACGATCGCAAATGATACCGCCGCCGCAATAAGAAGAATGATTATCATAACGTCCTTGAACTGGTCAAAGAAACGTTCGAGATTGGTTTTCTTCTTTTTCTCACGGAGCTTGTTTTCGCCGTGCTTTTCTTTGAGCTCTGCCGCTTTTTCCTGTGACAGACCCTTTTCGAGGTTTGACTCAAGAGCATTCAAAACCTCATTCTTTTGTAAGTTGTGTGGTGTCAAGTTGTATACCTCCTGTTATAATTGCGGAAAACCGCTGAACACTACTATTATACCATCTTTATACTGTAAAATCAACAAAAATGTTAATCTTTTCACAAAAGATGTTATATTTGTTAAAAATCCCCGTACTATGCGTGTATCCGTTAAGGATTACACGCATAGTACGGGGAAGTGTTATATGTCCGCGTCCTTGACGTACTTCTTTCCGTTAAGCGTGATAAATTGCTTTCTCGCGGGCAGATTGTCGCCAAGCAGAGTGTCAAACATCTCATAGGTCTTTGCGGGGTCAGTAGTGGTGACGGCGATAAGACGGCGCGTCTCGGGGTTCATTGTGGTCTGCCACATCATCTTCGGCTCGTTTTCACCAAGTCCCTTGGAACGCTGAAGCGTGTACTTCTTACCCTCTAACTTTTTGAGTATCTCTGCGCGCTCAAACTCGTTGTAGGCGAAATAAATGTCGTCCTTTACCGTTATCTCAAACAGAGGCGATTCGGCGATAAACACCTTACCCGCCGCAAGCAGAGAGGGAAGCAGACGGTAGAACAGCGTCAGAAGAAGCGTTCTTATCTGGAATCCGTCCTCATCGGCATCGGTACAGATTATGATTTTGGACCAGCGAAGCGTGTTGATATCAAAGGCGGGAATGTTGGTCTTTACCTTGCCGCTTATCTCAACTCCGCAACCGATTACCCTGAGCAGGTCGGTAATTATCTCAGACTTGAAAATCTTGTCGTAGGAGCTCTTAAGACAGTTAAGAGTCTTACCTCTTACGGGGATGATAGCCTGGAATTCGGCGTCTCGACCGAGCTTACAGGATGTAAGAGCCGAGTCACCCTCAACGATGTAAAGCTCGCGCATAGCAGGGTCTTTTGAACGGCAGTTTACAAATTTTTCAACTCGGTTGGCGATATCAAGCGAGCCTGTCAGCTTTTTCTTGATGTTCAAGCGCTCATTTTCCGCAGACTCACGGCTTCGCTTGTTTATCAGTACCTGATTTGCGAATATCTCTGCGCTCTGTGGATTTTCGATAAAGAAGATCTCAAGATTTGTCTTTATCGACTCGTACATCGCCTCGTAGATAAATTTGTTTGTGATAGCTTTCTTTGTCTGGTTTTCGTAGGACGTTATCGTTGAAAAACTGTTTATTACAAGAATAAGACAGTCGCTTATGTCGTTGAAGGTTATCTTTGACTCGTTTTTGGTATATTTGCCTACGTTCTTGATGTATTTGTCAAGGGCGTACGCAAATCCGAGCTTGACCGCCTTGTCGGGCGAGCCTCCGTGCTCAAGGAAGCTGGAGTTGTGATAATACTCGATTACGTTTACACTGTTGGAAACGCAGAATGAGAAATCGGCCTTTAACTTGTATTCCGGTTTGTCCTCTCTGTCACGACCCTTGGATTCCAAACGCCAGTGATATGGTTGGATCATTGATGCCTCACCGGCAATTTCAGCAATATAGTCGGTAATTCCGTTGGCATAGAGGAAGCTGTGCTCCTCAAAACTGCCATCCTCTTGCTCTATTTTCAGAACAAAGGATATGCCCGCATTTACCACCGACTGGCGGCGCATGGTCTCAATAAAGAATTCGGCAGGTATTTTGATGTCGGTAAAGACCTCAAGGTCCGGCTTCCAATGAATTACCGTACCGGTGCGCTTTTCCTTGCGCTCAAGCTCACGTTCCTCAAGCTCACTGCAAGGCTCACCCTTTTTAAAGTGGATGGATCGAACGAACTTTCCGTCATAGGAATAAACGTCCATGTACTCGGAGCTGTACTGCGTAGCACAGGCGCCCAGACCGTTAAGACCGAGCGAATATTCGTAAGCCGATTCGCTGTCATTGTTATCGTATTTACCTCCGGCGTAAAGCTCACAGTATATAAGATCCCAGTTCCATCTGCCTTCCTTTTCGTTGTATCCGAGGGGAACTCCGCGTCCCTTGTCGTCTACCTGTATGGAATGGTCTGCGAAAGCGGTTACCGTTATCTCGTTTCCGTGGCCCTCACGCGCTTCGTCAACCGAGTTGGAAAGTATCTCGAAAAAAGAGTGCTCGCAGCCTTCAAGACCGTCAGAGCCAAAGATAACGCCGGGACGTTTTCTGACTCGGTCAGCGCCCTTGAGGGCTGTGATGCTTTGATTGCCGTATTCTTGTTTAGCTTTGTTCACTTTGTTTGTTGCCACTTTTATGTATCCTTTCCTGAATTATTCTGTAATCGGGGCGATCGGCTTGCAAACGTCAGCCCACTCTATTGCGCCCGAAAGTGTGAAAAGCTCATCACAGGTAAGCTCAATGGCACTGTTTGAGCTTCCGCAAGCAGGGAACACCGTGGCGAAGCGCTTAAGCCCCTCGTCAAGATAAACGCTTACGTCCTCGGGAACAGCAAAGGGGCAAACCCCGCCTATGGCATGTCCCGTAAAAGCAACCACCTCGTCGGGGGTAAGCATTTTGGCTTTTGTCGCGAACTTTTGCTTGAATTTGCTGTTGTCTATCTTGGTGTCGCCTGCGGCGACTATCATGATACACTTTTCGTCTTTTGACATGAACGTGAGGCTCTTGGCTATTCTTGCGGGAATAGCTCCCACCGCGATAGCGGCTTCCTCAACCGTGGCGCTTGAAACAGGAAACTCCATAACTTTTTCACCCATTCCGCGCTCAGCCAAAAAGGCTTTTACTTTTTCTATCGACATAATATCACTCCCAATAATAAACATCCAGTATAATTATAACAGATTTTTCTCGTTTTGAAAAGGGGAAAACCGAAAATATTTTTACCTTTTCGTAAATTTTCGTAAATTTGACTTGAATATAATGTAAAAATATTATATAATATACTGTATAATAAATTTTGAGAGGTAGATTTTCATGAAAAACACGGAACTCCTTGAAAAAATAAAAGAGAGTAGGGTTGCGGTCTTGGGACTCGGCGTGTCAAATATCCCGCTTGTCAGGTTTTTGCTTGACTTGGGCGTTGCCGATATCACCGTGCACGATAAAAAGCCATTGCCCGAGCTGGGTAATGAGGCACGTCAGTATGCTGAGCAGGGCGTGAAGTTCATAGACGGCGAGAATTATCTTGATACCGTCGAGGCTGATTTTATCTTTCGCTCGCCCGGTATAAGAGATGATGTCGCGGGTATAGCCGCGGCGGTGGAAAACGGAGCGGTGCTCACCTCGGAAATGGAGCTTTTCTTTGAGCTTACCCCGGCGAGAATAATTGCCATAACAGGAAGCGACGGAAAGACCACCACAACCACCCTGACGTATAAGATATTAGAACAAGAGCTTTCAAAAAAGGGAAACGGAAAAGTGTACGTTGGCGGAAATATCGGGGCGCCTCTGTTGCCGCTTGTATACGAAATGACCGAAAATGATTATGCGGTGGTCGAGCTTTCGAGCTTTCAGTTAAAGACCTTAAAGACCTCTCCGTACAGAGCGGCTATTACGAATATATCGCCCAATCACCTTGATTGGCATACCGATATGAATGAATATATTGAGAGCAAATTCAATCTCTGCCGTAACGCGGGGCTCGACAGATTGGTAACAAACCGCGAGAGCGAGGACGCGCTTGCTCTTTCCCTGCGTGTTTCGTGCGGCGTAACGCTGATTTCCTCAAAAAGAAGTGCTTTTCACGATATCTGCGACGAGGGGCACGGAAAAAAAGCTATATTCGAGCGAGACGGTGAGATAATATTAAGTGACGGAACTCTTGAGCGCATAATGCTTAAGACCGCCGATATAAAGCTTGTCGGAAGACACAATGTTGAAAATTATATGACCGCTATCGCATTGCTTGACGGCATGGTGTCGTATGACAGCGTGAGACGTGTGGCAGTCTCATTCGGAGGCGTTGAGCACAGAATGGAGTTCGTAAAAGAGCATAATGGAGTAAAGTATTACAATAGCTCTATAGATTCAAGCCCCACGAGAACCATAGCGGCGATATCTTCCTTTGAACAAAAGCCTATATTGATCTGCGGCGGCTACGATAAGCATATTCCTTTTGATAAGCTTGGTGACGTGCTTTGTCAGCGCGCTAAAGCCGTTGTGCTTACGGGCGCTACTCGAGAGGCTATCAACGCGGCAATAAGAAGATCCGATTATTTTACGGACGGAGAGCTTACTATCGTTATAAAACCCGATTTCTTCGACGCGGTTGATGCTGCCAAGAGCCTTGCCAAAGAGGGCGATATTGTGGTCTTGTCTCCCGCGTGCGCCAGCTTTGACGCGTTCAGAAATTTTGAGGAACGGGGAAACATATTCAAAAATATAATAAATTCAATGACCGAGGAAGGCAATTAATTAAATGGAATTAAAAGGACTCATACAGGAGCTGGCGAGCCTCATGTCGATTACGGGATATGAGGACGCATGCTCCGAGACTGTAAAAAAGATCGCCGATGAATATTTCGACGGATATTTTTGCGATAACGTAAAAAACCATATACTCGTAAAAAAGTGCGGCAGGGAAAATGCCCCCAAAATCGTTATCGATACTCATTTTGACGAGATAGGAATGTACGTGAGCGAGATAAAGGAGGGGGGCTTCCTTAAGGTTATCAATATCGGCGGACTTGATACCAGAATAATGCAGGCGTCCGATGTGGTTATCTACGGTAAGGAAAAGATAAATGGCGTTGTTGCCTCGATTCCGCCCCACCTGTCAAACGCCAATGACAGAGAAAAGCTTCTTGCGGTGGACGAGCTTCTTATAGATACGGGATATTCTGAGGACGAGCTTGCCGAGCTTGTATCACTCGGCACGCCGGTTGGCTTTTACCCCAAATATACCGAGCTTTTAAACTCGCAGCTTGCGGGTAAGGGCTTTGATAATAAAGCCTGCGCCGCTTGTGCCGTAAAGGCGTTGGCAGATATCGACCGTAGCTCTCTTGCGGGCGACGTTTATCTATTGCTTTCGGCGCATGAGGAGACCGACCGACTTGGTTGCGTTGTCTGCGGTACTTATACGGTAAACCCCGATTACGCTATGGTCGTGGACGTAAATCTCGGCAAAACTCCCGATACCAAGTCTCGCGAGACCGTGGATATGGGCGAGGGCGTGGCAATTACGCTGTCTGCCGTTACAGACCGCGCGCTTACTAAAATGACCGCCGAGCTTTGCGCCGAAAAGGAGATAAAATATCAGCGTATCGTGTCGGCAACCAGCACGGGAACAAACGCTACCGCGCTTTCGCTCGTTCGTGGCGGAGTGCCCGTGGTGGACGTTGGGCTTCCGCTTAAGTCTATGCACACTTATAACGAGATATTGAATCTCGAGGATGCCGAAGCTCTCACAAGGCTTATAGCCGAGTTTGTGTGCAGTAAAAAAATAGCGGAGGTGTTTGGCAATGTACAATAACAGAACAGAGCTTCTCAAGGACCTCGCACTTTCTTTCGGTCCTACGGGCTGTGAGGGCAACGTGGGTGAGCTTGTTTGCAGGATAGCGGCTCAGTATTGCGACAATTACGCGGTGGATAAGATGGGAAACTGCGTGTTCAAGATAGTGCCCAAGGTCTACACCGCCCATACAAAAAAGATAATGCTTTCGGCACACATGGACGAGGTCGGTTTTATGGTGACCGAGATAGACGGCGACGGATATCTCAAGTTTGATACCGTTGGCGGAATAGATTGCCGTGTGCTCTGCGGACGGAACGTTACAATAGGTGACGAAAACAAGAAGATAAAAGGCGTTATCGCGTCAAAGGCAATACACCACCAGAGCTCGGACGAGCGTAAAAAAGCCACAAAGATATCTGATATGTATATCGACATCGGTGCGACCTCAAAGGAGGACGCCGAGAAATACGTAGATATCGGAGATTTCGGAACCTTCGACAGTGACTTCATAATTTTCGGAAAGAATGACCGCCTTGTAAAATCCAAGGCGCTTGATGACCGTATGGGGTGCGTAGTTATGCTCGAGGTAATGAAGGAGCTTCGGGAGGGCAAAATAAAGAACGGAAACGAGCTTTATTTCTGCTTTACCGTGCGCGAGGAGGTAGGACTTTCGGGTGCGCAGACCGTAGCGCAGGTCATAAAGCCCGATTATGCAATAGTGCTTGAGTCCACCGCTATCGCCGATATTGAGGACGTTGACCCCGCGCTTCGCGTGGCTGAGGTTGGCAAGGGCGGCGTGGTGTCGGTTATGGACCGCGCCACGGTCTATAACCGTAAGCTCGTGTCTTACATCCTTGAGCTTGCCGAGCTTAAGGGAATAAAGGCGCAGGTAAAGAGATACGTCTCGGGCGGTAACGATGCGGGACATATCCATAAGAGCGGAGAGGGCGTGAAAACCGCGGCCATATCAGTGCCTACGCGTTATCTTCATTCGCCCGCTTGCGTCGCGTCGCTTGATGATCTTGACTCAATAATCGAGATTGTAAAGGCGCTTATAGAAACATGGAAATCGGTATAGGCAAGAGAGAGGAAAAAACAATGTATAATTTTTTGAAACAGATAATAAATATTCCCGCGGTGTCGGGCAGAGAAAGCGACCTGCTTGAAAAGATAAGAACGCTTATCTCCCCTTATGTAGACGAGTGCTCATTCGACAACCTCGGTAACCTTATGGCGCTAAAAAAGGGAAGCGCTGAAGCCCCCAAGGACATTATGCTTTGCGCCCACGCCGACGAGATCGGTTTTATAGTAAATTATATTGAGGATAGCGGATTTATCCGCGTTGCTCCCATCGGCGGAATAAATTACGTTTCGGCTTCCTACGCCAAGGTGGTTTTTGAAAACGGCACAAAGGGCGTTCTCGTGCCCGAATCCAAGCTCAGCGACAGTAAAAATTCTGATTCTTACTACGTTGATATCGGCGCGGATAGCAAAAAGACCGCCGAGAAAAAGATAAATATCGGTGACGTTGCCGTGGTTGAGGCTTCGGTTGATAAGCTTATGGGGAAGCGAGTCGTCGGCAGACCCATGGACGACAGAATAGGCTGTGCGGTGATTTTCGATATTGCCAGAACTCTCGAAGCTCCCAAGGATAACGTGTGGTTTGTTTTCTCCGTTCAGGAGGAGGTAGGATGCCGCGGCGCAAAGACCGCCGCCAACAAAATTGCTCCCGACGTTGCTCTCGTATTTGACGTTACGGCTACGGGGGACACCGTTGGCGCACCCTCAATGGCGGTAAAGCTTGGAGACGGCGCGGCTATAAAAATAAAGGACGCGTCTGTTATCTGTGACCACGGAATTGTTGAAGGTCTTGTAGAGCTTGCTAAGAAAAATAAAATACCTTATCAGTGCGAGATACTTAAGCACGGCGGAACAGATACAAGCTCTATTCAGGTCTCCGGAAGCGGAGTCCGCGCGGGCGCACTTTCTATTCCCACAAGATATATTCACTCATCGGTTGAAATGATCGACATGAAGGATGCCGAGGCTTGCCGCGATCTGGCGGTAGCCTTCATAAATAATTATAATGCATAATAGGACGGACAGTATGGAAATTTCACAAAAAGTATATTCTCTTGTTGCCGATGCCGAGCGAGAGCTGGCTGATATCTTTGCCGAGATAGATAGAGTGTCTTTTGAAAACACGTCGAAAATTATGGAGCTTTTCCGAGAGCACCGAGTTTCGGAGGCAATGTTCAATCCAACCAGCGGATACGGCTACGACGACAGAGGCAGAGACGTGCTCGACGAGATATGGGCAGAGGTCATGGGCGCTGAGTCGGCATTCGTGCGCCATAATATCGTAAACGGAACTCAAGCGCTTACCATAGGTCTTTTCGGACTTCTCCGCCCGAATGACGTTATGCTTTCAATAGCGGGAAAGCCTTACGATACCCTCGAGGAGGTCATAGGTATCTGCGGAACTCCCGGTGACGGCTCACTTAAGGATTTCGGCGTAGAATATGCGCAGGTAGACCTTAAGGACGGCGATTTTGACTATGATAAGATACGCGAACAGCTTGAAGGGCTTGGTGAGCGTGTAAAGGTAGTGTTTATTCAACGCTCAAAGGGTTATCTTAACAGAAAAACTCTGAGCGTTGACGAGATAGGCAAAGCGGTGAGATTTGTAAAATCTATCAACCCCAACGTATACGTGGTGGTGGATAATTGCTACGGAGAGTTCGTGGATACCAAAGAGCCCTGCGCGGTGGGCGCGGATATGGTCATAGGCTCGCTTATCAAGAATCCCGGCGGCGGAATGGCGGAAACAGGCGGTTATATCGCGGGCACTAAACGCGCGGTAGAGCTTGCGTCCTACCGACTCACCTCGGTAGGCGTGGGCTGTGAGGTCGGCGCTACGCTCGGACTTAATAAGAGCCTTTATAAAGGTCTTTTTTACGCGCCGCATACAACGGCACAGGCGCTTAAGGTGGCGCATCTCGCGGCTTATATATTTGAAAAGCTCGGATATAAGGTTGAGCCTAAATGGAACGAAAAACATCACGATATCATACAAACCGTGGTAACCGAAGCTCCCGAATTGCTCTGCGCGTTTTGCTGTGGAATACAGAAGGGCTCACCGGTTGATTCTTTCGTTACTCCCGAACCGTGGGATATGCCGGGATATAACGATAAGGTCATTATGGCGGCAGGAGCGTTTACTCAGGGCTCGTCCATTGAGCTTTCGGCAGACGGACCGCTTCGTCCCCCATATACGGCGTTTTTTCAGGGCGGACTTACATACGAAAGCGGCAAAATAGGCATTATGTACGCCGCCGAGGAAATGATTTCGGTAGAATAAGTCGCATTTTGACAAAATGTTTACAAATTTTTGTAGACATTTGGCGAAACATCTGCTAAAATAGTTAAAAACGTTAAACGTGAAAAGAGAAAGGTAAAATTTTTATGAAAAAAATAATTTCTGCTGTACTTTTAATAACAATGCTTCTTGCGTGCTTTACGGCGTGCGCGAAGGACGACGCGCCCGATGGAACTCAGCTTGTTTCGGGCGAGGAAGAAATATTCAACCTCTATGTTCCCAAAACTTGGGTAAGTAATCTTTCAAGCGGTATCGCAAGTGCTTATTATTCTCTTGAAAACAACGTTATTGTAAGCGCAAAAACTATCAGAAACGCTTCCAATTATACGCTTGGCGAATTTATGGCGCTCGCTATCGAGAGCTATGAGGCTATGGAGGGCTATGAGCTTGTGTCGCCGTTTGAGTCCACGACACTCGGAGGTCTCCCCGCATACGTTATGGAGTATAAGGCTACCATAAAGGAAAAGGGCGAGGGCGATAAGGTTACCGACGTTGTGTATAAGTTCAAGGTTATCAACGCCAAAAACGAGGCTACTCTTACAATGCTGGTTTACAGCGCGCCGGAGGAATATTACGATTCCGCTCTTTCGGACGTTGATGCGATAATAGCTAATTTTGAGTTTAAGAGCTTTGAGGACGGAGAGCTCGAAAAGGACGACTTTACCGTTCTTGTTGACGAGAATACTCCCGAGGGATATCAGCTTGCAACTAAGGATAAGTACGAGTTCAGATTTTATGTTCCGCTTACCTGGACAGTTCAGAGAAGAGCATATAATCCCAGTGCTTATTTCTCAAAGACAGATCTTTCCAATGTAAGCATCACCAGCCGTATAGCAACAGAGGATGTTCTTGACGGTGCTTCCTATTGGCAGCACTATACCGAGACGACTTCTTTCGAGCTTTCGGATATAGTTATCGACGAGAACGCCAAGATGGGCGGCTATGACGCTTACGGTGTTGAGTATACCGCGTCGGCGTCGGGCTTGAAATATAAGATCAAGCAGGTGTTCCTTGCGTATAACAATATGATCTATATTTTCACTTATACCTCGGACAGAGTTAACTACGATAAGCATGCAGACGATATAAACGCTATGCTTGAGCTTTTTGAGTTTAAGAAATAAAGCAATGAGAGAGATCTATCTTGATAACAGCGCCACCACACCGTTGTGCGAGAGCGCAGTCAAGGCAATGACAGAGGCGATGGGGAACTACGGTAACCCATCGTCGCTTCATTCGGTGGGATTGGCGGCACAGAAATACGTTGACGAGGCGAGAAATGCCCTTGGCATCGCCCTGGGTATCAGAATGCCAAAGCCCGGACAGCTTATTTTTACCGCAAGCGGTACTGAGGCGAACAACCTTGCTATAAGGGGCAGTGTCTGTTCCAAAGCCAGACGTGTGGCTAATAAAATAATTACCACCGATTCCGAGCACCCTTCGGTTGAAAACCTTCTCCGAAAGCTGGAGGAGGAGGGCTTCAAGGTGGTAAGGATTTCCACTCGCGGCGGTGTACTCGATATGAATACCCTTGAAAAAGAGCTTGACCGCGACGTTATTTTGGTTACCATGATGATGGTCAATAACGAGACGGGAGCAATGTACGATATAGCAAAGGTCTTTTCCATGACCAAGCAAAGGTGCCCCGAGGCGATCACTCACTGTGATGCGGTGCAGGGATTTATGAAGCATAAATTTTCGCCATCGACTATCGGCGCAGACTTTGTAAGCGTAAGTGCCCATAAGATACACGGACCCAAGGGTGTAGGCGCGCTTTACGTTAGCGCTGATATCCTTAAGCAGAGAAAGCTGATTCCCATTATCTACGGCGGCGGACAGGAAAACGGGTTCCGTTCGGGAACAGAGAACGTAGTTGGTATCGCGGGCTTCGGCGCGGCCGTAAGAGAAGCCTATCTCGGGTTTGACTCTAACACGGCGCGTATGTCGGCAGTGAGGGAGTATGCTATATTAAAGCTCTCGGCTCTCGACGTAAGGCTTAACATACCGCTTGGAAATACCGCTCCGCATATTATTAACTTTACGCTTCCCAATATAAAAAGTGAGACTATGCTCCACTATCTTTCGGGAGAGGGAATATACGTTTCCAGCGGCTCTGCATGCTCGTCTCATTCATATACACCCAGCCGTGCGCTGACCGCATTCGGACTTACCCCCGCGGATGCCGATTGCTCGCTTCGCGTAAGTATTTCCGAAAAAACTACCGAGTCGGACATAGATACATTTGTAGAGCATCTTGAAATGGGGCTTAGAGTGCTTGTAAGAATAAAAAGATAAAAAATAGCTGTTTCTTAATGAAACAGCTATTTTTTGTTATTGTTTTATTCAGCTTTAAGCGAATACTTTTGGGAGTATTCCTTGTAGTGTTCGTCGTAAATTTCGTTTCCGCGTCGGAGAGCCTTGGTGTAACCGTGCATGCCAAGACTGCTGTGCGCGATCTCGATTACACAGCCCGCAATGTTGGAGCAGTGGTCGGAAATGCGCTCAAGGTTGGTGAGAAGGTCGGAAAGTATAAATCCAAGCTCAATTGTGCATTCGTTGTTTTGGAGTCTCTTGATGTGGTTGAGCTTGATCTGGTCCTTGAGATTGTCAACGACCTCCTCAAGCGGCTCAACCGTCGCCGCGAAATCAAGGCTGTTCTGAGTGAAAGAGGAAAGCGAAGCGTTAAGTATCTCGCGTACCGCGCCTATCATCACGCTAAGCTCTTTCTGTGCATGCTCGGAGAAGGAGATCTTCTTGTTGTGTATCTCCTGTGCCGACTCTGCGAGATTTACCGCGTGGTCGGAAATACGCTCAAGGTCTCCGATGATGTGAAGAAGCTTTGTTACCTCAAGGCTATCACGCTCAGAAAGGTCGCATTTCGTCAGCTTGACAAGATAGGAGCCTATCTCATCCTCGTAAATATCCACCTGATCTTCCTCTTTATCAATTTCTTCGAATATCTTCTTGTCGTAGTTGTCAAAGAGTGTAAGCGATTTCATAAGCGAAGCTACAGAGGTCTCAGCCATCGTAACTGCTACGTTGCGGCAACGGTCGAGAGCCACGCTGGGGGTCGTGAGAAGTCTGTCGTCGAAAAGACTGACCTTTTCCTCGGTGTTCTTCTTGTCCTTGATAGTAAGGATAGCCAGCTTTTCAAGCAGCTTGTGGCAGGGGAGAAGAAGCGCGGTACAACCGATGTTGAACGCGGTGTGAACTATAGCGATATACTTTTCATCAATAGCGTTGCCAAGGAACTCAAAGTGTACTATTCCGTGTGTGATATAGAATATCGAAAGAAGCATCACCGTTCCGACGATGTTGAAGTAAAGGTGTACCATAGCCACGCGGCGCGCGTTTTTGTTAGCGCCGACTGAGGATATCATCGCCGTAACACATGTACCGATGTTCTGTCCCATGATGATCGGAATAGCCGAGCCGAACGTGACCGCTCCCGTAGCCGATAGTGCCTGAAGAATACCGACAGATGCCGAGGAGCTCTGAATGATAGCCGTAATGACAGCACCCGCGAGAACACCCAAAAGAGGATTGTCGAACATGAGCAAAAGGCTCTTGAACGCCTCGTTTTCCGCAAGAGGTTCAACCGCGCCCGTCATGATGTCCATGCCGTAGATAAGAACCGAGAAGCCAAGAAGAATAAGACCTATATCCTTTCTCTTGGAGTCCTTCAGGAAAATATAAAGCACAACGCCTATGACCGCGAGAATGGGAGTAAAGGAGGTGGGCTTCAGCATTGTCATAATAAAGCTTTCGCCTCCGTCAACGCCCATAAGGCTCAGTATCCAAGCGGTTATGGTCGTACCTACGTTAGCACCCATAATAACGGGAATAACCGCCGAAAGCGTCATAAGTCCCGAGTTTACAAAGCCCACGAGCATGACCGTGGTCGCCGACGAGCTTTGAATAATAGCCGTGACCGCCGCACCGAGAATAAAACCTTTTAAGGGATTGGAAGTCATTTTAGCGAGCAGTCCCTTAAGCTGTGAGCCTGCGCTCTTTTCAAGCGCGTCGCCCATAACGGTCATTCCGAACAGGAAAAGCGAAATGCCGCCAAAGAGCGTCAAAATGTTTGTAAAATCCATGTTTTCCTCCTGATTTAATACAGTTATTGACAAAATTATTCACTGTACTTAATTTAACATAAATTATGTAAAATCCGAAAGCGTTTTTGTGTTAAATCTGTGTTAAATCAATAAGGGTGTTAGGAGTTTTTTATATCATATAATAAATCTGAAAGCTCGCAGAACATCTGAACGTCCAGCTTTTCGCCTCGGATATCGGGGCGGTGTCCCGCCTTTTCAATTACCTCAGCCAGCTTTTCTTTTGGAATTTCGGGGAAGCCGCAGGAAAGCGCGTTTAAGAGCGTCTTTCGTCTCTGCTCAAACGCCGCCTTTATTACCTTGAAGAACAGGTCCTCATCCTTGGGCTTGTATGGCTTGTCCTTGTAGAGCTTTATGCGCACCACGCTTGAATTTACCTTTGGTGGAGGCATAAAGTTGTCGGCGTTGACAGTAAACAGCTTTTCAGCCTCTCCGTAATAGGAAAGTACAGCGGTTATGGCACCGCAGTCCTTGCTTCCGGCCTTGGCACAAAGCCTGTCGGCAACCTCGGACTGTATCATTATAGTGATATAGTCAAAGGGCAGGCGTGATTCAAGCAGCTTCATAAGAATAGGCGTGGTGATGTAGTATGGAAGATTGGCGCATACCGAAATGCCACCCTCAAAGTAAGGCGCGAGCAGTGCGTCAAGATCGGTCTTCATCACGTCCTCGTTTATTACCTTGACGTTGTTGTAGCCGTCAAGCGTGTAGGAAAGTACGGGGATAAGCCCCTTGTCTATTTCCAGAGAAATAACGTTTTCGTAACGTTCGGCAAGCTCCAAGGTAAGAGTGCCGATACCGGGACCTATCTCAAGAATAGTATTTGACTTGCCCTCGCAGCAGTATTCGGCAATGTCCTCAACAACCATTTTGTTGGTCAGAAAGTTCTGTCCGAACTCCTTGTGGAATTTGATGCCGAAAACCGACATTATTTGTTTTATGTTTTTGATGTCACAAAGATTCATAAATTCACCCTTCAAAGTAATATTATAATCATTTTACCATACATTTTCAGAAAAATCAATCATATTTGAAAATATTGCGGGCGTAAAAGTTTACAAAATTGAGTTGACAAAAGGATTAAAAAATAATATAATATTGTTTGATTGAAATTTGCGAGGCGGACGGTATGAAAGAAAGCGTTTTGAAAAAAATAGAGCTTGGCTACGAGGGCTTTTCAAAGGGGCAGAAGGCGATAGCTAACTATATAACCGAGCACTACGAGAGGGCGGCTTATATGACCGCGGCAAAGCTGGGACAGCTTGCCGACGTGTCGGAGTCTACCGTGGTGCGCTTTGCCTGTGAGTTGGGCTTCGGCGGATATCCCGAATTTCAAAAGGCTTTGCGCGAGTTGGTTCGTACCAATCTTACGTCCTTTCAGCGCGTTGAGGTCTCGGATTCCATAATCGGAGACAAGGATATCCTTACGCAGGTCATTCTTGCCGATGCGGAAAAGCTCCGTCATACTCTTGACACAATTGACCGCAAGGCATTTGAGGACGCTGTTGACCGCATTATAAGCGCCAAGCGTATATACATTCTCGGTGTCCGCTCCTCGGCGACTCTGGCGGGATTTTTGTACTATAATCTCCAGATGGCGTTTGATAATCTTACGCTTGTTCAGACAACGTCGGGCAGTGAAATGCTTGAACAGATAATGCGTATCGACAAAGACGACGTTATGATAGCCATCAGCTTTCCGCGTTACTCGAAGCGAATTATCAAGGCGGTTGAGTTCGCAAAGCGTCAGGGCGCAAACGTAGTTGCCCTTACCGATAGCGACGCCTCACCCATAGCGCAGGGCGCTGACCAGCTCCTTACCGCAAGCAGTGATATGGCTTCATTCGTTGACTCGCTGGTCGCTCCTATGAGCATAATAAACGCCATAGCCGTTTCGGTAGCAAAGAAAAAGAAAGAGGAACTGACTGTTCGTCTCAAGACGCTTGAAGAAATATGGGACGAATACGACGTTTATGATAAGAACCATGAGTGATAACCGCAAAGTAATAGTAATAGGCGGCGGCGCGGCGGGAATGATGGCGGCGATAAGCGCCGCAAGATACGGCGCTGAGGTCAGCCTTTTTGAGAAAAACGACCGTCTTGGCAAAAAGCTCCGTATTACGGGCAAGGGAAGATGCAATCTTACCAATGATTGCGATATCGGCGAGTTTATGAAAAACGTGCCCACAAATCCTCGCTTTCTCTACGGCGCGCTTAACAGGTTTTCCACCGAGGATACCAAGAGCTTTTTTGAGGAGCTTGGCGTTCCTCTTAAGACCGAGCGCGGAAAAAGGGTTTTTCCCGTGTCGGATAAGGCGCAGGATATAGTTGACGCGCTGGCGCGCGGCTGCCGTGACAGCGGCGTTAAAGTAATATATGAAAAGGTAAAGGCTCTTTCGGTTTCCGAAGGCTCTGTGGTCGGCGTGAAAACAGAAAAGGGCGAATATGAGGCTGATGCTGTTATAGTCGCCACCGGGGGAATGTCCTATAAGCAGACGGGCTCCGACGGCGACGGCTACCGCTTTGCCAAGCAAATGGGATTAAAGATCACCGACCTCGTCCCGTCGCTTGTGCCGATAGTTTCCTCAAGTAAGGTCTGCTCCAGAATGCAGGGGCTTTCGCTCAGAAACGTGGCGCTCAGAATAGTAAATAAAACCAACGGCAAAAAGGTCTATGAGGATTTCGGCGAGATGATGTTTACCCATTTCGGAGTAACAGGTCCGCTTATACTCTCTGCTTCGGCGCATATTCCCGATATAAACAGCGTTTCTTATGAGGCGCAGATAGACCTTAAGCCCGCCCTTGATATGAAGACACTTGACAACAGACTTCTTGGTGACTTTTCAAAATTTGCCAACCGAGATTTCGCCAACTCCCTTGGTGAGCTTTTACCGCAGAAGATGATAGACGTGGTTGTCGGGCTGTCGGGTATACCGCCGCACAAAAAGGTAAATTCCATAACCCGAGAGGAAAGACAGCGCCTTGCCGAGCTTATAAAATGCTTCCGCATATCGCTTGACGGCTTTCGCCCCATAAACGAGGCGATAATAACCAAGGGCGGCGTAGATGTAAAGCAGATAGTTCCGGGTACAATGCAGGCGAAGGGAATAAGCGGTCTGTATTTTGCGGGCGAGGTGCTGGACGTTGACGCGTATACCGGCGGATTTAATTTGCAGATCGCCTTTTCCACAGCCGTGGTCGCGGGTGAAAGCGCGGCAATGGGCGAGTGGTGATAATACACATCATATATATTAAAGGAGAAACAGTATGTTCAAAATAGCTATCGACGGACCCAGCGGCGCTGGTAAAAGCAGTGTTGCCAAGGCACTTTCAAAGAAAATTGGTATAGTATACGTAGATACGGGCGCGCTTTACCGCACGGTGGGATATTATATTCGCTCTGTGGGCGCTGACCCCAAGTCGGCAGAGCAGGTGACGCCTCACCTTAAAGACATAAATATTGAGCTTAAATATGAGAATGGTACACAGTACGTATATCTCAACGGCGAGAATCTCGGAGATAAGATTCGCGAGCCCGAAATATCCATGTATGCGTCGGCAGTATCAGCTATCCCCGCGGTAAGAGCCTTTTTGCTCGAGACCCAGAAATCGGTGGCGAGAGCCAATAACGTGGTTATGGACGGCAGAGATATAGGAACTGTTATTCTTCCCGACGCGGAGGTTAAGATATTCCTTACCGCGTCTGCCGAGTGCCGCGCTAAGCGCCGCGTGCTTGAGCTTAAGGAAAAGGGAATGGAGGCGAAGTACGAGGACGTGCTTGCCGAAATGATCGAACGTGATAACAACGATAAAAACCGTGACGTCGCTCCCGCCGTTCCCGCGGATGACGCCGTAATACTCGATAATTCCGACCTTACCATGGAGCAAACTCTTGATAAAATCATAGAGATAGCAAAGCAGAGGGTGGATATATGACGAAAACATATAAGTTTATCCACACCACTTTCATGGGGATAGTCAGCCTTATTTACCGACTTAAGGTCATAGGCTCGGAGAATGAGCCGAGCGAGGGCGCTTTGTTGGTTTGCTCAAATCATATTTCGGCGGCTGACCCCGTACTTATCAGCGCCGCCACAAAAAATCAGATATGCTATATGGCGAAAAAAGAGCTTTTTAAAATTCCGATATTTTCAACATTTTTAAGAAATCTCGGAGTCTTTCCCGTGGATAGAGGCGGTAAGGACGTAAGCGCTGTGAAAAAAGCTATCAAGCTGCTTGAAGACGGAAGCCGTGTTGGAATTTTTCCTCAGGGCACACGCCGTCCGGGCAAGAACCCAAGAGATACCGAGCTTAAAAACGGCGCGGCAATGATCGCCGTGCGCGCCAATGCCGACGTGCTTCCGGTGTACATTCATAGGAAGGATAATACTCCGAAGCTGTTCAGAAAAACTACCGTTATTATAGGTAAGCCCATAAAATTCGCCGACCTTGGATATGATCCCGATAAAACCGGCGAATATAACCGAATAGTCAATGTCATTTTTGATGAGGTTTGTAAGCTGGGCGAGGGACTTGAAAAATGAGCAGAGTCACAGTAGCCGAAAATGCGGGCTTTTGCTTTGGCGTTAAGCGTGCCGCCGACAGAATAGAGGAAGCGTTGCGCTTCGATACGGAGGACCGTATATTTACCCTCGGACATCTTATTCATAATCCTACCTATAATCAAAGGCTGAGAAAAAACGGCGTTTCTGCGATTGAGGTGGAAGAAATCGAGGCGCTTGCTAAAAGCGCAACACGCGAAAAAAGAGTAAAGCTTTTTCTGCGCGCCCACGGAGTTCCGCTTAACGTCGAGAAAGCGCTTGAAAAGCTGTCTGCCGAAAATAGGTTCTTCACATACGAGGACTGTACCTGTCCTTACGTGAAAAAAATTCATAAGATAGCCGCTGAATATTCCGCGGAGGAAAATATTTTCATTCTCATGGGCTGCGAAAGCCACCCCGAGGTCGTGGGGATCATGAGCTATTTCGTGGGAGAAAAGTATGTTTTTGACTCTCTCACGAGCTTTGAACAAGCGGTAAAAAATGGTGTGTTGGTCAATTTGCACAAAAAAACACCGATTTTAGCCGCTCAAACGACCTTTAATTTGTCGGAGTGGGAAAAAACTCAAAAATTTCTCAAAAACCTATGTACAAATCCGATAATTTTTGATACAATATGTAGTGTTACGGAAAAAAGACAGCTTGAGGCTGCCGCGCTTTCCGAAAAGTGTGATATGATGATCGTAATAGGCGGTAAAGAAAGCTCTAATACCGCTAAGCTTGCGGATATATGCAAGGAGAATTGTAAAAACACCTTTTGGATAGAGAATGCGGCGGAGCTTGCCGGCTTTTTGCCGAACCACCACGAAAACGTGGGAATTGTCGCGGGGGCTTCAACTCCAAGCGACATAATAGAGGAGGTAAACAAAAAAATGAGCGAACAAGAAAATTTTGCGCAAATGCTCGAAGAATCTTTCAAAACTTTAAATACAGGAGACACCGTTACCGGAATAGTAACCAAAGTTACAGATACCGATCTGCAGCTTGACCTTGGCGCCAAGGTTACCGGCGTTATCAAGGCTGAGAAGATAACAGACGATTCTTCTGTAAAACTTTCGGAGATGTTCAAGATCGGTGACGAAGTTGAAGCTTTCGTTATCCGTGTAAGCGACATCGAAGGCGTTGCTGAGCTTGACAAGAAGCGTGTTGACTCTGACAAGAACTGGGTCAAGATCGTTGAGGCTTGCAACACAGGCGACATTCTTGAGGGTAAGGTAACAAAGGCAGTCAAGGGCGGTGTTGTAACTGTTGTTGATTCTGTTGAGATCTTTGTTCCCGCATCTCAGACAGGCGTTCCGAGAGATGGCGATCTTAACTCCATCGTTGGAACAAACGTAAAGCTTAAGGTTATCGAGATCAAGGATTACCACAAGAGAGCAGTAGGCTCTATCAGCGTAGTTCTCCGCGAGGAGCGTAAGGCTCGCGAGGCAGAGTTCTGGGCAAATATTGAGGAAGGCAAGCAGTTTACAGGTAAGGTTAAGAGCATGACCAGCTACGGCGCGTTCGTTGACCTTGGCGGCGTAGACGGAATGGTACACGCATCCGAGCTTTCCTGGAAGCACATCAAGAGCCCCGCAGAGGTAGTTGCTATCGGCGATGAAATTACAGTATTTGTAAAGAGCTTTGATGCCGAGAAGAAGAGAATCTCTCTTGGATATAAGACAGAGGATACAAACCCCTGGTTCATCTTCAAGAATACATACAACGTAGACGACGTTGCATCCGTAAAGATCGTAAACATGATGCCCTTCGGCGCATTTGCTGAGATCGTTGACGGCGTAGACGGACTTATTCACATTTCTCAGATCGCACAGACCAGAATTGCTAAGCCCGCTGACGTTCTTGAGATCGGTCAGGTAGTTGACGCTAAGATCATCGAGATCGACGACGAGAAGAAGAAGGTAAGCCTTTCTATAAGAGCACTTCTTGATGAGACTCAGGAAGCTGAGGAAGCTATGCCCGAGGATGAGGCAGCTGCAGAGGAAGCAGCAGATGAAGCTGCAACCGAGGAAGCGGCAGAGTAATTGTTAAAAAATCGGGGTTGGCGCATTGCGGCAACCCCTTGCTCTTTGGGAGAGTTTTATGTTTGAAGAAATCAAAAAAAACGCTAAGACCGCGGTGAATGAATTAATTGAGATCGCGGGGCTTAAAGAGGGCGACCTGCTCGTTATCGGTTGCTCGTCGTCCGAGATAGTCGGCGGAAAAATAGGGAAGAACTCAAGCCTTGAGGCGGCGGAATCCGTGTTTGAGGCTATATATCCTGTCCTTAATGAAAAGGGGATATATCTCGCAGCCCAGTGTTGTGAGCACCTTAACCGCGCTGTTATCATCGAAAAGGAATGCGCCGAGAGACGGGGCTATGAGCCTGTGACGGTTATTCCTCAGCCTAAGGCGGGCGGCTCGTTTGCCACCACGGCGTATAAAAATTTCAAATCGCCTGTGGCGGTTGAAGAAATACGCGCCGACGCGGGAATAGATATCGGCGGCACGCTTATCGGTATGCACCTCAAGAGAGTAGCCGTGCCCGTAAGGCTTTCGGTGAAAACTATCGGAGAGGCAGACATAATATGCGCCAGAACACGTCCGAAATTTATCGGCGGTGCTCGCGCGGTCTACCCCGAAAATACATGATCTTCAAATATTGCGAGGCAGGATAATCATTCCCGCCCCGCAATATTTTTTTATTGAAATTCAAATGCGATAATGTGTAAAAAATGTTGAAAAGCCTATTGACTTTTTGCAGTGAAAGTGCTATCATATAACTGTTTGCGCGGACGGCAGTCCGCTAAAATAATTTTATTATATATCAGTCGAGTTTTACGACTTGAAAGGAATTTTATGGATATCTTACTCAGTATCGCTATCGCGCTTTTTGCAGGACTTCTGATGACTCGAGTCATTAAGCCCTTTGGACTTCCCGCAGTTACGGGCTACCTCATCGCAGGTGTTCTTATCGGTCCTTTTTGCCTCGGAATGCTCGGAAATGCCTTGGGAATCGCGGGGCTTGGCTTCGGCTCGCTTGAATACGTTGAGCACTTCGGTGTTATTTCCGACGTGGCTCTCGGCTTTATCGCTTTCTCTATCGGAAACGAGTTCAGAATTTCCCAGCTCAAACAGATCGGTAAGCAGGCAGCTGTAATTGCCGTTTTTCAGGCTTTAGTCGCTACCGTACTTGTCGATATCGCGCTTGTTGCGCTCAGTCTTGTTCTCGGTCAGGACAAGCTTCCCATAAGTGTGGCTATCACACTCGGCGCTGTCGCAACCGCAACCGCGCCCGCGGCAACTCTCATGGTTGTTCGCCAGTATAAGGCTAAGGGTAAGCTTACCGATATCCTTCTTCCCATCGTCGCTCTTGACGACGCGGTAGGACTTATAGTTTTCGCGGTTTCCTTCGGTATCGCCAAGGGAATGATAAGCGGAAGTATTGATTTCTATTCCATAGTTCTTAATCCTATTATCGAGATAGTAGGTTCGCTCGTTCTCGGCGCGATCATGGGATTCCTGCTTTCGCAGGCCGAAAAGTATTTCCACTCGCGCAGTAAGCGTCTTTCGGTTTCTGTTACCGCTGTCATTCTTACCGTGGCGATTACTATGCTTAAGTTTAATGTCGGACACATACATGTCGGTTTCTCCTCGCTCCTTACCTGTATGATGCTTGGAACGGTATTCTGCAACTTCTGCGAATCCTCCGAGGAGCTTATGGACCGTGTGGACAGATGGACAACACCTCTGTTTATCCTTTTCTTCGTTATCAGCGGTGCGGAGCTTGAGCTTAACGTGTTCCTTGACGTTGCTATCGTCGGTATCGGTCTTGTGTACATTATCTTCCGTTCGATTGGTAAATACTTCGGCTCGTATGCCAGTGCGAAAGCCGTCAAGTGCGATGATAATATCGTTAAATATCTCGGTATCACACTCCTTCCTCAGGCGGGCGTTGCACTCGGTATGTCTGTTACCGCTCAGCAGCTCGGCGCGTACGAAGGAAGCCTTGTGAGAAATATTATTCTGTTCTCTGTTCTTATCTACGAGCTTGTAGGTCCCATGCTTACCAAGTGGGCTCTTACAAAGGCAGGCGAGATCATTCCCGAACACAGAAAATCCGCTAAGGTCATCAATCCCGACAGACGAGAAGAAAAATAATTTTTTGCTTCAGGGAAACGGAGGGTACCGAGCCTATCGTAATGCTTAAGCATTTCTCTGACCCCCGAGCTTGACGGAAGCTACATGTATATTTATGAGAGTAACTACTGCGTTTGGGATAAAACCAACACGATCACGAGCAAAAAGTTTGTGGCTTCTCTTGACGTTATGTTTGAGAGCTATCCCAAGGAAATGTTGCATCTTTTTTCAGTGTCGTATCGCAATACCGTGGCAAGGAAAACTATAACAGCGGAATCGTTAGGGTTGGCGCTGACGGAACGCTTTACGTAAACGGAAGCAATACACCTCTTTCTGCTAAGCTGAAAGATAAAGGTTATAATAACATCACAATAATCTATGACCCCATATCGGGACTTGCCGACGTTTACGTTAACGAAAAGCTTGAAAGAGCGGGGGTTAAATATGTGGTGGCACCGTCAGATATAGGAATGTCTTATATAAGATATTTTGACCGTAGGGCGGGTTTTGCCGCACGTGTTGATAATATAAAGCTGTACGTTGCCGATACTCCCGAATTTATAGTACCCAATGGAATCACGTTTCCTAATTAAATCAATTTAAGCCCCGTAATGGGGCTTTTTTTATTGTCAGGTTTTACAATAAGAATTGGAGCAATTTGTGATATTTTAACAAAAAAACTTGTTGTGAAAATCAAATTTTGATTTTCACTTGACAAATAGAGTTGTTTGTAATATAAATGTTTTATCAATTGTTTAAGGAGAGAATCTACTATGAAAAAAATTTTGATTGCACTCATGGTTCTCGTTGTCGCGCTTGCGTTAGTTGCATGCGGCGGAACCCCCGACGTTAGCGTTAGCGGAGATGACCAGACCACCCCCCCCGAAGAACACGTTCACGCTTATGAAGAAGAACTCATTCCCGCTACGTGTACCGCCACAGGTAAGGTAATTACCAAGTGCGCTTGCGGCGACGTTCAGAGTGAAACTGAGCTTCCCGTTGCTGACCACGTACAGTCCGTAGTTGTCTGTGATCAGGATACAGTATGTACCGTTTGCGGTGCTGTTCTTGCTGAAAAGACAGGTCACAACATCGCGTCTGCTGAGGTCGTTACAGAGGCTACTTGCTCTGTACCCGGTAAGGAAAAGGGCGCTTGCACTACTTGCGGTAATATCGTAGAGAGCGAAATTCCCGCTTCCGGACATAAGGCGAATAAGAATTCTGTTTGGACACTCGTTCAAGGCGGATATAGCACGACATGCGTTTCCTGTAACCAGACTGCTTCCTTTAAGGAAGACACTCCTGTTCTTTCTCTTACCTTCGAAGAGGCTTATGATGACGAAATCGCAAAGTATCCTTTGTTCAAGAAAGCGGGTAAATTTACTATCGTGGACGATACGGACGGCGATAAGGCGGGTGCCGTTGACACTGCATGGCTGGACGTTGTTGATAACGCCGCTATGCACGCGCTCGGTTCTTACGTTGTAACCTTTGATATGGTGCTTACAAAGGATTTGGCTGCCGGAAAAGATTTTCCCATTTTCTCGATTCTTACATACTTTGCAGAGGGTAAGTCCCATGTTGGTGGAACTACGGGGTGGGGTTACGCACTTAGGTTTAATGAGGATGCTGATAAGATCTCCACGATTTCTGCGGGAACAGATCTCTCTAAGCACACAGACAAAAACAGCATTGCTGTTGAGAAAAACGCAAAGTATACAGTACAGCTTATATTCTCCGAGGGATCCGCTAATTTTGATGTGTTCGTAAACGGTAAGTATCTTGGCAAATCCGGCGCGAAGGTTACTAATTTCTACGACGGCACTCTTACCTCATTAAGATTTGGCGATGTCGCTAAAGAAAGTTTGGTATTTGATAACATAAAGATTTGCGGTATTAAGTAATAAAAAGCATTTTGCCCCGCTCTGCTGAGCGGGGCTTTTTGTATAACGCCCCCGCCATAGTGAAGTGAACCCCATTTGGTTCACTTCATTATGGCGTGGTTTTCATTATATAAAATAAAAAGATGACGACTGAAAGGGCGTCATCTTCAATGTGCAAAAGGTTTGTCGTCAAAACGCAACATATTAGGTGTTTAAATTTGTACAGATTAAACAACCTTTATAAAAAAGTTAATGTCTTTTCGGATAAACTATTGACAAAAAAAAGATTTTATGATATATTATTACCATAGATGCTGAGTTAGAATAAGCTATATTTATGCTTGTTTTGAGTAAGGCAAAATATTTCTTTATTTTTGGAGGAACAATCATGAAATTTACCAAAATTATGGCGCTTGTTCTTGCACTTATGATGCTTGTATGCGCATTTGCAGCCTGCGGCGGTCCCGGTGAAGATACACTTTCTGACGAAACCGATCCCGTTACTGATGCTCCAGAGACAAACGCTCCCGAGACAGACGCTCCCGAAGAGTGTAAGCACACTCGTACAAGAGAGCTTCCCGGTACTCGCGTTGAGCCTACATGTACAGTAGACGGTAAGTACACAGAAATCTGCCGTTCTTGCAATCTTGAGTGGGATGTGCCCGTCATCACTCCCGGACATGACTACTATTCCCTTGATAGCCTTGACGGAGCGTATAAAAAGCAGTTATGCAAAGTATGTTCTGATGTTTGCGTTGAGGATGCTAACGGTGTAAAGGTTGAGGATTATTCCGCGATCGAGTTCCCCTTCTTCCGTACTTCCTTCGACCATATCGTTAGCATCAACAATATAGCTGATATTTTTGATGGCGTAAGCTACAAGGACGCATTTGCTACTCAGGTAGTTACATTCACAGACGGTGAGGAGACCAACTCCTACGCAAACGTTCCCACAGGTTCCACTGCTAACGGTTACTTTGAGGTTAAGGATGACGAGAACGCAATGGCAGCTAAGGTATTTACAGTTTCCTTCGCGTCTTACTTTGATGAGCTTCCTCTTACAGGCAAGCTCAATCTCCTCACATGGTATATCGGCGGAGCAGAGTACGTTCTTCTCGCGGTTGACGATATCGGTGACATCTATGTTATCGGTAACGACAAGGCTGTTGCTACATACTCCGACAAGGGCTGGGATACAGTTACCGTTGAGGTTGATCCCGCAACAGGCGCTGTAAAGGTTTCCTTTGAGGGCGCTGACGGTAAGACTGCTACCGGAACAGGTAAGCTTGGCGCATCTGCTACAGGCAAGACCGATTCTTACGTAAGATTCTTTGACGATGCCGGTCAGTTCGAGGCTTACATCGACGAGATTTGTATCTCTGTTGCTAAGTAATTAAAGTATAATTTGAACGCCGCGCATAGCGCGGCGTTCTTTTTTGTTCATATGCAACAATAAATTTTTTCTGGAATTGCGAAAAAATTAACAAATAGGTATTGATAAAATTTGACATTTGTGGTATATTAATATACGGTGTAAAAATATTTAGAAAGGCGGATACACAAAATGACCTACAATAAGAAAAACATCGAAGATATTGATGTTGCCGGCAAGAAAGTCCTTGTTCGTTGCGACTTCAATGTACCCCTTAAGGAAGGCGTAATCACCAGCGATAAGAGAATCGTTGAGGCGCTTCCCACAATCAAGTACCTTCTTTCCAAGGGCGCAAAGGTTATCCTTTGCTCTCATATGGGTAAGCCCAAGGGCGAAGTAGTTGCTAAGTATTCTCTCGCTCCCGTTGCCGCAAGACTTACCGAGCTTCTCGGTCAGACAGTCGAGCTTGCAGCTGATACTATCGGCGCGGATGCAAAGGCAAAGGCGGCAGCTCTTAAGGAAGGACAGGCACTCCTTCTTGAGAATACCCGTTTTGATAAGAGAGAAGAAAAGAACGATCCCGAGTTCGCTAAGGAGCTTGCTTCTCTTGCTGAAGTTTTCGTAAACGACGCGTTTGGCGCGGCTCACCGCGCGCATGCTTCCACAGCAGGCGTAGCTGATTATCTTCCCGCAGTTTGCGGTTACCTTATCCAGAAGGAAATCGGCGTTATGGGTAAGGCTCTCGCTGATCCCGAGCGTCCTTTCGTCGCTATCCTCGGCGGTGCTAAGGTTTCGGATAAGCTTAACGTTATCAATAACCTTCTTACAAAGGTTGATACACTTATCATCGGCGGCGGTATGGCTTATACATTCCTTGCCGCAAAGGGTTACGGCATCGGTACGTCTCTCTTTGACGAAACAAAGGTTGATTATTGCCGTGAGATGATGGCAAAGGCAGAGGAAAAGGGTGTTAAGCTTCTTCTCCCCGTTGATACCGTCGTTGCAAAGGCGTTCCCCGATCCCATCGACGCTCCTATCGACGTTGAGACAGTTCCTTCCAATGAGATCCCCGCTGATAAGATGGGTCTTGATATCGGTGACAACACCAAGAAGCTCTTCGCGGATGCCGCAAAGAGCGCAAAGACTGTTGTTTGGAACGGTCCTATGGGCGTTTTCGAGAACCCCACTCTTGCAAAGGGTACTATCGCTGTGGCAGAGGCTCTTGCTGAGTCCGAGGCTATTACTATCGTAGGCGGCGGTGACTCCGCGGCGGCTTGCGAGCAGCTTGGTTACGCTTCCAAGATCACTCACATCTCCACCGGTGGCGGTGCTTCTCTTGAGTTCCTTGAGGGACTTGAGCTTCCCGGTATCGCTTGCCTTCAGGACAAGTAATAAAAAACACATGGGGCGATCTCGGTCGCCCCTAATAACAGTACAATCGAAAGGAAGTTTTAGTATGAATCCTTCTAAGAGAAGAACAGTTATCGCAGGTAACTGGAAAATGAATATGACACCCAAGAGCGCTGTCGCTCTTATCGAGGAGATGAAGCCTCTCGTTGCGGGCAAAAACGCTTGCGACGTAGTGCTTTGTGTACCTGCAATTGATATTCCTGCGGCTGTTGAGGCTGCAAAGGGCTCTAACATAAAGATTGGCGCTGAAAACGTGCATTTCAAGGCGTCTGGCGCGTACACTGGCGAGATTTCCGCGGAGATGCTCGTTGAGGCAGGCGTCGAGTACGTTGTTATCGGTCACTCCGAGAGAAGACAGTACTTCGCGGAGACTGACCAGACAGTAAACCTTCGTACACTTGCGGCACTGGGCGCGGGTCTTAAGGCTATCGTTTGTGTTGGCGAGACTCTTGAGCAGAGAGAGCTCGGCTATACCGAAACACTCCTTAAGTTCCACACAAAGATGGCTCTTACAAACGTAAGCGCAGAACAGCTTAAGAACGTTATCGTTGCTTATGAGCCTGTATGGGCTATCGGCACAGGCGTTACCGCAACCGCAGATCAGGCTGATGAGGGTAACGGATTTGTTCGCGCGGCAATCGCTGAGGTATACGGCGCTGACGTTGCTGAAACAGTTACCGTTCAGTACGGCGGCTCTATGAACGAGAAGAATGCCGCAGAGCTTCTTGCTAAGCCCAACGTTGACGGCGGTCTTATCGGCGGCGCGTCTCTGGTGGCTGAGAAGTTTAAGGCTATTGTTGACGCGGCTCAGTAAATATTGAAAAAGCAGGAGATTTTTCCTGCTTTTTCTTTTTACTTTTTTTATAATATCCCTTGAAAAAATAAGTTTTTTGTGATATACTAAAAAGTGAATTTATAAATACAATATTGAAAGGATAGATATGGCAAAATACAGACGCGGAAGAATAAATGACGAGGTTCAGAAGGAGCTTGCGCAGATAGTAAGAGAAATAAAAGACCCGAGGGTAAGCGGAACTATGGTATGCATTACAGCCGTTGAGGTAACTCCCGACCTTAAATACGCAAAGGTCTACTATTCGGCAATAGGCGGTGATAAAAAGGAAGTAGGTAACGGTCTCCGTGCCGCTCACGGTTTTATCAGAAAGAGAATTGCCCAGTCGCTCAATCTTCGGATAACCCCCGAATTTAGCTTTTATATCGACGAGTCTATCGAGCGCGGCGCTCATATAGCAAGCATCCTCAATTCCATCGAGTTCTCGGACGATATTGACGAGGAGAATGAGGGCGAGGACGGCGCGGACGAGTCGGAAGATAATTAGTATCAGCCTTTCCTTAAAATATTAAGAAACGGAGGAAGGGAAATGAAGATATTTCAAAAATTGAGCTTTTCGGACATCTGCGACAGATTGACCGAAAAGAAAAATACACTCATACTTTTTCACGTGCGTCCCGATGGAGATGCCGTTGGCTCGGCGTTGGCAATGAAATTGCTTCTTGAAGCGGCGGGAAGCCGCGCATGGTGCCTTTGCGCTAACGAGATTCCACAGCGCCTGGCGTTTCTCGGTGAGGGCGTGCAAACCAGCACTTTGCTCGAGGCAATTCCAAGCGATTTTGACGTTGAACGCGTTATCTCTGTCGATACCGCGTCAAGCGCGCAGCTTGGCGAGCTCTACGAGCGTTTTGAAGGAAAAATAGATGTTATGATCGACCATCACGCTAAGGGCGAGCCTTATGCCGATTATTTTGTGGCATCTGATGCCGCGGCAGCGGGGGAGATAGTGTTCGATATTTCCAGAGAAATGCTTAAGCGCGGAGCCATAAAGGAAATTCCCGAGAAAATGGATTTCTGCCTTTATACGGCTATTAGCTCGGATACGGGATGCTTTAAGTATTCAAACGTTACCCCAAAGACCCATATATGCTCGGCTGAGCTTCTCAAATCGGGCATAGACACCGCGCAGATAAACCGCCTGCTTTTTGACTCCAAATCCATGGAGGTGCTTGCGGTCGAAAAGGCGGGGCTTGATACGCTGAAAATGTTTCATAACGGTAAAATTGCAGTGGTGTTCTTTACATACCAGATGAAGCAAAAGCTCGGAGTTCTCGACGAGCACCTTGAAACGCTTATCGACGTGGCTCGTTCTGTGGAGGGTGTTGACGTTGCAGTGGCTATAAGACAGCCTGGACCCGAAAAGACTTTCAGAGTTTCTACCCGTTCATCAAACGCGGTTGACGTTTCAGCGGTCTGTGCTTATTTCGGCGGAGGCGGACATATCCGCGCCGCGGGATGCACCATAGTCGCCGACTGTATCGAACACGTTGCTGACCTCGTAATAACCGAGGTTGAAAAACAACTATTTTAAATGAACTAAGCCCCTCTTTGTGAGGGGCTTTTGTCTATTAACTAACCTTTTGCTTTTTCTGGCGGTTTTCTATTACCGATATCAAAATACATATTCCAAAGCTTAAAAAGAACCAAATTCCCGAGAACAAGAGCGATATTTGCCCAAGCAGATTGTATGGGAGTGCCGAGTAATCCCATATCGAAAGCCCAAGCCATAGATTGAGAATACAGCCCGCCGCGAATTCCACGGCGGTTATAAGCACCGCGCATAGCGTTGCCCTCAGCGTGTAAGAGGCTTTAGTGAATCGGCGGTTGATAAAATATATGCCAACAAGACATATTCCGCCGCACAGTCCCATAGTCCAGTGCGAATGACCTCTGAATAGCACCTCAAGCAGATAATAACCGAAACCGCCTGTCAGAAAGAGCAGAAAAATTCTCAAAGGCATTGCCTTTTTGCCGTAAATTGTATTGTTCATGGCTAAACACATCCTTAAAATATATTCTGTGGAAAGTGTTCCCTGAAACCCAAAAAAATAAACCGAAAAAAGTAATTTGGTAAAATTTCTAAAGTTTTCATAAATACTTGAAAAACGCGAGAGAATGTGGTATACTATTTGTATTGTGAAGTAAAGTGCCTGTCGGGAGGTGGTCTGTTGGCAAGACTGAAAAATAATATAAGACAGCGCTCCGCCGAGTATGCTGAAAAAGCGCTTGTAAGCAACGGAAATCAGCTGAAGCTGGCATCTTGCGTTATACTTTGCGCGGCTGTTACTATGCTCGTCTGGTTTCTTTCCGACCTCTTTGAACTGGCTTTTTCGATTTTCGCCGTCTCGTATAACGAGCCTGCGGTGTATTGGTGCTCTATATTACTGCTTTGTTTGCTGATAATCCTGCTTGCCGCGCCTGTATATATCGGAATGTTCGGCGTGGCGATGCGAATGTCGCAAGGAGAAAATTCCGAAATAGTTGACGTTTTCGATACTTTTTCTTCGCTCAAAGCCTACGGCAGAGCGTTGAGAATATCGCTTAATATCTTCGTGCGGGTGTTGCCGATAGTGCTTTTGCTGCGCCTTCCCTATATGCTTGATGCACTTGCGTATTTCTTTACTATTCCCGCGTTTGTGTACAAATACGTGTGGTTTGCGGTTATACCCACAGCCCTTGTGGTTGTTCTGCCCGTTGGCAGATCGTTCGGATTTGTCAGCTTCTCGTATCTTGATGAAAACGAAAGCGTGCGAGCTTGCGTGCGTCGAGCGCGAAGAACACGAAAAGGGAACTATAAAGCGGTATATTCGCTGGTTTATTCTACGCTCTTTAAGCTCTTGCTCTCACTGCTTACCGTGGGAGTCTGGACTGTAATTCACACTATTCCGATGGCGATGCTCAATTACGCGACTCTTGCCACCGAGCTTGATAATAACAATAACCGAAAGGACTGATATAAAATGGAACAGAACAAGAAATTTTACATGACAACGGCTATCGCCTACGCGTCAAGAAAGCCTCACTTCGGCAACACTTACGAAATAATCATGGCAGACGCTTACGCAAGATATAAGCGCGCTATGGGCTATGACGTGTACCTTTGCACGGGTACAGATGAGCACGGTCAGAAGATTGAAAATCTCGCTAACGAGGCTGGCATTACCCCCAAGCAGTACGTTGACGGCGTTGCGGGCGAAATAAAGGGCGTGTGGGATAAGATGAACACAAGCTACGATTATTTCATTCGTACTACCGACGACTACCACGAGCGCGCGGTGCAGAAGATATTCAAGCGCTTCTACGAGCAGGGCGACATATATAAGGATTACTATGAGGGCTGGTACTGTACCCCCTGTGAATCTTTCTTTACCGATACACAGATTACCGACGGCAAGTGCCCCGATTGCGGCAGACCCGTTCAGCACGCCAAGGAGGAAGCGTATTTCTTTAAAATGAGTAAGTACGTTGACCGCCTTGTAAAGCACATCGAGTCTGACCCCGAGTTTATTCAGCCCGAGTCGCGTAAAAACGAGATGGTAAATACCTTCCTTAAGGCAGGACTTCAGGACCTCTGCGTTTCGCGCACATCCTTCAAGTGGGGTATCCCCGTTGACTTTGACGATAAGCACGTGGTATACGTGTGGCTCGATGCGCTTACCAACTATATCACCGCTCTCGGTTATGATCCCGATAAGAGCTTTGAGGAGCAGAGTGAGCATTTCAAGAAATACTGGCCATGTGACGTTCATATCATCGGTAAGGATATTCTCCGTTTCCATACCATTTATTGGCCTATATTCCTTATGGCGCTTGATATTCCGCTTCCAAAGAAGGTTTTCGGACATCCTTGGTTTATCGCGGGGCTTGATAAAATGTCCAAGTCAAAGGGCAACGTTATCTATGCCGATAGCCTTGCAGATCACTTCGGCGTTGACGGCGTGCGCTATTACGCGCTTTCCGAAATGCCCTACGCAAACGACGGCTCTATCACCCACGAGTCGGTAATCAACCGCTTCAACGCCGACCTTGTAAATAATCTCGGCAACCTCGTTAAGCGTACTCTTGATATGCAGAAGAAGTATTTCGATAAGGTCGTTCAAGCTCCCACCGCGCCCGATGCGCTTGACAGTGAGCTTAAAAACGTTTGCTTTGAGACATATGATGAGGTGGTCAAGCTTATGGACGGCTACCGCGTTGCCGACGCGCTTGAGGCTATCTTCGCAATGCTTCGCCGCGCTAATAAGTACATTGACGAGACCACGCCCTGGGCACTTGCTAAGGACGAGAGCCAAAAAGAGAGACTGGGAACAGTTCTTTATAATCTTCTTGAAACTATCCGCAGAGGCGCAATTCTTCTTATGCCCTTTATTCCCGAAAGCGCGGCAGAGATACTTCGTGAGCTTGGATGCGAGTATAACGGCTATACCGAGCTTGCCGAGAACAAGAGCTTTGACGGCGTAAAGGTCGGCACTGTGCTTGAGGACTCCAAGGTGCTTTTCGCGAGAGTTGACGAGGAGAAGAAGCTTGCTGAGTTTGCCGCAGAGGCAGAGGCGGCAAGAAAAGCGGCTGAGCTTGAGGAAAAGCAGAAGGAAAAGCCCGAGGGCTGTGCGCTTATCGGTATTGAGGACTTTATGAGCGTAGAGCTTCGCAGTGCGAAAATACTCGCCTGTGAAAAGGTTCCGAAGGCGAAGAAGCTCCTTAAGCTTCAGGTAGACCTCGGCTACGAGCAGAGACAGGTAGTTTCGGGTATAGCAAAATTCTACGAGCCCGAGCAGCTTGTGGGAAAGAAGATAATTCTGGTTGTAAACCTTAAGCCCGCTACACTTTGCGGAATCGAGTCCAACGGTATGATACTTGCTTCGGGAGAGGAAGACGTGAGAGTCGTATTCCTTGACCCCGAGACACCTCTTGGCGAAAGAATCAGATGAGCAAGCTGTTCGATTCACACGCCCATTATTTTGACGAGCGCTTTGCCGATGAATTTGAGAACGCCGCGCACTCAATATTGCCCGAGATCTTTGAGGGCGACGTTGAGTATATCGTAAATGTGGGCACAAATAACGAAAACAATCGACTTTGCCTTGAAATGGCGCAAAAATATGAGGGAATGTACGCCGCCGTCGGAATACACCCCACCGATTGCCGTGATTACGATAGGGAAGAACTTCAAAAATTTGAGGATTTTCTTGTGGCTCACCACGACTTCAAAAAAGAAAAGATAGTCGCTATCGGAGAGATCGGCTTTGACTATCATTGGGAGCCATATGATAAGGCACATCAGGCGTTTTTCTTCGAGGAGCAGATGAAGCTCGCCGAGAAATATGACCTGCCCGTTATAATTCACGACAGGGAAGCGCACGGCGATTGCTTTGATATGGCGTCTAAGTTCAAAAACGTAAGAGGTGTTTTCCACAGTTATAGCGGAAGCGCCGAAATGGCTGCTGAGCTTGTAAAAAGAGGCTGGTATATATCCTTTTCGGGGGTCGTTACCTTCAAGAACGCCAACCGAGTAAAAGAGGTCGCCGCAAGTGTTCCAATGGATAGACTTCTTGTGGAGACCGACTGTCCATATCTGGCTCCGCACCCCATGAGAGGAAAGCTTAACCACTCGGGGCTTATGCACTACACCGTGGAGACTCTCGCCGAGCTCTTTGACGAGAAATATGAAAAAATGGCTCAAATATTGAGCGATAACGCAAAGAAATTTTTCGGAATATAACAGACTGAAAGCGCAACGCTACGGCGTTGCGCTTTTTATGTGTTTGAGTTTTTTGCTTGTGTTGGTGAGGCGTATCTCCGAAATTTTGCTTGAATAAGGATATAAAATACGAGCAGTGTGAAAAATCGGCTCTCATACAGCTTTTGGTAAGCGGAATAATATAGAAAAAGCAATACTTTTGTGTGCAAATTGTACATAAAAGTATTGTTTTTTTACTTTTATTGTGCACTGTTCACAAAAAACACATGCGCGTTTCTACGTTTTGACGGCAAAAAAGTCATAAAAAACTCTTGAAAAATCTGCATTTATAGTATATAATTAATATAATCGGCAAGGTGAACAAAAAGAAGAAGTTGTTTTTGAATTCTTTGTGGATAAAATCTAACAGAAAGGCTGTCTCACTGTAATAACGGAGAGATGGACAGGTACACTCCTATGGCAAAGTTTGATACAAAATCAATTAGAAATTTGGCGCTGCTTGGACACGGCGGAAGCGGAAAAACGTCGCTTGCAGAGGCTTTGATCTATATTACAGGAGGCTCTGACAGACTCGGAAAGATCACGGACGGAAATACCGTTTGCGACTATGATGCTGAGGAGATCAAGAGAGGCTTTACACTCTCCGCTTCTATCGCCCCCGTTGAATGGAAGAACATAAAGATTAACGTTATAGATACCCCCGGTTACCTTGACTTCGTAGGCGAGGCTAATCAAGCGCTCAGAGTTGCGGGAAGCGCGGTTATCACCGTCGACGCAAAGGCAGGCGTTGAAGTAGGAACAGAGCTTGCTTGGAACAGTGCGACTGCATACGGCGTTCCCAAGGTGTTCTTCGTCAATAAATGCGACGATAACGAGGCTAACTTTGACCGCGTTTTCAAGGAGCTTGACTATAAGTTCGGAAGAACCGTATGTCCCGTATTCGTTCCCGTTGAGTACGGCAAGGATATCACAATGCTTGACCTCGTAGCAATGAAGGCGTATAAGTACGACTCATGCGGTAAGCGTTGGGAGGTTCCGATGGAGGATCGCTTTGAATCGGTAGTGGCTCAGTATAAGGAAGCTCTTAACGAGGCTCTTGCAGGTACAAGCGACGAGCTGATGGAAAAGTATTTTAACGGCGAGGAAATCACTAAGGAAGAAGCTGTTGAGGCTCTTCATCAGGGTATCATCGACGGTACTATCACTCCCGTTTACTGCGGTTCGGCTACCAACGTTTGGGGCGTTATCGCAATGCTTGACGCTATCGCAGAGTCCTTCCCGCGCTTCACCGCCAAGAAGAACGAAAAGCTGGCTGACGGTACTCTTCTTCCTATCGAGGTTGACGGACAGACTTCTGTATTTGTATTCAAGACTGTCGCTGACCAGTTCGTGGGAAAGATGTCCTTCTTTAAGGTAATGAGCGGTACGCTTAAGCGCGATATGGTTCTTAAGAATAATCGCAGCGGAGTAGCAGAGAAGTTTGCTCACATTTATACCGTAAAGGGTAAGAATCAGATAGAGGTTGACGAGCTCGCTTGCGGTGATATCGGTATGGTTGCTAAGCTTACAGATACCGATACAAACGATACGCTTTCTCCCGACGGAGCGCTTGCATATCTTCCTATCCGTTATCCTCGTCCGTATTACACGCAGGCTATGACACCTGCCGCAAAGGGCGACGAGGGCAAGATCTCGCAGGGTATCGCGAAGCTTCTTGAGGAAGATCTCACCATCAATTACGAAAACAACGCTGAAACAAAGCAGATGCTGGTTTCGGGTCTCGGTGATATGCACCTTGCGTACCTTGTATCCAAGCTTAAGGCTCGCTTTGGCGTAACTGTAAATCTCAGTGTGCCCAAACTTGCGTATCGTGAAAAGATAACCAAGAAGGTTCAGGTGGAAGGAAAGCATAAGAAGCAGTCGGGCGGAAGCGGTCAGTACGGACACGTTAAGATCACATTCTCTCCCGGTGAGGCAGAGGGTCTTACCTTTACAGAATCGGTAGTTGGCGGAGCAGTTCCCAAGAACTATTTCCCAGCGGTTGAAAAGGGACTTCAGGAAGCTATGGTAAAGGGCGTTGCGGGATTCCCCGTGATCCACCTTGCGGCTGACCTTTTCGACGGCTCTTACCATGACGTTGACTCTAACGAAATCTCCTTCAAGCTCGCGGCTAACCTTGCTTATAAGGAATGCTTGAAGCAGGCGGCTCCCGTGCTCCTTGAGCCTGTGGGCGATCTTGCGGTAACAGTTCCCGATGACCTTGTGGGCGATATTATGGGCGACCTTAATAAGCGACGCGGAAGCGTTATGGGTATGGATACTTCTGAAAAGCAGGGCTATACAACTATTAACGCAATTGCTCCCAAGGCAGAGCTTGCTGAATATCCCATCGTGCTTCGCGCTATGACGCAGGGACGCGGATCCTTTGACTTTGAGGTTACAGGCTACGAAACAGTTCCCGGTAATATCGCGGCAAAGATAATCGAGGATTATAAAAAGTCTCAGGAGGCGTAAGCCTTTAAGGGCGGTCGAAATTCGGCCGCCCTTTTTTGCCCCTTGTGGGCTTTTTTATTTTGTCCGCCATACTGCGACATGTTTTTCGTCTTTTGTATGGTACAATCAAGAAAAAAGAGGGAAGTGAAAACATGATAAAAAAAGCGAGCGCGCTGAAGTATACGCTTGACGGTGAACGGTTGGAAATTATCCCAAGCGGTGAAATAGATCACCATAACGCGGTAACGCTGAGGGGGCAGACAGATGAACTGATAAATAAAAGCGCCCCGAAGTTGCTGGTGCTTAATCTTGAAAAAATAAATTTTATGGATAGCTCCGGTCTGGGCTTTATAATGGGTAGATACGCACTTATGGAAAAAAAAGGCGGCAAGCTTGTTGTGAAAAGCCCAAGCAAAAGTGTGCAAAAGATATGTCGGTTGGCAGGGCTTGAGCGCATGGTAAAGATAGAAAAATGAGAGGTGTTGAAATGGAAAAGATAAGACCTGTAAATGAAATGAAAATTGTTATCCCGTCGCTTTCGGTGAACGAGAGCGTGGCGCGTGCGGTCATAGCGGCGTTTTGCGCTCAGGCAAACCCCACCGCCGTGGATATTGCCGACATAAAATGCGCGGTCTCTGAGGCTATAACAAACTGTATCGTTCACGGTTATAAAGAAGCTGTTGGAAATATATACATAACCGCGCAGATATATGAAGATAATACCGTTAAAATAAATATCAAGGACAAGGGCTGCGGTATACAGGACGTCAAAAGGGCTCGTCAGCCGTTGTTCACCACCGATGCTGAAAACGAAAGGAGCGGTATGGGCTTTACTGTCATGGAGAGCTTTATGGACAAGCTGACCGTGCGTTCAACGCTTGGAAAAGGCACGAGCGTGACAATGATTAAACGGCTGAATAATATACATATTAACTGAATCGAAAGGTTTTATATATGCAGTCGTGTGAAAAATATTCAGGAAACCGAGAGCTTATATATATCGCCCAGAATGGCAGCGAAAAAGAAGCGCTTGAGGCAACCGAACAGCTTATCCATATCAATATTGGGCTGGTGCGCAGCATAGCTTTGCGCTTTAAGGACAGAGGCGTTGATATGGAGGATCTGGTGCAGATAGGCACAATAGGTATGATAAAAGCCATACGCAGCTTTGAGCTTGAACGTGAGAACACCTTCTCCACCTATGCCGTGCCGCTTATTATCGGCGAGATAAGACGCCATTTACGTGACGACGGTCTTATAAAAATAAGCCGATATCATAAAAAGCTGGGCATGGAGCTGATGAACGCCCGAAATAAAATAATAAGTGAGGATGGCAGGGAACCGAAAATAGAGGAGCTTGCCGAACTTTGTAACGTCAGTCCCGAGGATGCTGCAGTGGCAATGGATGCTACCTCTCCCGTAATGTCTCTTTCCACAACCTTCGGCACAGATGATAATACCATGACGCTTGAAAGCCGAATAGCCGATAACGATAACGAAATAGAGCGAATGTCTGACCACATCGCCCTTTCACAGGCGATATCAAAAATGCCGCCCGTGTGGCGGCAGATAGTCGTGCTTCGTTATTACAGAAATATGACCCAACAGGAAACCGCAAATTGTCTGGGGCTTTCTCAGGTGAAGGTTTCCCGCGAGGAAAAGAAGATAATGGCTTTTCTCAAGGAAGAATTGGTTGGATAAAAAAGCAAGGAGCTGAGTCTTTAATGACTGAGCTCCTTGTTTTTAAGTGTTATTCCATAGAATTAGCCTTGCCAAGCTCTACGGAAATGGTGTAATAGTGTCCGTTTCTGTATACCTCAAGCTCCAATTTGTCCCCGATACGGCTGTTGAAGATTATCTCCTGCAGAACTGTCATGGTTTCACAAACCACTCCGTTTGCGGAGGCGATAACGTCGTCCTCTTGGAGCTTTTCGTTGGAGTCAAAGCCCTCGGATGTGGTTCTTACAAGTACACCTGTGCAGGGAGCGGTGTAGGGACGCGCATTTACAATTCCCACATCCTCAAGAGCCTCTGTGTCGGTAACGTATAACTTTTCGGTGAGATAGGGGTAAGAGGAGTGCTGATACTCGATATAATCTCCGTCCTCGTCAGTCTTGACAGGATAACAGCTTGTTTCTGTTATGAGATACTTGTGGTCACCCTCTACCGCGTGTCCGCTTATACCGAGTGCCGCGCCTTGTACCGCGCTTCCCGCGTTGCTGTCGGTTATCTCGCCGTTTTCGATTATATCAAAGATCATACCTTTAACGCCGTCAATAGGAAGGGCAAATCCCATTCCCTCGTAATTGCTTCCGGCGATTTTCATGGTGACAACGCCGATAACCTCTCCGTTCATATTGAAAAGCGGACCGCCCGAGTTGCCGGGGTTTACACTTGTGTCGGTCTGGAGAAGTTTGAGTATTTTGTTTACCGTTCCGTTGTCATTCTTCACCGCGTACTGACGGTCAATACCCGAAATGTGTCCTGCGGTCATAGAGCCCGCATAGCTTACGCTGTAAGGTGTACCGATAGCCATAACACGCTCGCCAACCTTTACCGAGTTTGAGTTGCCAAGAACAGCGGGGGTAAGTCCTATTGCCGAAACCTTGATTACGGCAATGTCGTTTACCTCGTCGCCGTCAATGTATTCAGCCTCATATTTTTTGTTGTTGGAGGTAATAACGGTAATCTTTTTTGCGTCCTCAACAACGTGATAGTTGGTGGAGATATATCCGTCAGCCGTGATGATAATTCCGGAGCCCGCGCCCTCTGTGCCGCTTTGGGTTATTGTACTGATCGCCACGTAAGATGGCAGACAGTATTCGTAAAGCGCGTCAAGCGCAAGGTCGTCCGAATAGTTCATAGGCGCTGAGGGCGAACCGTATCCACCCATCATAATAGCTCCCGCCAATATAACCGCCGCAAGCAGAAAGGTTACCGAAAGAATTATCGCGTAAGTTGCCGCACCGCGCGAACGCTTGACGGGGCGCTTGCTGTTGTCGTCATAACGCTTTTGCTCACTGTAATCCCAACGGAAGGCGTAAGCCGCCGAGGGCGCTTGCGGAATATCCGTGATAAGCGATTCCGTCTGCTTTTCCTCAATATAAATTTCGTCAGTTTCTTGGGGAGCGATTTCCGATTCGGTGCTTTCAGCCCCAACTCCGTTGTCAGCCTCGCTGTCAAGCTCCGAAATAGCTAAATCGAGCTCATCGCTCTCGGCGTTTGTTTCGGTTTCACTTTCGGCTTCAATTTTTGCCTCGATTGGAGTTGTGCTCTCAGCGTCCGCTACCTCTGCCGTGTCGAGAACCGACTCAAGCTCGGCTTTTTCGGCAGAGCCGCCGTTTTCTTCGCTGATATTGTTGATGTTTTTTTCTTCCATAAAAGTAACCTCGTTAATATGTTGTGCTACTGAATCTGTTTTTGAGCTTCATCTTGCGCAAGCGTGAAGGAAAACTCACAGAACTCGTTCTTCTTGCTCGTAACGTTTATGCGCTCTCCGTGAGCATCTATTATTGTCTTGGAAATAAACATTCCCAACCCAACGCCCCTCTTGTCGATTCCGCGGCTCTTGTCAGCCTTGTAGAAGCGTTCGAAAACATAGGGGATATCTTCTTCCGAAACGCCCTCGCCTTGGTTATAAACGCTTACGAGGACCTTCTTTTGCCTGTTTTCTTCCAGATAATTTATCTTTATTTTGTATTCAGCGCCATGAGATGAGAACTTGACCGCGTTGTCGCAGATGTTGTAAAGCACTTGATAAATAGCGTCTCTGTCGGCTGTGACGAACATTCTGTCGTCATCGCATATAAAGTCAACGTCAAGCTTTTTTTCGTCTATCTTCTGCTCAAAGGATATGAGGATAAGTCTCGCCATTTCGCATATGTCAAAGCTCGACATGATTAATTTTCTGTCGCCTGCCTGAAGCCTTGAAATGTCGAGCAGGGAAGAAACCAGCCGCGAAAGACGTCGTACCTCCTCCTTGATGATTCCAAGATAATAGGGTTGCTCCTCCGGCGGTATAGCGCCGATAAGAATGTTGTCTATAAAGCCCGAAATCGTTGTCATAGGGGTGCGCAGATCGTGCGATACGTTAGCCATAAAGTTGTTACGCATGGTCTCAAGGTTTTCCAGTGAGTCAGCCATGTTATTGAACGACTCCGCAAGCTCTGCTACCTCGTCTTTGCCCTTTACGGGAATACGGACGTTGAATTTGCCTACCGCAAGCTTTTTCGCCGCGCGGCTCATTTGGCGAAGCGGACCTGTTATCATTTCGGTGATAAAGTAAACAGCGATAAGCGCCGCCAGCATTACCCAAAGAGATGAAACAAGGATAGCGTTTACCATGGCGTCCACAAGATTTGCAAGTGAGTTGCTTGAAGATATCGCAACCACCGAGCCTCTTGTTTCACCGTCTGCGGTTACGGGCGCAACGTATGAAATGTGTGAAATATCAAACATGTTGCCTATATTTCCGATGATTTCAAAGCCTTGTCCCAGCTTGAGCTTTGCTACCGACTCGGAAGGAAGATACTGCTCTGTTTCAAAGAATCCGTATTCCTCTCCCGAGGCGTATATCAGCATTTTTCCGTTTTCGTCGGTCAGTATCAGCGAAATGCCATCGCAGTTTTCTACCACCGACGTGATTATGTTGATGATATCGTCTTGATACAAAGATACGAAGTCAGCAAAGTTTTCTCTGTCGGAAAACTCGTAACGCAGTTCGATATAATCCTCAGCCGACTTGGAAGCGCTTTTGGCTATTTCGGTGTGCAATGATACCGAATAATTGTTTACCAAAGCCATGATGATAGACATCATCATTCCGAATATGACGAGAATTATGAGAATAAAGGTGATGATATATTTCGCAAATATACTTTTTGCCATAAGTCGCCTTTGAAGATCAGCTTTCTATTTTGAATTTATAACCTACGCCCCAAACCGTCTGAAGAAGCCATTTATCAGAAACTCCCTCAAGCTTCTCACGCAAACGCTTGACGTGAACGTCAACCGTACGGGAGTCGCCGAGATAGTCAAAGCCCCAAACCTTGTCAAGAAGCTGATCGCGTGTGAAAACGCGGTTGTAGTTTGAAGCAAGGAAATAGAGAAGCTCAAGCTCCTTGGGAGGGATGTCTACAGATTTGCCCGCCAATTTAAGCTCGTATTTCTGAAGGCTTATCTCAATATTGTCGAATTTAATTACTTCGTCCTCGTTTTGGTTGTCATGAGACTGGTAGCGTCGGAGCACAGCCTTGACACGTGCGGAAAGCTCCTTAAGGTCAAAGGGCTTTACAACGAAATCGTCCGCGCCAAGCTCAAGACCGAGAACCTTGTCAAATACCTCACCCTTGGCTGTTATCATGATAACAGGCTTGGAGGACATCTCTCTTATCTCGCGGCACACCTGCCATCCATCCTTTTTTGGAAGCATGATGTCAAGAAGCACAAGATCGGGATCATACATCTTGAAATAATTTATACCCTCAACTCCGTCGTTGGCTATCTTTACGTCGTAGCCCTCTTTTTCAAAGTAAATCTTAAGAACGTCGCATATGGCGGCATCATCGTCCACAATAAGAATTTTTGTGTCAATCATCGCTTTGTATATCCTTTCTTTTAAATTAATATTTTCCACCTTAATAATTGTACATTGTCAACCGTAAAACGCTGTGACGGTAATGTGAATTTTCCGAAAAAATTGGAAAACCGTATAACAATAAATATCTATCATATAGTATATCATTATTTTGTCAATTTGAAAATAGTTTTTAAAAAAATTTAATGAATAATTTTCATTTTTTGATAATTATTTCAATATTCCTTTATAAAACCCCTTGCCAAAATCGAATTTTTGTTATATAATGTATGTTGAATTTGCATGTCCCCGTGTTTGGGGATAAAAAACTGAAAGGCATGGAATAAAAAATGAAATTAGGAATAGTAGCGGAAAGCCCCAATTTCATTTTCTTAATATAAGTGCATAAAACCCAATAAATCCTTATATTACAAGGCTTTTTCAAAACTGTTCCAAAAACATATCTTGATAAAATTTCATAAAAATTAATGCAAGTTAATGTAAAAATGGTACAGTAAATGGTACAGTAACAGTAAATAGAAGAAACATTAAAATTGAAAGCCAATACAACAAAAAATCAGGGCGCACAAGTCATTTGTGAAAGGGAGCACACGCTCCCTTTATTTCGTTTGAGAGATAAGACACAACCTATTATAAAGATTTTAACAAGCAAACAATTTAGCAATCGCAAAAATATTTTATTGACAACGATAGAGATGTATGATATAATTTAGTCAAATATAGATGATACTGTTTTGAGGTGCTTGGTAAAATATGTGGAGTTTTGAACTGCATATTAGATGATATTATGGAGTTTATTCCTGAAAATGATGAAAAGGAGGGCGAGAACAATGTCTAATAGAAATTATGAGATATTAAGCGGTGACACACTTGTTGCGGTATGGAAAGAAGATAAGCTTTCTGTATTGAATGAAGCGTTGCTTCCTTTGTATTTGCGTAAAGTGCAGAATGCAGACATGTGGCTTGAAACACGCGCTATCGACAGTCATCGCGCAAATTCTCGTCTTTTGAAGAAAGCTCTTCGCTTGGTTGATAAGGACGATATTTCTACCGTAATTCATGTCAACGGAGCAACTATAACCGATAATTATTGGATTCGCGAGATCGGTTCAAATTTGACCTATGATGATATTAAATTCTCGGATGATTACTTTTCTAACCTGGCCTTGAATGGTAACTACGATAGTTTTAACCGAGCTGCTAATAGCAAGCGCTCCAAGACTCCCGAACTTACCAATGTGGGAAGCTTTGAAAAGTGTTGGAAGCTTCGTGACGGCAAGTGGTGGATGTATAAGAAGGCTACCCACGATGAAATGTTTTCCGAGCTGTTCGTGTATGAACTTGGTAAGGCACTTGGAATGAATATGGCGGTTTATGAACGCGGAGAAGGATGTGTAAAATCTCTTGATTTCACCGACGCTGCCGCTGTTAACTTCGAGCCTGCATCGACTTTTATGGGTGATAATGAGGATTATATAGATGTAGTTAAGGTACTTGAAAAGATTTGCCCTCAAGCTATTCCCGATTATGTCAGAATGATCTTTATGGATACAATCTGCGCAAATCCCGATAGACATACAAATAATTTTGGACTTTTGCGCGATACAAAAACAGGAGAAATACTTGATTTTGCACCAAACTACGATAACAATATGGCGTTGATTTCACGAGGATATCCTTCCCAACCCAGAGTTAAGGATATGTTGATTTCAATTTTTAATGAGCTGATGGAGGAGTATCCCACATATCGTGCATATATTCCCGAGGTTAACGAGACCATTGTGCGCAATGTGATTGCTAAACTCAATATGAAAGTCAAGACACAAGTGGTTGTTGATTTAGTAGTAGGAAGATATGATGCTGTAAAATAGTTATAATTTGCATCATAGATCGGGTAGATATCTGCGATTTATAAAGTAAGAAAAGAACGGGTTGACTTCGATTCTAAACGAAGCAAATCGTTCTTTTTATTGTATTCTGAAAACCACCAGCAGTGCTGGTGGTTCCAAAAAGCTTTAGCTTTGCCCAGTTAATTTATCCGAGCGAAGCGAGGAACCCGCCCCTTTGAAAATAATAAAATTTAAGCTATCAAACCGGCTACAAATATTTACTATTTCAATAGTGGTAGGGCAATTACCGCAAGTGGCGGATTTTTCGACGAGCCTATAGGCTCAGCGTGTGGAATGCCCCAAGGGGGCTATCGCAAGCCACCAGCACGGCTGGTGGTCATGACTCGCACTGGAGCATTTGTAGTAATGATACGTCGCTCCACTTTGGCTCGTCCCGCTTTCGCCGAACATCAAGGACTGACAATCACCGCAGAACAGCTTTGTTGTCAACAGATAATCGTCTTCCGCTTTGTGCCGCGCGGGAGCTTCTTTGTTTTTGGCAAGTTTTTCTTGAACTCGGTCAAACAGATCTTTTGTAATAATTGCCGGAATACCGTCGGGAACAAGAACCTCTCGGTATTTATATTCACCGATGTAGAAACGATTCTGAAGCAATCGAGAAACACTATGTAGATTAAGCTCGCCACCGCGCTGATTTTTAAGACCGTGTTGGTTCAGTACGGCAACGATCTCCTTCATAGTGCGCCCCTCATCGTACATCGTAAAGGCTTCTACGATGTACGGCGAGGTGATTGGATCAATGTGATAGTTTTTATCCTTGTCTATTGAAAATCCAATGGGAAGTGTTCCACCATTATATCGACATTTCAAAGCATTTTCATGATGCCCACGCAAAACCTTTTCAGAAAGCTCAGCCGAATAGTATTCTGCCATACCTTCGAGTACGGATTCGAAAAGAATACCTTCCGAACCATCCGAGATGGATTCCGTTACCGACATAACCTTAACACCGTTTCGCTTGAGTGTGGCTTTGTAGTTAGCCGAATCATATCGGTTGCGCGCAAAGCGGTCAAGCTTCCATACCAGCACAAGATTGAAGTTTTTCTTGGCACTGTCCTTGATCATACGTTGAAAATCGGGACGACGGTCGGTCTTTGCCGAAAAGGCACGGTCTATATATTCTGCAACAACGCTGATGTTGTTCTTTCTCGCAAAAGCGTAACACTCGCGTATCTGTCCGTCAATGGATTCCTCGCGCTGGTTCTCGCTTGAA
>JAZRDN010000041.1:0-16483 GCA_045660295.1 Eubacteriales bacterium
ACTTTTTCGGTGCGTCTCTCGGGGCGCACTTTTTTATTTTTGGAGGATTTTATGAACAGAAAAATTATTAACACCCTTGTTTTATTAGTATCAGTTACAATTCTTTTAAGCTCCTGCCTTAATCTTGAATTTTTTAACGGCGTGCCTGTAAAATCCGATACTTCCGAAATCACGCAAGATTTGACGGAAACCACTCGTCAGAAAGAAACCGAAAAGGAAACCGAGGCTCAAACAATAAAAGCCACCCCCGAAACCAAGCAAGTAATAAAAAAAGATTTAGTAATAAATAAGAATACGGGAAAATTTCATTCTCCCACCTGTCACTACGTCGATATGATGAACGAGGAAAATAAAAACTTCGTCTCCTCGACCCGTCAAGACCTCGTAGACAGAGGTTATTCTCCTTGCTCACAATGTCAATAAAAAAGAAAGAACAGAATTTATCTTCTGTTCTTTTTATTTTTAACTAACTTTGTGGAGCGATTTGGGAAGGGTCCCAAACGCTTGCGGGAGCAATTGTTACGGCTACGTACTAAACGCCCCAAGCAGTTACCGCAAACTTCAGTCAGAGGCACAGACTAAAATAAATCTATTCCCCCGCTCCAAAAGTTTTTCGGTTCCTTTTTTCAAAAAGGAACAAAAACGTTCTAATAACTAACTACTAACTACCAAGAAAAATCAGCAAAACACCTATGTCAGCAGGGCTGACCCCGCTTATACGCGACGCCTGACCGAAGGTCTGCGGACGAATTTTTGACAGCTTCTGTGCCGCCTCGATACGCAAGCCTTTTATAATCGAATAGTCGATATCCTCGGGAAGTCGGCGGTTTTCCAGCTTCTCGGCGCGCGCCACCTCGGCAAGCTGCTTTTTGACGTAGCCCTCGTACTTAACGGCAACCTCAAGCGCTTCGCGCTCGCGGAGCGTAAGCTCGGGACGACCCGCGTCAAGCTCGGCAAGCTCGTCGTAGGTTATCTGCGGACGGCGCAAAAGGTCGGCAAGCGAGATGCCGCTGGACACCTCGGGCAGTTCCCTTTTGGTGAGAAATCCGTTGACCGCCGCGGGCGAAAGATGCGTTTTTTCAAGTCTCTCGCGCTCGCCCTCAATGCGCTCCTGCTTCAAAAGAAAGCGCTTGTACCTCTCCTCGCTCACAAGCCCCACCTTGTAGCCAGTGGGCGTAAGGCGCGCGTCGGCGTTGTCCTGACGCAAAAGAAGCCTGTATTCCGAACGCGAGGTCATCATTCTGTAAGGCTCGGCTGTTCCCTTTATCACAAGGTCGTCGATAAGCGTGCCGATGTAGCTACCCGCTCTGGGAAGTATCATAGGCTCCTCGCCCTTTATCTTGAGCGCGGCGTTGACACCCGCCACAAGACCCTGCGCCCCCGCTTCCTCGTAGCCCGACGTGCCGTTGAACTGACCCGCGCCGTAAAGCCCCGATATCTCCTTGAATTCAAGGGTCGAAAGCATCTGCGTAGGGTTGGCGCAATCGTACTCGATGGCGTAAGCGTAGCGCATTATCTCGGCGTTCTCAAAGCCCTGCAAGGACTTAAGCATCTGCCTCTGCACGTCTGTGGGAAGCGAGGTCGAAAAGCCCTGAATGTACATCTCCTCGTTGTTCTCGCCCATAGGCTCGACGAAAAGCTGATGGCGCTCCTTGTCGGCAAAACGCACCAGCTTGTCCTCGATAGAGGGGCAGTATCTGGGACCCGTTCCGTGTATTTGACCCGAATAGAGGGCGGAACGGTGTATATTTTCTTTGATTATGCGGTGAGTCTCGGCGTTGGTGTAGACGATGTGGCAGGGTATCTGCTCCATGCCGTCGAAATAGCCGTCGTCATGGTCGGCGGCGTAGGGCGTGATGTGCTCCTCGCCCCGCTGTTCCTCAAGCACCGAAAGGTCGATGCTGGCGCGCTTGACTCTGGCGGGCGTGCCCGTCTTGAAGCGCATCAGCTCTATTCCCTCGCGCCTAAGCGCGTCCGAAAGCCCTATGGCGGGCAAAAGCCCGTCGGGACCCGCGGCGTAGTTTTTGTCGCCCACGAAAATGCGTCCGTCAAGGTAAGTTCCCGTGGCGATTATGACCGCGTCGCACTCCCAGACCTCGCCAAGCGAGGTCACGACGGCGTTCACTCTCTTTTTGCCGTCTTTCCCCGCGGTTATCAGGTCAACTATCTCAGCCTGAACCACGCGGAGACCTTCGGTGGTCTCCAGCGTGTGCTTCATAACGCTCTGATACTTGCGGCGGTCGGCTTGAACGCGCTTGGAGTGTACTGCCGCGCCCTTGCCGAGATTCAGAGTCCTCGACTGGAGCGTGACCTCGTCCGCGGCTCTGCCCATCTCACCGCCCAGAGCGTCTATCTCGAAAACCAGATGACCTTTAGCCGTGCCCCCTATGGACGGGTTGCACGGCATGTTTGCTATTGAATCCAGCGAGATTGTGAAAAGCGTGGTCTCCACGCCCAGCCTCGCACCTGCAAGAGCCGCCTCGACTCCCGCGTGTCCTGCGCCGATAACGGCGATTTTTGTGTGTAAGTTCATTTTTTATCCTTGGTTAGTAGTTAGTTTATGTGTCGTTAGGGGTGACGGGGTCGCTTTTTTGAAAAAAAGCTCCGCAAAAAACTTTTCTTTAGGGGTTATTGGTTTGTGTCTGTGCCTCTATCGGCGATTTGTGCTGACTGCTTGGGGCGTTCAGTGCGCTGACGGAAGAATAGCTCCCGCAAGCGTTGGGGACCCCTTCCCCAAACGCTCCAGCGGCGAAGGCGCCGCAACCCTTTAGGTCAGCGCCCTATTATTTGCAACACATATTATGCCGCATCTCACTCGTCGGCTAAACACCGACTCGTTGGCTTTTGGTGATATAAACAATACTTTAGAGCACCAAAAGCAAAGGAGTTCTCGTCGAGAGAACGACTGATGGCAACGACCGCTATGTTTGCACGCACGTGGAACGCTGACCAATTGGCTTGACCGAAACTTTTGGGGCATTGGTACAGTGCTAAGAGTTATTCAGCCTCATTGACTCCGTAGAAAGTCTCAAACACCGCGGCGGCGATGCCCGAGCAGTAGAGTCCCGAAGCGCCGCCCTCAAGCACCGCCGATATGACTATCTGCGGGTCGTTGTAGGGCGCGGCGGCTACGAAAAGTCCGTTGTCGTTGGCGGCATTTGTCTGCGCCGTACCCGTCTTTCCGCCCACCTGCACGGGGACGTTCTTCATATACGTGGACGCAGTGTAGCTGTTATAAATCATACTCCGCATACCCTCCTTGACCACCGACAGCGAGTAACTGCTTATCGGCGTACTGCTGACCACGTAGGGGGTGTATTTCTCAATAATATCGTCGGTGTAGTACTCTCGCACCGAGTCAAGAATGTGCACGTTATATCTCGTTCCGCCGTTGAGAAGCGTGGAAACGTAGTTCGAAAGCTGAATGGGCGTGAACATGTTGTCCGACTGACCGATAGCCGCGGCAATGGTGTCACCGGGGTACCAGTTGCCCATTCCGTGAGCCGCGCGGTACTCCTCGCCCGCGAGGATTCCAACCGCCTCGCCAAGCTCGATTCCCGTCTTTTCGCCAAGTCCGTATATCTTGCAATACTCGTTCATCTTGTCGATGCCGAGCCTGTATCCCATCTCGCAGAAGAAGCAGTTGCACGACACAGTTATTGCCTGCTTGACGTCAATACTTCCGTGCGCGTCGGGGTGCACCCAACACTTTAGTCCATACGAGCTGTATCGAGTGTAAACGCCCGAACAGTGGACTGTCGAGCCTTCGTTTATCATGCCCTCCTCGAGCGCCGCCACCGCCATTCCCAGCTTGAAGGTCGAGCCGGGGGTATAAGTTCCGTAAAGCACGCGGTTGGTAAGCGGCTTAGCCGAATCGGCGAGCAGGGCGTTGTAATTCTCGTTGTAGGTGGTCAGGTCGTAAGTCGGGTAGGACGCAAGCACCAGAACGCCGCCGTTTGACGGATCCACGGCGGTAAACGCGCCCGCTTCCTCTGCCTTGCAGTACGTCTTGGCGAACTCTTTGAGGGCGTCCTCAGCCGCCACCTGCAGGTCGATATCTATGGTCAGCCAGACGTCCTTGCCGGGCGTCGGCTCTTTTATCACGGTCTGGCTGATTATCTTGCCGTCGGCATCCTCGACAATCTCCATACTGCCGTCCACGCCGCGCAGATACTCCTCAAACAGCGACTCAACGCCCGAAATGCCCACCAGCGCGTTTATGGGATATCCCAGCTCGGTATAATAGTCAAGCGTGTCGGCGGTGATGTAGCCCACGCTTCCGAGAATGTGCGAAAGGTAGCCGGGGTAGTTGTACTGTCTCTGCTGGCTCTGCGGAAAGATTATGCCCACGGCGTTCTTCTCGCGGACGTAAGCCACCGTCTCAAGCGGAACGCTGTCGCAGAGGACGTAGGGGGCGTACACGCCGAAATCCTCGGCGTCCATGTTATATCTCAGCCGCACTATGGCGTCGATCTCAGCGTCGGTGTAGCGCCTGTTGCCAAGCTGATCCTCGGCAAGCAGGGCGTATTTTTTTATGTATTTTGAGATAATATCCTCGGGCTTTTCCACCGTTTCCGTCCACTCGCGGCGGTCAAGCACCGTCTGATAGGTCTTGTAAGTCTTAGATGATGTGTCCGAAAGCTCCGCGCTCGGCTTCAAGTAAGGATAACTGCCCTCAAACGGGAAGTGGTCGTCGGCGTACTCGGGGGTGAATTTAAGCTCGTCATCGCTGTTCTCCATATTCTCAAGCGCGTCGAGAGCCACCAAAAGCGTGCGGTTATTCTCGTGGGTGTCGCCCGGCATAGACCAGTAGTTAAAGGTCATTGAATAAGCCTCGCGCACCGTGGCGATTATCTTGCCGTCGCGGTCGCAGATGTCGCCGCGCTTGGCGGGAATCGTGACGGTGTACTGATAGGTGTTTCCGTCGTAAAGCCTGCCGCTGACCCTCTCTTTCAGCGAAAGCTCGTACCCAAGAAGCCTTACCGTGTACACAAGGCAAAGAAGGCAGAACACGCTAAACAAGGCTATATATCTTTTATTAAAGCTGCTCTTTTGCATGACTCTTTCTCCTTTGTGTTTATAGTTAGTTTATGTGTCGTAGGGGTGACGGTTTTTGTTCCTTTTTGAAAAAAGGAACCGAAAAACTTTTCTTTAGGGGTTATTGGTTTTAGTTTGTGCCTCTGCCCATAGTTTGCGACAACTGCATGGGGCGTTTAGTACGCTGACGGAAGAATAGCTCCCGCAAGCGTTGGGACCCCCTTCCCCAAACGCTCCACAAAGTTAGTTTTAAGTTGCTAAAAATGCGCCGAAAGCAAAGGAGTCGGTGTTTAGCCGACGACTGGTGGCAACGACCGCTATGTTCGCACCGCATACGGAACGCTGACCAATTGCCTCCCCCGGCAGGGGACGACCGTGTTGTTCGCACAAACTCGGAACGCTGACCAATTGCCTCCCCGGCAGGGGACGACCGTGTTGTTCGCACAAGCTCGGAACGCTGACCTACAGGGCTGTCGCGCCTCCGCGACTATAATAGCTTACACAGCTTTTTTACAGGAATATAAAGTGCCGCGCCGAGTATGAGCGTACCCACAAGCTCGGGGACGAGGGTTTTGAATATCAACATCCATAGTTGAAGCTCGCCCGAAAAAAGCACCGCGCAGAGAAGCGAATAGGCGCTCTTGACCACCGCTGCGCCCGCAACGTACAGGCACCAGACGGCAAACTTGCCCGCGAAAAAGCTCTCCACAAGCATTCCCGCCCCCACGCCCACAAGCATGTAGAGAAGCGGAAGAAAAGCCGAGCCCACGTCGCCCATGGCGTAAGCTACCACGCCGCCCGCCACGCCGAACAAGCCGCCCTTCTCAGCTCCGCAGAAGTAGCCCGCACCCAACGCCAGCAAAAGCACAAGGTCAGGAACCGCCCCAAGGGGGCGAAGAACTGCCAAAAAGGACGTCTGCAACAGTGACGCCGCGAATATTATAATGAAATATATCAGCGCCTTGCGCAAAAACAGCGCCGCGTCTCTGCTCAGCTTCATGGTCTCTCCTTTTTGTAGTTAGTTTTATATGGGGGTTTTGCGCCTTTTTGGAAAAAGGCGCCCCAAAAACTTTTCTTTAGGGATTATTGATTTTGGTCTGTGCCTCTATCAGCAATTTGCGCCGGCTGCTTGGAATGTTTAGCGCGTAGCCGTGGCAACAGCTACCGCAAGCGTTTGGGTCCCTACCCAAATCGCTCCAGCGGCGAAGGCGCCGCGGCCCTTTAGGTCAGCGCCCTATTATTTGCAACACATACTACGCCGCATCCCACTCGTCGGCTAAACACCGACTCGTTGGCTTTTGGTGATATAAACAATACTTTAGAGCACCCAAAGCAAAGGAGTTCTCGTCGAGAGAACGACTGATGGCAACGACCGCTATGTTCGCACAAACTCGGTACGCTGACCAATTGCCTCCCCGGCAGGGGACGACCGTGTTGTTCGCACAAACTCGGTACGCTGACCTACAGGGCTGTCGCGCCTCCGCGACCTGACCAATCGCCCGCCCCGGCGAGGGGCTGACCAATTGAAAGGGGGAACGCATAGTTCCCCCTTGGTGTACCCTCGTTCGAGGGGTGGATTATTAAATTTACGACCTTATCAGTCAGCGGTCATAGCCTGAATCTTGAAGTTATCGAACTTTGTACCAAAGTCTACAACGTCACAGAATCTGAATGTGAACGCGTCGCCGTAGCCCGCATCGTTGTAATCAAAGGTACGAACCGATCCGATGGGCTTACCGTCAACAGTATAGTTACCATCGTCATCGGAAGTATCGACAGAATTACCCACCAAGGCAAGTCCGCAAAAGGCGCAGAATCCCCCATAACGGTGGTTTTACATAGTATATTTTATCACATTTTGCCCTATTAGTCAACCGACTGCCCACAAAAAAACTTTAAAAAGCAAAACTTTGTAAAAAATGCCTATTTTCCACCCTCTTTTTTGTGCACTATGTTCGCGCAACAGCCCGCGCAAAAAGTAAAGGCGACGGTGTTTAGCCGTCGCCTTGGTTTACGTGTGCTATTTTAATTTTTATCACCGCACCTGTTGCCCAAAGCCAACGAGGTCGTGTTCAGCGACCGAGCGGGATACGTGACAGGTTGTTAGCATAAACAATCGTACGCTGACCCATTGCCCGTCCGGCGAGGACCGCCGTTAGGAGTGCGCCGATACTCTCTTTCTGAAAAGAAGCGAAACACACCACGCGCCGGCCAGTGCGACGACGGTATATATAATACGGCTGAGCATCGCGTCCTGACCACCAAAGAGCCAGGCAACTATGTCAAATTTAAAAAGTCCTATGCTTCCCCAGTTAGCCGCGCCGATTATGGTCAATATCAAAGCTATTCTGTCAGCTATCATTGATTTATCCCTCCAAATATGGTTATTATTGCGAATTGCGAATTTTGTATTCCCATTCGTTTATACATAGTTTTATCACAAACCGCCGCATATATACGTCCAAAATAAATTCATTTTTTGCATTTTTCAATTTTTTGAGTCTTTTTTCAATAAAATTTCGCAAAGCACTTGAATATCCGCACGTTTTATGATATACTATTTTAAATGTTTGTATTTCGGAGGAAGCCTTGAAAAAAACTCTTAAACTCCGCTCGGGAACGGTTATCCCGTGCATAGATCCGTCAACTGCCGAAAAGAAAAATTATCTCTCCAGATACGAGCTTAACCACCTGCACCTTATGCCCGCGGGTGAGCCCGTAGCATTTTCGGACAACGAGGACGGCAGCGTTAAATATTATTTCGACTCCGAACGCATCATCGAGGCACCGCCCGAATTATGGTACGTTACGGATGCAAAAAAAGAAAAATACATACTCGGCAACGGCACACCCATTCCGCGCATGAACATCAAGCGCGCCGCGGCGCAGGGCTTTTACACCAAGGAAAAGCTGGGTCAAATGAATTATGAGACAGTGGAGGAGCCCGTGGCGTACACCATGCGCGATAACGCCCCCCTGTTCTTCTACGACAAAAAGACAGCCACCCGCCTTCCGCTCATGTGCGTCAAGTGCGGAAAGGACATCAGATACCGCCGCAAGCTCTGCCAGAAGTGCTACGCCGAAGACCTTGTAGTCCGCCGCGCACAGGGCGACGAGCACAGAGCCACACATTTCGGCATGGAACGTAAGCGCGTGCTGTTTTTCGACCTCGAGCTTACGGGATTTTACGACCGAGATGAGATAATCTCGATCTCAATAGTCAACGGCGCGGGCGAGCTGGTAATGAACACCTTTGTCAAGCCCGTCCACACACACAAGTGGAAAAAGACAGAAAAAATACACGGCATCACCCCCGAAATGGTCGAGGATTCCCCAACTCTCGAGGAGCTGATACCCGATTTGAAACAAATGTTCTATGATGCTGACGCCATAATCGCCTACGGCGTGTCAACCGACTTCAGCCACATCAAGCACATATACAAGACCGCCGAGGAGCAGGAATGGCTTCACAAGAAGATATGCTGCTGCGCCAACGAGTTCGTGCGCTACATTCACGAGCACAAGCCCGAGCAGGTGCACGCTTCGCTCACCGACGCCATGGAATGTCTGGGCATCGAGTGGGACGGTATTCCCCACTCCTCTATCGCCGACACCTACGCCTGCAAAAAGGTTTGGGAACATTTGTTCCCAAATTATTACAAAGATTAGTTTTTTCGGAGAACTATCGCGCTTTTTCAAAAAGGCGCTAAAAAGCCTTTCTGCAAAGAGTTTTTTAAGTCAGTCGAAAAAACAATCCCCAAATCGGCAACCGCCCAATATGTCAAAAAAGTTTTTGCCCTGCTTTTTTTCAAAAAGCGGGAATTTTTAACAATAACTATCTTCAAAAGAGGTATATATAATACAATGAAAGAAATTCTGTTATGCAAATACGGCGAAATAGTTCTCAAGGGCGCAAACCGCAAGTATTTTGAGGACACACTTTGCCGCGAATTAAAGAGAAAAGCAAGAATGCACGGCGAATTTGACATTTACCGCGCGCAAAGCACAATATACATTGAACCCAAGGACGAAATGTGCGACTTCGAGGGCATGTTCAAGTCGGCTTGCAAGGTTTTCGGAATAACCTCGGTCTGCCGTTGCGCCATTGCGGAAAAGAGCCTTGATGACATTGCGAGAGTGGTAAAAGAATACATTCCCCAATTCCTCGCGGGCAAAAAGAGCTTTAAAATCGAGTGCAAGCGCTCGGACAAGAGCTTTCCCCTCAACTCCATAGAGCTGGCGCGCGAAATGGGCGGAGTTGTTCTCTCCACACTTCCCCGTCTCAAGGTAGACGTACACAATCCCGACGAAACGGTGGTCATCGAGGTGCGAGAGTTCGGCGCGTACATTCATGCGGGGCGTTTCAAGGGTGCGGGCGGAATGCCTATCGGAACCAACGGCAAGGCAATGTTGCTTTTGTCGGGCGGCATCGACTCTCCCGTGGCGGGTCACATGATAGCCAAGCGCGGAGTCAAGCTCGAAGCCATCCACTTTGAGTCATTCCCCTACACAAGCGAGCGCGCGAAAGAAAAGGTTCTCGAGCTTGCGAAAATAGTCTCCGAATACGCGGGCGACATTGACGTGCACGTAGTATCGCTGACAAAAATTCAAGAAGAGATCGCGAGAAACTGCAACGAGGACTACTTCACACTCCTTTTGCGCAGATACATGATGGCAATTGCCACAAAAATAGCCCACAGACGCGGATGCGGCGCGCTTATCACAGGCGAAAGCATCGGTCAGGTGGCAAGTCAGACCATGCCCGCCATAGGCGTCACCGACTGCATGTCCGACCTTCCCGTGTTCCGCCCCTGTATCGGACTCGACAAAGAGGAAATCGTGCAGATCGCGCGCAAAATAGGCACGTTTGACACGTCTATCCTGCCTTTCGAGGACTGTTGCACCGTGTTCACTCCCAAGCACCCCAAAACACGCCCCGAGCTGGAAAAGGTCATTGAGGAAGAGCGCAAACTGCCCTTCGACGAGCTGGTCGAAGAAGCAATATCTACACTTTACTCGCACCACATATCATTTTACGAATAAGAAAGGACGGGCTTCTCGGAGTATCGTAAAGCGAGTTTGCATCAGCACTTGTCGAAACAGCTCGCAAAATGTTTCACGTGAAACGCCACACTCCGCCCCCAATCCACCATGAATAAAGAAGATTTTTTCAAATTATACAAAGAAATATTCGAGCTAAACAGCCTTTCGGAGTTCTGCGACGACGATATCGTTGACAAGATGCACGCTATGGTCGAATACATGCTCGAGGTCAACGAGCACATGAACCTGACCGCTATAACCGAGCCAACCGAGGTTATAGCAAAGCACCTTGCCGATTCAGTTGCCGCCGCAAGGTATATTCCGCAAGGCGCACGAATTTGCGACGTAGGTTGCGGCGGAGGCTTCCCCTCGCTCCCTCTGGCTATCGCGCGCCCCGATATCACAGTTCTGGGCATAGATAGCACAGAAAAGCGCATAAATTACGTCAACGAAAGCGCAAAACGACTTGGATTGACCAATTTGACCGCAATCGCAGGGCGCGCAGAGGATCTTTCTCACACCGCAGAGTTGCGCGAGAGCTTCGACGTCTGCATTGCCCGTGCGGTGGCAAATCTCCCTGTGCTTGCCGAGCTTTGTATTCCGTTTGTAAAAAAAGGCGGTTTGTTTATAGCCATGAAAGGCAGATTCGATGACGAGGAGTCAACGCCATCCGCAAGCGCTTGCAAAAAACTGGGCGCGGAAGCACCAACCCCCGACAACACGCATAGATTTTCATTGCTAACGAACAGCGCAAGCAACGACGAAAGATCAATAATTGTATTGAGAAAACTCGCCACAACAGACACCAAATACCCGAGAAATTATTCCCAGATCAAAAAGAAATCATTATAACCCAAGCCTTGCTTCAACAGCAAGGCTTTTTGTTTGCGTGTTTCACGTGGAACATTTTTCGACACGCCATAAAGACAGACGTTTCACGTGAAACAAACTTCGATCATCTTCGACACAACGCCGTTTTCCGCCGACAATATAGAAACAAATCTCCTTGCAATCGACACCGTGCGCAACATTACAGTAAAAAGCCATAAAAATGCGCCGCAAAGCGACAGAAAATTCATTTCTTCGGTGTTAATATTAATAGGAAGACAAATTATAGACAACCCCTAACAAAAAACAAGGAGAAATTAAAATGAAAAGACAAGGAAGTATAAAAAGCGCATATCAAAACGACAGCGTAAACGCAATCATATATTCCATAGAACTGTCGCAAATCCAGCCCAACTCAGCACAACCGCGAACCGAATTCAACATCAACGCAATCACAAAGCTCGCCGACTCCATACGCAGATACGGACTCCTGCAGCCTCTAAGCGTGCGCAGGCTCTCCAGTGCGCCAAACACAAAGTATGAACTGGTCGCCGGTGAACGCCGTCTCCGCGCGTGCAAAATGTTGGGCATGAGCCACGTTCCCTGTATAATTATCAACGCCAGCGACGAAACATCGGCAGAATTGGCACTTGTAGAGAACATTATACGCGAAAACCTCAATATGTTCGAGCAAGCCAAGGCTTTTTCCTCACTGGCAACCAAATATTGCATGACGCAAGAAGAAATAGCGCTAAAAATGGCATCCAGCCAATCAGCCATAGCCAACAAACTGCGCCTTCTAAGGCTCACCGAAGAAGAACAGTCAGATATACTCGCCGCCGAGCTGACCGAGCGCCACGCCCGCGCGTTGCTACGAATAACCCAACCCGATCTCCGCAAGCAAGCCCTCGAACACATAATCTGCAACAAGCTGAACGTTTCAGAGAGTGAAAAATACATATCCGAGCTTATACAAACACCGCAACAACCCGTACAGAAGCAAGAGCCACCCCAGCCCTACACCCACGACAAAATCTGCTCAAACATATACAAGTTCATCTCCAAAATCCAAAAATCCTCCGACAACAGACTTATAATCAACCGCAGAAGCGACGACAAATGCGTGGTCATCACTCTGACAGTAAGAAAGGGCGGTTGACAGCCGCGTTTCACGTGAAACAAAATCAGACATTCTTCGACAAACCACGTTTCACGTGAAACAAAACTCTCGCATCACGCGTTTCACGTGAAACAGCCTAAAACAAGCCTTTTCGACATCTTTTGCAAACCAAAACACAAGTCTTTGCAAAAAAGTTTTCAAAATTTAACAGTTTTTTGTCAAAAGGTGTTGCAAAACAACCGCAAATGTGGTATACTATCAATGTATAAAAACCCAAAAAGGAGATGCACTATGGCAAAAGTTATATCATTTGCTAACCAGAAAGGCGGCGTGGGCAAAACCACATCCGCAATCAACGTCGCGGCTTCGCTCGGCGTCCTCGGGCACAGAGTTCTTTTGATAGACCTGGACCCCCAGGGCAACACCACCAGCGGAATCGGCATAGCTAAAAAACAGCTCACAGTGTCCAGCAAGGACATTCTCACAGGCGACGCAACCGCAAAGGAAGCTATCCTCGACACAGAATTCGACAATCTCAAGCTCATCCCCACAAATATCGCGCTCGCGGGTGTGGAATTCGAGCTTTACGACCTTTTCGAGAACGAACAGCTCCCCTACCGTCTCAAGGAGGGACTTGCGCCCATTCTCGATGACTTTGATTACATAATTATCGACTGCCCCCCCTCGCTGGGCATGCTCACCATCAACTCTTTCACCGCCAGCGACGGAATTATCGTGCCCATGCAGTGCGAATTTTATGCGCTCGAGGGTCTTTCTCAGCTCATGGGAACCATCAAGGGCATCAAGCAGAAGTTCAACCCCGAGCTTGCTGTAAGCGGAATCCTCATCACCATGTACAACTCGCGCCTTCTTCTCTCCATGCAGGTCATTTCGGAGCTCAAGAAGCACTATTCAGACAAGCTGTTCGACACCTGCATATCCAGAAACGTAAAGCCCACCGAGGCTCCCGGCTTCGGCAGACCCGTTTACTACTACGATAAGAACGCCAAGGGCACGAAAGAGTACCTTGAAGTGGCAAAAGAACTTGCAGAAAGAATATAAGGAGGGTTAGGAAATGGCAGATAGAAAATCAAGAGGCGGCCTTGGCCGCGGACTGTTCGAAATATTCGACGACAACGCCGGCGTTGCGGCAGAGGCGGCACAAAAGGGACCCGCTGAAATGATAAAGCTCACTCAGATAGAGCCCAGAAAAAGCCAGCCCAGAAAGACCTTTGACAAGGAAAGCTTGGAGCTTTTGGCTGATTCTATTTCAAAATTCGGTGTTCTTCAGCCCATCGTTGTGCGTGAGGACGAGACTTCCGCCGGCAATTACGAGATAATCGCGGGCGAAAGACGTTGGAGAGCCTCAAAACTGGCCGGTCTTGAGGAGATCCCCGCGGTAATCATCGACGGCGACGAGCTCAAGGCAACACAGGTTGCTATAATCGAAAACGTTCAGCGTGAGGACCTCAACCCCGTCGAAGAAGCCATGGCTTATGCTTCTCTTATCGACAATTTCGGACTCAAGCAGGACGAAGTGGCGGCTCAGGTGGGCAAAAACCGCTCCACCATCGCCAACATGCTCAGACTTCTTGACCTTCCCGACGAGGTTCTTGAAATGCTCCGCGACGGTATGATAACAACAGGTCACGCAAGAGCCATTCTCGGACTCGAAAACAAGGAAAATATGCACCCCCTTGCGGTAAAAGCGCTTGAAAACAACATGTCGGTTCGCGAAGTCGAAAACGCCGTAAAGAAGCTCAACGCTATCTCCGCAGAGGCGGCAGAGCAGGAGATTGCCGCTCCCTCGCCTTACAAAATGATGGCTCGCTCCTACATGAGAGATCTCGAACGCCGTTCAATGGAAGCGCTCGGAAGAAAGGTAAGAATTCTCCAGACCTCCCGCAAGAGAGTTGTAGAGCTCACTTTTGACGACAACGATGACCTTGAAGTGCTTCTTTCCGCTATTTGCGGCAAGACCATCTTCAACGAAGGCTGATTTAATTAAAACCCAAAAGTTTCACGTGAAACATTTGTCGAAACACCACGAAAGGATCAACAAAAATGCTTGACATTAAATATATAAAAGAATGCCCCGATGAGGTCGTAGACCGCCTCGCCGCAAAGGGCAAGGACGCTAAAGAGGAAATAGAGGCAATTCTCCGCCTTGACGGCGAAAGACGCGAGCTTATCGCAGCTATTGACGCAGCAAAGGCAGAGCAGAACAAGACCTCCAAGCTCATCCCCGCTATGAAGAAAGAGGGCAAGGACACCACCGAGCTCTTTGCTAAGATGAAGCAGCTTTCGGCTGACACAAAGGCAAACGAGGACAAGCTCAAGGAGACCGAGACACAGCTCACATCCTTTATGCTTGGACTTCCCAACCTCCCCGACAGAGACCTTAAGCCCGGCGGAAAGGAAAACAACGAGCCTCTCAGATACCACGGAGAGCCCAGAAAGTTCGATTTCGAGCCCAAAAACCACGTTGATATCTGCACAGACCTCGGTCTTATAGACTACAAGAGAGGCGCTAAGCTCTCGGGAAGCGGATTCTGGATCTACGGCGGCATGGGTGCGCGCCTTGAATGGGCACTTCTTAACTACTTTATCGACACACACATTGGAAACGGCTACGACCTTATGCTCGTTCCCCACATGCTCGGCTACGAGTGCGGACTTACCGCAGGTCAGTTCCCCAAGTTCAAGGACGACGTTTACTGGCTTGAAACAGCAGAGGACGAGAGACGCAGATTCATGCTTCCCACAGCAGAAACAGCGCTCGTTTCGCTTCACAGAGACGAAATACTCACCGAGGCTGACCTTCCCAAGAAGTACATCAGCTACACCCCCTGCTTCAGACGCGAGGCGGGAAGCTATCGCTCCGACGAGAGAGGAATGGTAAGAGGACATCAGTTCAACAAGGTTGAAATGGTACAGTACACCCTTCCCGAAAAGAGCGACGAGGCCTTCGAGGAGCTTGTAGCTAACGCCGAGAACATCGTAAAGGGGCTCGGTTTCCACTTCAGAACGGTTAAGCTGGCGGCTGAGGACTGCTCGGCATCTATGGCGAGAACATACGATATCGAGATCCATATCCCCTCGATGGACGGATACAAGGAAGTAAGCTCGGTTTCCAACGCTCGCGACTATCAGGCGAGACGCGGAATGATGAGAGTTAAGAGAGACAACGGCAAGATCGAGTATCTCCACACTCTCAACGGAAGCGGTCTGGCGACCAGCCGCGTATTCCCCGCAATCGTTGAGCAGAACCAGAACCCCGACGGCAGTGTAACAGTGCCCGAGGTTCTCCGCAAGTACGTCGGTTGCGACATCATCAAAAAGTAAATTTGATTTTGGCAGTGAAGAGTTGACTTTTTACTGCCAAAATTTTAAATTACGCACAAGGAGGTAAGATTTAATTGCAAATTCTCGCAAACATAGGCTGGAATGAATTTTTAGGCAATCTTATAACGAGCATCAAGGAGTCCTTCAACCCCGATCTGTCGGGATATACAAATTTCGACCTCGGAAGCAGCAGTATCATAAACATACACGTTATCGTGTTTGGAATTTTCATTGGAGTCATACTGGCGGCGCTTTATTCGATATACACAAAGAAGATACTCGGCAGGTTCGTCAGAAAGCTGCTCGCCGACGGAGTGGTAACGCCCGAGGAAGCAAAGACGCTCGACGAGCTTGGATTCACAAAAAATTTGGCGGTCATATGGGGGCTTAAGGGCTACACCTTAGGGCGAGTTGTCAACAGCATAGAAAAGGACGAGTTTATAAAGAGCACAAACGAGGCTCGCCAAACCTATGAAGCCAACCGCAAGGAAGCGGCGAAGCATGGCAAGCGCTTACCGTCCTTCACTGAGCCGAAGTTCACCAAAAAGGTGCGCGAATGCAGATACTACATAGCGGAGAAGAACAAATACACCGCCGAGATGCGCTTCAACGACAACGGAAGCGGCTACGGAACCTTTTTCTTCGTGCTTCTGATAGCGTTCATCTGTGTGATAATCGTTTACGCGCTTTTGCCCCAGATACTGACGTTGGTTGACACGGTTTTAGCCGATTTCACTGTTCAAGGCAACACGTACATCCCCCAATAACCCCACTGGCGGGGCTTGTTCATTTCTTGTCGCGCGACAAGAAACGAACCAAATGAAACATGCCAAAAAATCGTTTTGCGGTTAAACACCGCAAATTTGCTCCGCAAACCCGATTTTTAGGCGTAAGAGGGGGCGGTTGCGCTTAAAGCGCAAACAAATAAATCGTTTTGTGCCTGAACGGCACAAATTTGCTGACGCAAACCCGATTTATATGCCCCTCTTAACTCCCCCGTGCGCTACGCAGGCTCACGCCCCAAGCTTTTAGCTACACCATTTTTATAAATACAGCTAAAATTTAAACACAAGCGCTTACAATAGCATTGTACGCATTATTTTAACTGCT